>CAZWGJ010000018.1:0-21361 GCA_964633375.1 uncultured Desulfovibrio sp.
TGTCAAAACCAGCCTGCGCGTCGCTCCCAAGAAGCTGCTCAGCAAGCTCCATCTGCTTGAGCTCCCTGAAAAACTGGAACCAGGCGCCACAGAGCCTACAGACTGGACTAAAGTCCCAGGCCTGACGGAAAAGGATATCCTGGGCAGCAAGCCTCTCAGCCCTGTTCTCCTCTCCTCTGCAGATCCATCCGACACCATACGCTTCGCAGTGCCGCTGCAAAAAGAGCGCTGCATGATTGTTCATATAGAAGAAGGTCTGACCTCGGTCAGCGGACTGAAGACCAGCTGCGGCCTCCGGCAAACACTCAAGTGTCCTCCCGCAGATGCCGAGCTGTCCTTCCTGCAGCCTGGCAACATCCTCAATTTGAGCGGCTCCGGCAGGATTGCCCTGCACAGCATCGGCATTGATTCCCTGAACTGGAAAATCCGCAGCATCCAGACGCCCTTCCTGGCCATGTTTGCCGCAAACCACGGCTTTTCCACCGATACGCTGGAGGACTGGGAGCCTGAGGGCACGATTGATCTGCAGGCCAAAAGCACGTCAGGCACCATGCCTGTCGCCTGCAAGGATGCCAACACGGCGTCCTTCCCCATCCTCTCCATGCCTGAGCTGCTCAAGGGGCTGAACAAGACCTCCGGACTCATCAAGCTTGAGCTGAAAGGCATGAAGAACGGCAAGCAGGCCGTCTCTGTCTCAAAGATCATCCTCGTCACCAACATCGGGCTCACCATCAAGGAGGAAGCCGACGGCTGCCGCCTGGCCTATGTGCAGGACCTGGCAACCGGCCAGCCAGTCAAGGGTGCGCAGGTCCAGCTTCTCGCCCGCAACGGGCAGACGCTCCACACGGCAGCAGCCGATGACCAGGGCTGTGCGCACCTGGCAGCCGCCAACGGCTATGAAGGCGAAAACGAACCCGTTGCCGTCGTAGCTTCCAAAAGCGACAATCCCCAGTCCTTTGCCTGGATCTCCCTCAAGGACCGCTCCCGCAGCCTGGACTACGGCTCTTTTGCCGTTGAAGGACGCCACAGCGCAGGCGCCGGCCTTTCAGCCTCCGTCTTTTCTGAGCGCGGCATGTACATGCCCGGCGAAACCCTGCATTTCGGCATTATGGTCCGCCGCTTCGACTGGCAGCCCCTGGCTGCCTCCCTGCCCCTGGAAGCGGTCATCACGGACCCGACAGGACGCGTCGTCCACAGAGCGCCCCTGACCGGCAACCCCGCCCTGGCAGAAGCCTCCTGGAAATCCCCTGAGACCTGCGCCACCGGTCCCTACCAGTTTGATGTCCGTGTAAAGGACAAAAACGACAACGGACCCGTGCTTGGCACCTGCCAGGTGCGCGTAGAGGAATTTGAGCCCGACACCCTGGCGCTGGCCGCCGCCCTGACGCCCGATGCCGGCAAGGGCTGGATTAAGACCAGCGGCAGCGTGCAGGCGGCCCTGTCGCTCCGCACCCTCTACGGGGAGCCTGCAAGGCAGCACAGCCTGCGCTCCAAGTTCCTGATAAATCCGGCAAAGCTCTCCTTCCCCGAGTTTGCAGGCTACACCTTCTTTGACCCGAGCCTCGCCACGGATGCCAGGGAGATCTCCCTGCCCCTGCTCTCCACAGACAACGACGGCAAGGCCAGCCTCCCCCTGCCCACTGACGCCGTTCAGGGCACCTTCCGCGGCATACTCCGCGTCGAGGGCTTTGAAGCAGCAGGCGGACGTGCCGTCACCCGCCAGATAAACGCCCTCTTCTCGCCGCTGAGCTTTGTGGTGGGCTACCGCACCACAGAGCAGGCGAACACTTTGGAGAGCCTGCAGCCGAATACGCCCTGCTCTCTAAGCATCGTGGCCGTGGACAACACCCTGAAGCCCATCAAGCTTGAGGGCGTAACCTGCACCGTCTCAGAGCGCACCTACGTCAACACCCTGGTGCGCGACAACACCGGCGCCTTCCGCTATGAGGCCACCCCGCTGGACAAGCCGCTCACGACAAGCCAGGTCAGCGTCCAGCCCGACGGCACCAAGATCGTCCTGGACACCAAGACGCCCGGCGACTACCTGCTGACGCTCAAGGGGACAAGCGGCGAAGTCCTGCTCTCCGTTCCCTACACCGTAGCCGGCAGGACGCTGCAGCTGGCAGACTCTGCCTCCTCCTCTTCCTTCTCCCTCCAGGACTGCAACCTGCAGCTCAAGCTGGACAAGGAAAACTATGAGCCCGGGCAGACAATAACCCTGCAGCTCAACGCTCCCTACGACGGAACGGGCCTTGTCACCATAGAACGCGAAAAGGTCGTGGCCAGCACCTGGTTTTCCTGCAAGGCAGGCGAGTCCGTCCAGAAAATCACCATTCCTGCCTCCTTTGAGGGGCAGGGCTACGTCAACGTCCTTTTCATGCGCGCAGCATCCTCCGACGCCGTCTACTTGAAGCCGCACGTCTATGCAGCCCAGCCCTTCACCTCAGGCTACCAGAAGCGCAACATGCAGGTGACTCTCAAGACGCCTGAAAGCGTGCTGCCGGGATCGGATCTTGAGGTGCAGGTGTCGGCCAAGCGAAGCGGCAAGGTGCTGCTCTTCGCCGTGGATGAGGGCATTCTCTCCCTCACCTCCTTTGCCACGCCCAATCCGCTGAAGGATCTGTTGAGCAACAGGGCGCTGGACGTCGTAACCAAGCAGGCCCTTGACCTGCTCATGCCGGACACCAAGCAGCTTGCCGGCAGGATCTCCGCCTTCGGCGGCGACATGGGCCTTGGCGGCGGACGCTTCCTCAACCCCTTCAAGCGCCGCTCAGAGCCGCCCTTTGCCCGCTGGCTGGGGCTTGTGGACGTGTCAGAAACTCCTGTCAGCATCCGCATCCCCGTTCCTTCCTACCTGTCAGGGCGCATCCGCGTCATGGCAGTCGGCTCCTCTGAAAAGGAGCTGCTGACGGCAGGATCCTCTGCTGCCAGCGTCAAGGTGCGCGGATCCCTCCTGCTGCGCCCGCTGCTGCCTCTGGCGGCCCTGCCGGGCGACACCTTCTCAGGTGCCATAACGATAGCCAACACCATAGCCGGCAGCGGCAAGAACGTCCCTGTGGTCGTCACCATCAAGCCAGACAAGGCGACGCTTGAGGCTGCTTCCGGACAAAGCACCGAATACACCGTCAACGTCGATGAAAATGCCGAGGCAACCATCCCCTTCACCCTGCGCTGCAAGGACGAGCTCGGCTCTGCCTCAGTGACCTTCACGGCGCGCCTTGCCTCAGACAAGGACGGCAAATCGCTGTCCACCAGGGAGCAGAGCCTCTCCATCCGTCCGGCAGGCACGCTGCTGACAACAGAGCAGCAGGGATACGTCACAGCCAAAACCATGGTTGACGTCAACAGGGACATCTACAAGGAAAGTGCAGAAACCCTGCTCACCGTCTCTGCGGCTCCTGTTGCCGCCTACAGGTCCCTGGCAGCCAGGCTGCGCGACTATCCCTTCGGCTGCACCGAGCAGCAGATCAGCAAGGCCTTCCCCGTCATTGCCGCCGGCAAAAGGCCCGAGCTTGAAAAGCTGCTCCTTGCCGACGCCAACCTGTCCGCAGACAAGCGCAGGGAAAGAGACGAGCAGACCCTGAGCAGCGCGCTGGCGCAGCTTTCCTCCTCCCTCACCTGGGAGGGCGCCTCCCTCTGGGCAGGCGGCGAGGCCGATCCCTTCGTCACCATTTATGCCGCAGACTTTTTGGTCACCATGATTGAAAACGGCCGGACAGTGCCGCAGGATCTGCTGCAGAATGTCAAGAACTGCCTGTCCAACTTTGCCTGCAGGGAGACGACAAACCTGCAGGATGCCCGCCTCAAGGCCTATGCCTGCTGGGTGCTGACCCGTTCAGGCTCAATAGTCACCCAGGACATCGAGAGGGTTTATTCCTGGCTTGCCTCACGCGGCAGCTTCTGGACCAGAGACATAGCAGCCACGCTTCTGGCTGACTGCTACGCCATGCTGCGCGAGGAAAAAACCGCCGTCAGGCTGATGCCCCAGACGCTTGCCTACTCGGACTTCGTCACCGGCGACTACTTCAGTCCGGATGCTGCCTGCGCCCTGCACTGCTACATCCGCTCCCTGCCCCGCTGGCAGGGCAAAGTTGATGGAAGCATGGACATGTCCGATGCACTGGAAAGAGCCTTCAGGCCCACCGCCAGCACTACGGCCATGGCGCTCACCAGCCGCGCCCTCCTGGGCGGCATGCCGGAGCCCGGACAGGACAACGGCGGCAGGGAAGCCGACATCAAGTGCCTTGAGTACGCAAAAGACTCCGGCGGCTCCTCCCTCACCGTCTCCAGAAACGCCAAGGGCATGGACATGCTCAGCGCCCCCAGCTGCCGCCGCTTTGCGGTCTCAGCCCCCAGCGGAAGCAGCAGTATGCTCTGGCACCTGCGCGTGACGGGCTATGACCGAGGGCCTGCGCAAAGCTATGCCAACGGCATGGAAGTCAAGCGCCGCTACCTCAACACGCAGGGCGTGGAAGTGCAGGAGGTCAAGGAGGGCGACATCCTCACCGTGGAAATCAGCGTCCGCTCTGACCAGCCCCTCAACAACGTGGCCGTCGTGGATCTTCTGCCCGGCTGCTTTGAGCCAATGCTGACGCAGGAAGGCATCATCCGTCCCCAGCAGGTGACGCACAACGAGCGCCGGGAAGACCGCTGGCTCTTCTTCACCTCGACGGACACCAGCCCCGTCCTGCTGACCTACCGCGTCAGGGCCCTCATTGCCGGCAGCTTCCAGGTGCCGGCAGTAACGGCCGAGTCCATGTATGAGCCGTCCGTCAATGCCTCGCAGTCCGGCGGACGCATCACTGTGACACCCCGCTAGTTTACGCATGCCCTTGCGCTGCTGCGGTGAAGGCAAAGCCTTTTTCGCAGCAGCGCCTCATGAACCCCGTATGGGGGCTGCCAGGTGAAGCGCTCAAAAAAAACGTTCCTGACCATTGCCGCCGGACTTGTGCTGTGCAGCGTCCTTGCCCTTGCAATATGGATTGCCCAGCCCTGCCCTGCGCCATTGGAGGGCGTGTCCTTTTCCACGCTCTGCACAGACAGGACAGGACGCCCCCTGCGCCTGGGGCTTGCTGACGACGGGCGCTACAGGCTGAAGATAACCCTGGCGGAAATTCCCTCCGAGGCCATGGCGTCCGTCCTGCGCTATGAGGACAAAGCCTTCTGGTCGCACCCCGGCGTCAATCCGTTTGCCATCTTGCGCTCCTGCTTTGCCATGCTCTGCGGCGGCAGGCGCATGGGCGGCTCCACGCTGACCATGCAGATAGTGCGCCTGCGGCTGGGGCTGCGGACAGGATCCGTCCAGGACAAGATACGGCAGATTCTCTGGGCGCTGCGCGTCGAAGCCCACCATCCAAAAGAAGAAATCCTTGAGGCCTACTTCAACCTCGCCCCCTATGGCGGCAACGTCGAAGGGCTGGGCACGGCCGCCCTCATCTACTACCACAAGGAAGTTGCCAGGCTGACGCAGTCGGAGCTCATCTCGCTCATCCCTGTGCCGCAGAACCCGGTCCAGCGCATGCCCTCCCCTGACAACAAGGCGTTTTTGCAGGCGGCATCACGCCTGCAGGCACTGGTTGAGCAGGAAACGCCCTCAGCCATTCCGGCAGGATCTTCCAGCCTGCGGGTGCACTCGCCAAAGGAGCTTCCCTTTGAGGCGCCGCACCTTGCCGCTGAACTGCTGGCAAGCGAAAAAGGAAAAGGCGCTGTCAAAAGCACCATCGACCTGCGGCTGCAGAAGCTGCTTGAGCAGCAGATGCGGCAGGCCTGCTCAAGAAGGGCTGCCGTCGGCCTGGGCAACGGGGCGGCCATGCTCGTCCACTGGCCAAGCCGCGAGGTGGTCGCCCTGACGGGCTCTGCCGACTTCTTCAGCAAAAAGGTCAGCGGCCAGATTGACGGCACCAATATACGCCGATCCCCAGGCTCAACCCTCAAGCCCTTCATCTACGGGCTGGCTCTGGACCAGGGGCTCATCCACCCCAAATCCCTGGTCATCGATCTGCCGCGATCCTTTGCCGGCTACGATCCGGGAAACTTTGACGGCACCTTCCAGGGACCGCTCCCGGCAGACAGGGCCCTGCGCCTCTCCCGCAACGTGCCCGCCATCACCCTTGCCAACCAGCTGAAAAGCCCGGGCCTCTACGGCTTCCTCAAGCAGGCCGGCGTGCTCTTTGACTTCACCGAGGAGCACTACGGCCTAAGCCTCGTCCTGGGCGGCGCTGAAGTCACCATGCGCGAGCTTGCAGCCCTCTACTGCATGCTTGCCGACGGCGGGACGTGGAAGCCGCTTGCCTACACCCTCTCCCCTCAGGGCAGAGGGCAGGAAGCCCAAAGCCTGCTCTCGCCGGAGGCAGCCTACCTCGTCCTGGACATGCTCAAAAGCACGGATGCAGAAAACAGCGTCGCCTGCGCCAACGGGCTGCTCCTCCCCCTGCGCCTCAAGACAGGGACCTCCAACGGGATGCGCGATGCCTGGACCTGCGGCGTCGTCGGCCCCTACGTGCTCTGCGTCTGGTTTGGCAATTTTGACAACACCGCAAATCCCCTGCTGGTGGGCGCCCAGGCAGCCCTGCCGGTCTTCCGCGACATCAGCCGCGCCCTGGCAGCCAGGTTTGTCCGCACAGATCCCTTGAGCGAGCCCTCAAAAACGCTCAACATCAAAGCCATCCCCGTCTGCGCAGCCACAGGCGACGTGGAGACCGAACTCTGCCCGGATCCTGCAAAGCAGACGACAACCTGGTTCATCCCCGGCGTTTCGCCGGTCAAGGAGACAGGCATCCTGAGAAAGGTGCTCATCAACACCAAAACAGGACAGCGCTCCTGCACGCCCGACGACGGCGTCAGCGAGCTGCGCGTCGCCGAGTTCTGGCCGACTGAATTGTCCCAGCTCTACGCCAGGGCGGGCATAGTCCTGCCTGCGCCTCCGCCCCTGGCAGAAAACTGCCCCAGGGTGGATGACAGCCGCGCCCAGGGACCGCGCATCATCCAGCCCAAAAAAGGGATCACCTACTACGCCCGCTCAGGGAAGAAGACCTGCTCCCTTGCCCTGCAGGCCCACGGCGATGCCGAGAGCCGCAGCATGACCTGGTTTGTCGGAAGCGAGCTTCTGGGCACCACAAAGCCAGGCCAGATCCTGGTGCAGGAAATCCTGCCTGGGGACTATACTGTGCGCTGCGTGGACGACAGGGGGCGCGCAGCCTCCCTGCCGCTGCATATACGCCGCACCCCTTGACAACGTGCCGCACGATGCCTGTTTCCACACTTCAGCCGCACGCACTGCGATCTGCAGCACGTCTTCTCCCCCTTGCCCTTCATGCCAGCACCCAAAAGACAGCTTCCCTCCTACCTTGAGCCGGCGGACCTGGCTTCTGCCGGGTCTTTGCGCCTGTTTGCCGAGGCTTTGACCACAGGTCTTCTGACAGGCCTTGTCATAGGCGCCCTGCGCCTCATCTACACCCATGCCAACAGCCTGCTCTGCACACTCTATCTGGACGCAGGGCCTTCCCTGCTCAGATGCGCTCTTGCAGCCCTCTTCATCGCCATCTGCGGCCTGACTGCCTACTTCTGCGTGCGCAGGGAGCCGCTGGCAGGCGGAAGCGGCATCCCGCAGCTGGAGCTGGCCTTGAGGAACCTTCTGCCCATGCCCTGGCTCAAGGTATTGTGCTGCAAGTTCATAGGGACGCTGGCAAGCATGTGCGGCTGCCTGTCGCTGGGGCGTGCTGCGCCAAGCATCCAGATGGGGGCAGCCATCGGCTGCGGCGTCGGCAGCCTGTGGCATGACAGCCTGCGCCCCAGGTTTTTGACAGGCGGCGCCGTTGCCGGCCTGACAGCCTGCTTTGGCGCACCTTTGGCTGGCATCTTTTTTGCCTTTGAGGAGCTGCGCACAATTTTCAGCCTGCCGCACCTGCTCTTCATGGGGCTCTGCGCAGGCTCTTCCTGGCTTACGACAACGTATCTTCTGGACCTGGAGCCGGTCTTTCCCCTGGCAGGGAGCCTGCAGCTCAACCCTCTCTCTCCTGCAGAACTCCTTCTTGTCCCCTGCATAAGCCTTGCAGACGCCGTCCTCTGCTGCCTCTACCTTGCCGGCATCAGGCGGCTGTCCTACTTGGGCGACCGCTATCTCTCCCAGCCCGCACGCTTTGCAATAGCCTTCAGCATCGGCTTTGTGCTGCTTCTGGTCTTTCCTGCCGTTTTGGACGGGCTTGGACCGACGGTCTTTGAGCTGACCAGGCAATGTCCGCCCATGAACGTCCTGCTAGTCCTCTTTGCAGTCAAATTCCTCTTCAATGTGATCTCAGGCGCCTCCTATGCTCCCGGCGGGCTCATCCTGCCCCTGCTTTTTGCAGGCGCGCTTTCAGGCGCCGTCCTCTCCTCCGTCCTGGAGCTTTTGTCCTACCCCGTCCCGGGGCAGGTGCTCATCCCCCTGGGCATGGCGGCCTTCTTCTCAGGCTGCATACGCGCCCCGCTTACAGCAGCCTTCCTCATTGCCGAAACGACGGCAGAGTGGACCATGCTGCCTGCCCTGCTCATGGTCAGCTTCCTGACCTTTGTGCTTGCCAACGCCTTTGGCGCCCAGCCTCTCTTCACCTTCATGCGCATGCGCCAGCTGCGCCTTATGCGGCAGGCTGCCAGGCAGAAAGAACGCGCAGGCTGAAGAGGACAAAGTGCCGGCTGACAAATACGCTATTGCTTTCTCATGTCCTTTTTTTTATAGTATTCTTCAAACTTGTCACATGCATAGCCTCCGGTGCTGTTACCCATAGCAGTCTGACTGCCCAGCTCGCGGAGGTCTTTTCCTTTAAACGCATTCTCTGGGTATGAATGCCTGTTCTAACTCCCGGCAGCCCCGGGTGAGTCCGGAGACAAATTTTTCATGACACGTAAAGATCGTACTGAAGGTATTTACAGTCGCCGTGAAGTGCTGGATGCCAATGAGCGCAAGCAATACTATCTCATTCAGCTAAAGGATCTTCTCGTCTACGCCTACCGCTACTCTGAAGACGTGAAGAAGCGCTTTGACCGCGCCCAGTTCAGCGTCGACAAATTCAAGACGCTGTCCGACATCAAGCACATCCCGATCCTTAAGAAGAAGGAGCTCATCTTCCTGCAGTCCATGGGACCAAGGCTGGGCGGTCTTCTGACCAAGGACCTGGGCGATCTCAAGCGCATCTTCCTGTCTCCCGGACCCATCTTCGATCCCGAGGACAGAACCGAGGACTACTGGGGCTACACAGAAGCCTTCTACTCTGTCGGCTTTCGTCCCGGCGACATCGTTCAGAACACCCTGAACTACCAGCTGACCCCTGCCGGCCTCATGTTTGAAGAACCCCTGCGCAACCTTGGCTGCTCCGTCATTCCTGCCGGACCCACAGAAGCCGCAACCCAGCTCGACATCATGCAGAAGTTGCGCGTCTCCGGCTACGTCGGCACCCCCAGCTTCCTGATGCACCTGGCCCAGAAGACCGAGGAAAAAGGCCTCAACCTGCGCAAGGACCTCTACCTTGAAGTCGGCTTTGTCACCGGCGAGCGCCTTTCCGAAAGGATGCGCAACCAGCTGGAAAAGAAGTACGACATCATTATGCGCCAGGGCTACGGCACCGCCGACGTGGGCTGCATAGGCTATGAATGCTACCACAAGACCGGCCTGCACATAGCCAACCGCTGCTACGTTGAAATCTGCCATCCCGACACCGGCATCCCGCTGAAGGACGGTGAAATCGGCGAAATCGTCGTCACTGCCTTCAACAAGACCTACCCCCTGATCCGCCTGGCCACCGGCGACCTCTCCTACATCGACAGGACGCCCTGCCCCTGCGGCAGGACAAGCCCCAGGCTCGGCAACATCGTCGGCCGCGTGGACACCACCGCCCGCATCATGGGCATGTTCGTCTACCCCCACCAGGTTGAGCAGGTCTTAAGCCACTTTGAGGAAATCAAGCGCTGGCAGATTGTCGTGACCAACCCCGATGGAATTGACGAAATGACCCTCAACATCGAGGCCAGCGAGTTCAACCGCGAGGACGAGCTGCTCCATCAGTTCCGCGAGAAGATCAAGCTGCGCCCGCAGCTGTCCATCTTGACGCCCGGCACCCTGCCTCCCCAGATACGTCCTATCGATGACAGGCGCCGCTGGGACTAATCCAGTTTTTTAAGAACCCCACCGCATGGTGGGGTTCTTTGTCGGAAAGATTTGAGAGTACGCCATGCCTGAATACAACACCTTCAAAGAATTTCTCACCGCCTTCCATGACGAGGTCATGTCCTATGAGGCAAAGGCTCTGGAAGCATTGGAAGCAGGAGACTCTGAAACCTACTGCAAACTCATGCGCAAGAAGGCCGAAAAGATGGTCGTCCTTGAATACGAGGCGCATGCCTATCTCAAGAACGCCTCTGAGGAGCTGCGCAGCTACGCAGCCAAAAGCGTCAAGATGTTTTCAGCCGACGCCAAGCTGAGCCTTAAAATGGATTCACCATTCTACTGGTCTGCCTTATTGTGGGAAGAAGACGCAAAAAAGGGCGATCCAGACTGCCTTGAGACCTTCATTAAAGGCCTTCCCGAATAGGAGCTCATATATGAACTATCTCCTTGCCTCACTGACTCTGTGTTCTTTTGCTGCAGCTGCTCCTGCCATGGCCATGCCCGGCATGCAGTCCGGTTCCGGCGACCAGGCACAACTTGAGGAACAGGCCCGCAAGAGTGCCGAGCAGTTCTACCAGAAAGCCGATGCCAACCACGACAACAAGCTTACCAAGGAAGAATTCATGAAGGCCCTTCCCAACATGAAGGAGCAGGCCTTCTACGCCATCGACACCAACAAGGACGGCAGCATCAGCCTGGAGGAATGGATGGCCTTCACGGTCCGCCATGCCCAGGGCAAGCAGACGCCTGCACCATCGAGCATGCATCAGGGGCAGGCCCACGAGCCGCTGCCGACAGTAACAGCCCCCATGCCGCCTCAGAGCAAGTAATTCTGGTCAGGCCGCGAGCAGTACGTATGTCCAGCCAGCAGGAAACAAGAAGCGCAGAATTTAAACAGGAAACCCGCACGCTGTGCGGGGAACCGTCTTCTGCCTTTGCAGAGGGACAGGATGAGGCAGCTCTGCTGCAGACGCTTGCAGCACTCAGCAGCAAGCTGGAAGGCGCTGCGCAGAAAATTGCCCGGCTTGAGGAAGACAACTACTTCCTGCAGCACAAGGTCGAGCAGCTGAACTCCGATCTGACCCATCTGCAGCTTCAGCAGGAAAAGGCAGAGAAAAGCTTTTCCGCCCTTGCCCAGCTTCTGGAAGCGGTGCGCGAGAAGCAGGAGCTGTCAGAGAAGGACCTCATAGCCAACGAGAGGCCTCCTCATTACGATTCCTGGTAAGGAATGCCCAAAACAGCAAAAAGCCCCTGTACAGCATGTACGGGGGCTTGTTTTTTGTTCTGCGCGTCCTTAAACAGGATTCTTCTCATACCATTTGGCAAGCCTGCGGCGGTACTGCTTCTCAAAGCTTTCCCAGTAGCTGGCAGGAGAGCCCGTCGCCTCCTTCAGCTTGAAAGCCAGCTCCCTGTCCACTGCATGCATCCCGTCGTAGAAATTCTTCAGCTCCTCGGCACTCAGCCCCAGCCTCCTGCAGGCCTGCGCCTCATCGACAAAGGTCTGCTCAAACATCGTCCGCACCATCTGCCCTGGCGCAATGATTGATGCAGGCCTGTTCTTTATCTCAGCTTCACTAAATGCTCGTTCAGTTGTCATTCATGCCTCCGGTCTGACAGAAAAGGATACCTGGCTGGAACAGCCGCAAAAGGGGACGTCCGCCCCTATGAAAAATAAGCTGCGCCAAAAAAAAGGCAAGGAAAAAGGCGACCCCGCGTCTGCAGGATCGCCTCAATGTTGTTTTATCTGGAAAGAACCGGTTTAGAAGCCGAATTCATCCTTAGCAGCGCCTTCGTTGAAGCCGAACTCGTCGCCGGAAGGAGCGGCGCCGCCCTCGGCAGCGTCGTCGGCGAAGTCATCGGCGCCCATGTCGCCGCCGTCGCCGGCGATGCCGGGCATGGCGATTTTCACGTCCTTGAAGGACTCCTTGATGGTGTCCTTGATGAGCTCTTCAAGCTCTTCGGCATCAAGGGCGGTCTTGCCCTTGAATTCGGCGACCTTGCCGCGCAGGGTGCCCAGCTCTTTCTTCTGGTCAGCAACGGTGGCGTTGAGTTCATCAATGGTCTTCAGGGCGGCAGCAAGTTTGCCTTCCAGAGGCTTCAGTTCTTCCACCTGAGCGGTGAGCTCGGCAGCGATGGAGCGCAAAGCCTCAACTTCTTCTTTCAAATTAGCCATAACAACCTCTCGTCTGGATTATCATGCAAGTTTGTGCACTAGGGACAGGATTTGCTCCTGTCCCCCGCGTTCAGACACTAGAAACCGAATTCGTCCTGTGCGCCTGAACCGCCGCCAAAGCCAAACTCATCTCCGGAAGGAGCGGAGCCGCCAAAATCGTCGGCTGCATCAGCGGCAGCACCGGCAGCTGCGCCGGCGGCTGCACCGCCGCCAATCCTGATGGTCTTCAGGTTGGCCTTGATGGCGTCCTTGACGATTTCCTGCAGGCCCTTTTCGTCCACGGCGATCTTGCCGTCGAATTCGAGGGTCTGGCGGCGGAGGGCGCCCATGTCCTTCTTGGTGTCCTTGAGCTGATCCTCAAGCTTGCCGGCACGGGTGGTGGCTTCCTTCAGCTCTGCTTCGAGAGGCTTCAGGACTTCAACCTGGGCGGACAGCTCCTCGACCTGCTTCTTCAGGGCGACGTTCTCGTCGTGCTGGGCGGTCATGGCGTCAAGGACAGCGGCGCAGGAAGCCTGGAGAGGTCCGCCCATGGCAGGCAGGGAGACCTTGTTGCCCAGGACGTAGCTGCAGCGGGCAATGAAGGCAGCCCAGGTGCCGGCCTTTTCGTCCCACAGCACGTCTGTCATATCAGGATACAGACGAGAGACCCATGCAGCGGCAAAGGGAGCCACGGCGGCTGCCATTTTGTCGCAGACGATGGACCTGCCGGTGATATATCCGGCTATTTCTTTGAGATCGACGTCCTGCTTGCCGTTGATCAGGGCAACAACAGTCTCGATCGGGAAGATTTTACGTTCAGAATCAGACATTGTAGTTTCCTCCTCGAATGTGCTCGAGAATTACGTCGTAAGCAGAGTCTGTGCTAGCCGCGGCCATACATGCGCGTGTAGAGCAGCGCAGTGGTGCGGTACGCAAGATGCCCGAGCTTAGACCAGGGGAGGTAGGCAAAGAGCATCCAGACAAAGACCAGGTGCAGGTAGTACACGAAGAAGGCGCAGTGCACTGCTTCAGCCAGACGGAAGAGCTGGGCGAACATGCCGGTCAAGGCAACAGCCCAGATGATCCCCAGCAGGTACCAGTCATGGTAGTTGGAGCTGAAGAACTTGCCATTCTGGCGTCTACGACGGAGCGTAAGCACGACGAGGCCAGCAAACAGGGCGATGGCGCCCACGTTGGCAATAAGCTTGATGGGGTTGTACAGATGCATGGGCGTGTGGATGTCGATGAGCGGGAAAATTTTGCCGCCCCAGTGGCCGAATGCCACGACAGCCGTGACAAAGGCCAGAGCCACAAAGCCAATGATCATGCACATATGGCCCAGCTTGCGGGAGTTGGAAGGCTGTCCGGTTCTGGGACCGCTTTCGCACTCCTCAAACTTCTTGTGCGTGCCGATTTCATCCCACAGCATGCACACCAGGTGCACATACCAGGGCTTCTTGTCGCCAAGCTGAAGAAGCTTGTCTGTTCCCTTTCCAAATTCCTTCCACAGCTTGATGCATCCCTTGACCAGGAAGTACACGGCCGTAAAGAAGGTGATCATGAAAATGGGGTCGATGGTGTAGTCACCATAGAAGATGGTGCCGAACACGATGCTGCCGTCCTCTTTGGTGGGGAACCAGGTGCCCACGCAGGCTGCGCGGATGGCCCAGATCACAAACCAGAGGACTGCGGGAATGAGGAACAGGAAGGGCAGTCCCTTGGGAGAGCTCATCCATTCGCCAATTTTGGCAGGACCCACAAGATTCTTGTAAACGACATTGCGAGCGGCGCTCATGACATCGGCAGGCTTTGCTCCGCGCGGGCAGAGTTCAGCGCAGTTGCCACAGTTGTGGCACAGCCAGATGTCGGGATCGCTCATGAGCTTGTCTTTCTGACCCCAGGAAGCCCACACCATTTCCTTGCGGGGATATGGCTGGTTGGCGGGGGCCATGGGGCAGGCCACGGCGCAGGTGGCACACTGATAGCATTTTTTCAGTGACTCCCCGCCCGCTTCCATAAGTTCTCTGGTAAAGCCAGAGTCTGGCGTAAGGGTAACTTTTGCCATTCTGCCTTCCTCCTACATGGCCTTGAACGGGTTGGGACCCATCTTTTCAATGGTCTTAACAAAGCCATCAATCATATCAGTGACGCGGTCGGCTTCGTCAATGGCCAGCTCGAACAGCTCGACGCGCTCAGGCTGGACGCCAAGGCGGTTGAGTGTTTCGGCGATATTCACCTTGCGGCGGGCGCAAAGTTCGGAGCCCTTCACAAAGTGGCACTGATAGTCGTCACCATATTTGCAGCCAAGGAGCATGACGCCGTCATAGCCCTTGGACATAGCATCGGAAATCCAGATGGCGTTCACTGAACCCAGGCAGCGCACGGGGATGATGCGCACATAGGGGCTCCAGGTGTGTCCCTGCATGGCAGCCATATCCAGGGCAGGATATGCGTCGTTTTCGCAGGCCAGGATCAGAATGCGCGGTCCCTCGGTCTTAAAGTCCTTGGGCACATTGACTTCACGAATCATGGAGCCAATCTGGTCGATGTTGTAGTTGGCAAAGGAAATAACACGCTCGGGGCATGCGCCAAAGCAGGTGCCGCAGCGGCGGCATCGGCCCGGATTCGGCTTGGGCGTTCCCTTTTCATCGTCGTCCAGGGCGCCGAAGGGGCATTCCTCTGTGCAGCGCTTGCACTGGGTGCAGCGGACGAAGTTGAACACCGGGTAGGTGGCGTCGCCGGAACGGGGGTGCACTGCGACGCCGTGCTCGGCAGACTCAATGGCCTGAATGGCTTTGAGCACTGCACCGCGGGCATCAAGCAGGCAGCCGTCCAGCGTCATGGGCTGACGCACGCAGCCGGCTGCATACACGCCGGTACGACGGGTTTCATAGGGGAAGCAGATGTAGTTGGAATCCAGGTAGCCGTCGAAGAGCTCGAGGTCAGGGAATTCAGGTCCCTGGCGGTACTGGAACTGCATGATGGCTTCCTTGGCGGACACAGGCACCAGGCCGGTGGGCAGGACGACCAGGTCGCAGTCAAGGTCGAAGTCCATGCCGAGCAGGGTCTTCTCGCAGCTGACTGTTACGTACTCGCCCTTGTCCTCGATGCCGGTCACTTCAGCCTTGGTCATCATGAGGCCGAGGCGGTCCTGCATCTTCTTGTAGAAGCGCTCCAGGATGCCGGGCACAACCATGTCCTTATACAGGACGTAGCACTGTGTTACGTCGTTGCTCTGCTCGCACACGCTGTTGGCGAGGCGGAGCATGCCCACTGCATTGACTGCATTGGAGTAGCGCAGGTGGTTGATGGTCTCGAGGCTCTTCTTCACATAGCCGGGCTTCTCGGCGCCTTCCTCTTCGGGAGCGGCGGGAGCTTCAGCTGCAGCGGCAGCTGCTGCCTCGGCGGCGGCCTTCTCTTCGGCCTCCTGCTTCAGCATCACGTTCTCGGCGATGGTGGTGTCGAGAACAAAGGCGATGCGGCGGGCGTTGATCTCGCCGGCCAGGAACTTCTTGCCGAACTCGGCGGAAGTCATAACCTTGGGGGAGACGCCAAGGCCCATGCTCTCAAGGTACTTGGGATCAAGAGCAGTCCAGCCGCAGGCTACAACGGCGGAACCCACTTCCATGGTTTCCTCGCCCTTGGGGGTAGCCAGGGTCACTTTGTACTCGCCGGGCTGGCCTTCCAGCTTGGCGACAGTGGAGGACATGAAAATCTTAATCTTGGAGTTGGACTTGACCTGGGCGATGCGGCCGGGAAGGTCAACAGCTTCCTTGTCTTCCCAGGGGCTGTGCAGAGGGGAAGCGGTGGGGATGTTCAAGCATGCGCCGCCAAGCTTGTCGGTCTTTTCGACAAGCACAACTTCGTAGCCGCTCTTGGCAGCTTCGTTGGCAGCAGTCAGGCCGGTAAAGCCGCCGCCGACAACGAGGATGCGGTGCACGCCATTCTCAAGGGCGGCAGAGTCAGGAAGGTTGCCCTTCAGCAGTTTGACCACGCCCATGTTGATGTAGTCTGTGGCAATCTGCTGCAGCAGGGGAGTAGCAGGGGCGCCGGCTGCAGGATGGCTGCCGTCAGGCTCTTCATAGGAGAGCACAGCGTGCATGCGCAGGTTGACATACTCTGTGAGCACGGGGAAACGGTAGATTGTCACATCCAGGCGCGGGGAAGGACCCACGATCAAAACGCCGTCCAGGCCTTCAGACTCGATGTCGGCGCGGATGGCGTCGGCATTGTCTGCCAGCACGGGGAAGGCTTTGACTACAGGGCATTCGGAAGACCATTTGCTCTGCACACCAGCTGCTAAAACATCAATATCAAGTCCGCCGCCAATATTGGCGGCATCAAAATAAACACCTATTTTGCTGGCCATGCCGCCTACCTCCCTTCAACAAGCTGCACCGCCTTAAGGGCGGCGGCAGTGCCGGTCTGCGCAGTACGCGTCACGTCAAGGGGCATGAGGGCACAACCGGCTGCAAAGATACCTGCTTCCTCGCCACCGGCAATGAAGCCTTCTTCATCAAGCTTGAGGGGGAGAGGCAGTGTGTCGTTTGCCAGGGTGGGACGCATGCCGGTGGCAAGAATGACCATATCATAGTCCATGGTCAGCTTTTCGCCACGCACGGCATCCTCAGCCTGGATACGCACGCGATCGCCTTCAATCTGCTCAACATTGGCAACCTTGCCCTTGATGAAGTTCACATGTCCTGTGTTCTTCACCTTATCAAGGACTTTGACATAGCGGCCGGGTGTACGCAGATCGATGTAGTAGACATCGCAGTGAGCCTCAGGCATGGCCTCGAGCACATACTGGCACTGCTTGATGGATGCCATACAGCACACATAAGAGCAGTAGTTCAGATGGTTCTGGTCGCGGGAGCCAGCGCACTGCACAAAGGCAACGCGCTTGGGGGCCTGGCCGTCGGAAGGACGGACAATTTTGCCCTTGAAGGGACCATAGGGAGAGGCAATGCGCTCAAACTGCATGTTGGTGACGCAGTTTTTCACCGAGCCTGCACCAAGATTGTGGAGCTTCTCGACATTGTACGGCTGCCAGCCTGTGGCAACGACAATGGCGCCCACTTTGAGTTCCACCTTCTTTTCCTTCTCAGTGAGATTGAGGAACTTGTTGGTGGCAACCTTGGCTCTGTCTTCGGGAGTCAGCGATTTGATATCCAAAACGTAGCGGCACGGGAAGGCAAAAGGAGTCGACTTGTACAAAGGCTTGCGATTCGAGAGACCGAAATCGAAGTCATTCGTCGCCTGACCCTTAAGGCCTGAGGCAAAAAAGCCCAGATCCACTGAGTGCGGCGCCGTATGGCGGGGCTTCAGCGTGACCTCGGCTGTATAATCGCCCTTGCTTCCGGTAAGCTTGGTTACCTCGGCAAGAGTAAAGAATTTAATGCGGGGATTATTCCTGATGCGCTGGAACTGGATTTCCAAACCGCAGGAGGGGGGACAAAGTTTTGGGAAATATTTATTGAGCTGGGCAACGCGTCCGCCCAGGAACGGCGCTTTTTCGACGATATAGACGTCGTGTCCCAGCTCCGCCGCTTCAATGGCGGCAGTCAAACCGGCGAAGCCGCCACCGACGACGAGAATGGCGCTGGACATCCTAGATAGCCTCCTACGTATATTGACGTTAAAAAGGGGGGAGAACCCCACAACGGAGATTCTCCCCCCCGACAGGTTCGTCAGTTGGAATTAGTCAGGGATGATCTGGGTGTAAGCTCTCTTGAACACCTTGGTCTCGCCGGTGGCGGGATCGAAGCGGCTGTTCACGAAGCACTTCCAAGCGGCGTCATCGATGCCCATGTGGTCAGCACGGTAGTAGAAACCGGGGTAACGGGTTTCTTCGCGGAAGGCGATGTGCTGCATGTGCAGACGGACGGTCCACAGACGATGGTAGTTTTCCCAGCAGCGGAGCAGTTCGTGGAGGTCACGAGCAGCAAGCTTCAGGGAGTCTTCTTCCAGCATACCGAGCAGGTAGAAGCCGGTGTCCAGCAGGGCCTTGGAGGTCATGTAGTAGGTGGACACGCCGCCGCCGTATTCGTCGGTGCACTTGATGAGGCGCATCATGAAGTTGCGGGGAGAGATGTACTTGGGGTTGACAACAGGATCGGTGGAAGCGTCCTTGTTGGCCACGAAGGTGAAGTAAGGAGCGTAAACTTCCTTCATCAGGTCATCGCAGCTCACGGGAAGCTCGGGCTTGAAGTCCTTGTGATCCTGGATGTAGCGGATGGCAGCCTTAGCGGCGATACGACCTTCAGCATGAGAGCCGGAGGAGAACTTGTGGCCGGAAGCGCCCACGCCGTCAGCGCAGGTGAAGAGGCCTTCAACGGTGGTCATACGGTTGTAGACCTTGCCGTTGGTGCTGCGCACTTTGTAGTCCTCAGGAACCCACTCTTCGTCGGGACCGGAAGCCCAGATGCCGCAGCAGCCGGAATGGGAACCCAGGAGGTAAGGCTCGGTGGGCATGATTTCGGAACCGCGGTTTTCAGGGGCGGTGTTGGTGGCAGCCCAGAGGTTGGCCTGGCCCACGCACATGTCGAGGAAGTCTTCCCAAGCTTCGGACTCGAGGTCTTTCTGCTCTTCTTCATTCAGGGTGGCGAAGGTGTTCAGCAGAGCGGTCTTGGTGTCCATGTAGATGGGGCCCTGGCCGTTGCGCATTTCGCTCAGCATCATGTGGTTACGCAGGCAGGTAGGAACAACCTTGCCGGTGGCGTAGCCGCGCTTCTGATAAGGAGCGAGCATGTCCTTCTTGGTCACGCAGTAGTCTTCACCCTTGGCGTTGGTGGCCTTAGCTTTGAACAGCAGGAACCAAGCACCCACGGGGCCGTAGCCGTCCTTGAAGCGGGCGGGCACGAAGCGGTTTTCCATCATGGTCATCTCGGCGCCGACCTGGGCGCAGAGTGTGTAGGTGGAACCAGCATTCCAAACGGGATACCAGGCGCGGCCCATACCTTCACCGGTGGAACGGGGACGGTAGATGTTGACTGCGCCGCCGCAGCACACGATCATGGCGTTGGAACGGAAGACGTGCACAACGTTTTCACGAGTGGAGAAGCCCACGGCACCGGCGATGCGGTTGGGGGTGTTTTTGTCGAGAAGCAGTTTCACGACAAACACGCGCTCCAGGAGGCGGTCTTCGCCGAGGACGTTCTTGGCAGCTTCAGCAACGATGCACTTGTAGGACTCACCGTTGATCATGATCTGCCAGCGGCCGGAACGGACGGGCTTGTCACCCTTGCGGATGGACTTGCCAGCGGCCTTGGCCTGGGCGCCGTTGAGGTTGTGAACGCCGTCTTCAGCCTTTACCCAAATGGGAAGGCCCCAGTCTTCAAACAGCTTGACGGAGTCGTCAACGTGACGGCCCACGTCGAAGATGAGGTCTTCGCGGACGAGACCCATAAGGTCGGTGCGGACCATGCGGACGTAGTCGTCAGCGGTGTTGTTTTCCAGGAAGGTGTTGATGGCGGAAAGGCCCTGGGCAACGGCGCCGGAACGCTCGAGGGAGGCCTTGTCAACGACCATGATCTTGGTTCCCAGAGGATCGCCCCAGTAGCAGGCTTCAACAGCTGCACCGGTGGCACCCATGCCACCGCCGACGATCAGAAGGTCAACGTCATGTTCTTTAACGGTAGGATCAGAAATGGCAACGCCGCGGGGCGCTTCCTTAACAGGGATCATAGGCATAGTTAAGCTCCTAAAATGATGAAGATGTTTTCAACGTTTATTCGATGACTACTTCTTGAAGATTACGGACTTCTCAGGATCAGTCACTTCTACTTTCTTCATCAGGACAGCCTGGGGCTTGGCGAGCTCTTTCTCGGTGTAGAACAGTTCGTCATCCAGAGTGCCAGTGGCCTTCCAGCCGTCGAAGGGCTTGATGGAGCCTTCAGGAGTTGTACGAATGGGGAATTTGAAGCGCTTGGTGCTGCCATCACGGAAGTTAACTGTCCACATGATGGAGTCAGCAGAACGCATGGGGATACAAGTGCCGCCCATAGGAGCAAAGTCTGCGTAGGGGCGAGCCGTGATGGCGCCCTGGGGGCAGATCTTCACGCAGGAGTAGCATTCCCAACACGCATCGGGTTCCTGGTTGTAGGCCCTCATGGCATCAGGATCCAAGATCATAAGATCGTTGGGGCAGATGTACATGCAGGCCGTCTTTTCGCCGCCTTTGCAACCGTCACATTTTGACGGATCAACATACGTAGGCATACCGTTCCTCCAGAGGAATTGAAGTGTTGATATTTGGATCTCGCGATAGATTCAGCGGATTACTCCAAGTCAGCAAAAAGCCTTCAAAGGGTATTCCGCCTTAGTCTTGTTAAAGTTTTAACAAGCTCATTCCCCTGCGTCAAGTGTCAAAGGAAATTTTGTACCGCAGCGCCCTTTTTTGGTGCAGATAACATTTTGCATTTTTTGCCTTTTATTGTCCCAATCTTTTTTTCGGCCATCTGCCGGCACACCCTGAAACAGGGGCTGATGCGTCTGCTTCCCTAGCTTTCAGCGGCATTATGACGACTGCAGAAACGATTTGACACAAAATGTCCTGAAAAGTATCTTATAATGTTGGGGAAAGCTTCATCCTGCTTTCCTTCCTTTCAAAGGCCGTATGGCAAGCAGTTGATTTTCTTAGTCAATTTTCACTCCATCATGAGACAGCCTGCGTCTCCAGCCGCAGATCAAGGGTCGTTTTCTGTGCAGTCTGACAAAAATCACAGCATGTACGCCTTTTTTTCTGCAGCTGCCCAACATTGATTTTTCACAGGCTGCAGACAGGCAGAAACGAAGAACGTGCTGTTCCATGCGGCCCCTCACCTTCGTCCGCGCAAAAGATCGGGACATGCGCACCCACGCATCCCCTGCGTCTTACGTCCTTATAGTAATGATGCCAGCCAGCCGGCCTTCCTGACACGCCGGCACGGGGCAAGGGGAAAGGCGCAGAGCACAGAGTTTTTCCTTGCGTCAAAGGAAATCGTAGGGTATTTGCTATTTCTCTTTTTTGCCTGGATGCTTTCAGGCCTACACAAGCGCCCCCGCCGTGAGACAGGACGCACCAGCTACAA
>CAZWGJ010000019.1:0-21122 GCA_964633375.1 uncultured Desulfovibrio sp.
GGATAGTAGAGGCCGGGCTCCACGGTGACGGTCATGCCAGGCTCAAGGATGCCCTTTGACCTGATGCTGAAGCTGGGCTGCTCATGCGTGTCCAGGCCTACGCCATGGCCCAGGCCGTGGATGAAGTGGTCCTCGACGCCTGCCCTGGCAAAAACTTCGTTGGCCTTTTTGGCTGCCTCGGCCATGGGCATGCCCGGCTCCATGGTCTTCAGCACGCTTTCCTGGGCTTCGGCAACAAGCTCTCTGGTGGCTGCAAAGAGGGGCGTCGGCTTTTCCCCGAACCAGAAGGATCTGGTCTGGTCTGAGCAGTAGGAGTCGACGCGGCAGCCGACGTCCAGCAGGACGCCTGTGTCTTCGCGAAGCTTCCTTTCGGACGGCACCGCATGCGGCAGGGCTGCATTGCCGTCAAAGGCAACGATGCTGGGGAAGGCCAGCTCGCTTGCTCCGTGCTCGCGGAAGTAGCGCTCAATCTGCCAGCTGAGCTCGGCCTCGGTCATGCCTTCCTGCAATATGCCGTGCACCCACTTGAGCATGGCGTGGTTTAAGGCAAAGCTTTTTTTCAGGGCTGCGACTTCTTCGCTGTCCTTATGGACGCGCAGCTTCTCGATCAGTCCGTCGGCCGGCACCAGGGGAATCTTTTCGCCAAGCTGCGTGGCAAAGGCAAAGCTTACGGTCTCCGCCTCAAAGCCTATGCGGGATCCTGCCTTTTTCAGAACTGAGCTGAGGACCTCCAGCTTGTTTCTGCTGTAGATGCGGATGTTTTCCTTTGGCCAGAGCTTTTCGGCTGCTTCGGCATAGCGGGAGTCGGTAAAGAGGTAGTCCTCTCCGCTGGCTGTCACAACGAGGCAGCCAGAGCTTTCATTGAGCTGGACGTCGTGCAGCTCAAAGCCCGAGAGATAGAACCTGTTGCTGTCCATGGTGACCAGCATGGCGTCAAGAGACTCTTCGTTCAGCAGTTTGCGCAGGTTGTCCCTGCGTTGAGCATATGACATAGGACCTCCACGTACAGGAGAAGAAAAAGGCTGGGTCTAGAATACAGCCAATGGATGCGGCGACTGCTTCTGCCTGTCGGGCGGCGCAAGCTGCAGGGCCAGTTCACGGTCTGCCGGCAGAAACTTGAGGGAGCCTGCCTTGCTATAGTCCGTCCAGGCAAACTTCTGCCCCTCGCGGGGGCAGGGCGTGCCGCAAAAGGCTGTCACATGAAAGAAGTACAGGGAGACAGAGAGATTGAGCTCTTTGTAGACGTGGTTTTTGGAGAGCCAGAAGAGCCCCTGCTCTATGGTGATGCCAAGCTCTTCCAAGAGCTCCCTTTTCAGGGCAGTCCAGGCGTCCTCGCCTTCCTTCAGCTTGCCGCCTGGAAATTCCCAGAAGCCTGCCTGGGGCTTGCCCTCAGGGCGTGAGCAGCAGAGGACGTCACTGCCCTGCCACACGACGCCGGCTGCGACGTCGATATGGCGCAAAGATGTTTCATCGCCCATTTGTCAGTTCCCCTGCTCAAGATTTGCCAGCTCCCCTTCCAGGGTGTCCAGCTCTTCAAGAAGGAAGTCGCATCTGTCCTTGAGCTCGTTGTAGCGGTTCAGCAGGCGGGTGGAGAGCTCCTTGTCGGCATAGGTCTCAGGATCGGCCAGCTTCTGCTCGGTCTCATGCTGTTCGGTCATGACGTCGTTCAGCTCTTTTTCCAGGGCGCCCTGCTTCTCCTTTAAGGGCTTGAGCTTTCTGGCAAGGGCGTTGCGGGCCTCGGCCTGCTCCCTTTTGAGCTTCTTGGCTTCCTCTCTTGTGAGGTTCTGCCTGGGAACGGCATTCTGATCTGCGGCTGCGGCTGCGGGCTGGGCTGCGGCCTTTTCTTTTTCAGGCTGCTTGTCGGCGCTGTCGGCATTCTGCTCCAGGGCATGGCGTGCAGCATCGTAGCTGGCAAAGGAGTCGTATTCCGTTATCCCCTGCTCATCGACTGCCCAGATGGTGCAGCCTGTTTCCTGCAGAAGCCAGCGGTCATGGGCGACCATCACAAGCGTTCCCTGGTAGTGGCTCAATGCGTTGGCAAGCGCCTCGCGTGATTCCAGGTCCAGATGGTTGGTGGGCTCGTCCAGAAGAAGCAGGTTGCAGCGCTGCAAAAAGAGCGATGCCAGGACAAGGCGGCATTTCTCGCCGCCTGAAAGGCTGTCCACCTGGCGGTCAAAGAAGCTCTGGCCAAGCAGGAAGAGGCCCAGCACGCTCATCAGCTCTTCTTCGCTGGTGTGCGGGTCGGACATGGCGCGCATCTGGGCAAGCACGGTATAGCCTGGGCGCAGAAGCTCCATCTGGTGCTGGGCGTAGTAGCCGACCTTGGCGGAGGTGGAGCGCTGCAGTATGCCGCTGGTCAGGCAGAGCTTGTCAGCCAGAAGCTTGATCAGTGTGGACTTGCCGCAGCCGTTGTGGCCCACAAAGGCTATGCGCTGCCCGCTGAAGACGCTGAAGTTCAGCGGCGGCCACATGCTTTTGCCGTCAGGGAAGCTGAAGGCCATGTCGATGGCATGGAAGAGGACCTTCTCCGAGCGCGGAGCTTCAGGCCAGGCAAACTTCAGCTCCCGGCGCTTGGGCTCGGGCTTGTAGCCTTCAAGCTCCTTGGCCAGCTTCTTGACCTGCTTCAGCCTGGATCCTGCCTGGCGGGCCTTGGTTGCCTTGTAGCGGAAGCGGTCGACGAAGGCCATCTTCTTGTTCATGTCGTCCTGCAGAGCCCTTTTCTCGCGCTCGCGCTGGACTTCATACTCTTCCTGCAGGCGCAGGAACTGGGAATAGTTGGCCTTGCGGAAGATGGGCTTGCCGCCGCCCAGGTAGAGGACGTGGGATCCTACGTTGTCCATGAAGACGCGGTCATGGGCGACGAAGACCAGGGCGCCCTGAAAGCCCTTGAGGAAGTCTTCCAGCCACTCGACTGCATCGATGTCCAGATGGTTGGTGGGTTCGTCCAAAAGCAGGATGTCGGCGCCGGCCGTGAGCACCCTTGCCAGCTTGGCGCGCTCGCGCCAGCCGCCTGAGAGCTGCCCCAGCGTCCTGTGCCACTTCTCCTCGGAAAAGCCCAGGCCGGAGAGGACCTGCTTTGCCCTCTGTTCAGGGTTGTAGCCGACGCTTGCCTCAAGCTCGCTCTGCCGCTGCATGAGGACTTTGAGCTGCTCCTCGTCGTTGTTTTTGGTGGCCTCGTCCCAGTCTGACCAGAACTCGTTCCAGTCGTGGACGACGTCCAAAACGTAGGTCAGCAGCGTCGTCTCCAGCGCCTCGTCCGTGAACTCCTGCTCGACATAGCCCAGGCGGCAGCCGCTGGGCAGAAGGACGCGTCCGGCATCGGGCACTTCCTCGCCGGCAATAAGCCTGAGCAGCGTGGACTTGCCCATGCCGTTGGGACCGCAGACGCACAAATGCATGCCGTCTTCGATGTCCAGGGAGAAGTTGGTAAAGAGGTCGCGGCCTCCGTAGGCCTTATACAGTTCGTGCAGTGTGATTTTCATAAAAGACCAAGTGTGCGGTTGCCTTCAATAGTTTCTTTTGCGCCGTCCTCAAGGGTGCGTGCCGGCGCAAAGCCAAGCTCCTCGCTGATGCGCCGGTTTGATCCTACCCAGCCGCACTGCCTGGCTTCCCGGTATTTGTCCATGTTCCAGTTGGGCGCCCTTGATCCGGATCGGCGCAGCGGTGCGGTGAGAGAGGCAAAAGCTGAGCAGAAAAAGGCTGTGAGCCCCATAAACCAGAGGGGGATGTGCAGGATGTGCGCTTTTTTGCCCAGGGCCCTGGCGCAGGCTTCATAGAAGACGGCCATGGGCACGGGATGCCCGTCGTCAAGGTGGTAGACGCCTGAGGCGTCCTCCCTGCAGGCAAGGGCTATGGCCTGCACCACGTCATCCACATGGGCAAGGGAGACGGGGAACTTGCGGAAGAGCCCCGGCACGGTGGCAAGGCCCAGCTTGAGCCCCTTGTAGACTGGCAGAAGCCCCTTGTCTCCTGAGCCGTAGATGATGGGCGGACGCACGACAACCAGCCTGTCCTGCAAGGCGCTCTTCAAAATGTTTTCGCTGAGCAGCTTGGACCAGCCGTAGGCAGACACAGGGAGCCCGGGCTTGTCCTCTGTCCTGCCTGCCTCCTCGCCGCAGGGGCCTGCAGCAGCAAGGGAGGAGACGAAGACGACTCTTTTGGGGCCGCTGTCGCCCGCCCTTTTGAGCGCATCTGCCAGCGTGCGGGCGCAGCCGCAGTTTGCCTCAAGGTAGTCCTGCCAGCCAAGGCCGAAGAGCAGGGCTGCCATGTGGATAAAGATGTCGCAGCCGGCAAGGGCTTCGTCAACGCCTTCGCCGCTGACAAGATCGGCCCTCTTGCAGTGCACGGCATCGGGCAGGGTGTCGGTGCGCGAGGAGGCCCTGCAGAGGACGGTCACCTCTGCCCCGTGCTGAAGAAGAAGAGGCACCAGTCGGCTTCCTACAAAGCCTGTGCCTCCGCTTACAAGAATGCGCTTTCCGCGCAGATGTTCCAGGTTCACACAAAATCCTTGCGAAAGAGGCGGTATCTCTTGCTGAGCTTCCCGCCGAAGTCTTCTATAAGGTCGCAGACGGCGCTGTTGTCTTCCAGCACCCAGGAGCCTTCCACCCACTGGAAGTCCGGCGTGCTCTTGGCCTGGGTGAGCATGTAGTCAAAGAGAAGCAGGGGAAGCCCCAGAAGGCGGTACTTTTCGCGCACGCCGAACAGCATGATGCGGTAGCCCTCCTTCTGCTCCTTTCTCGTCTTGAAGTAGTGCCAGGGGGTCAGCAGGTTCAGATGGCCGTTCATGCGCTTCAGCAGAGGGTTGAAGTTGGGCATGGCGACCATGCCGGCCACAGGCTCGTCCCCATGGAAGAACAGGACAAAGAATTTGGGGTCCAGATAGGTCACAAGCTCTTTGACCAGCGCCTCGGCTTCATTGTCGGAGAGCGGCGAGAAGCAGAAGTTCTTGGCCCAGGACTCCTTGTAGAGGGCAAGCATGATCCTGATGTCTTCAGCCAGGGTTGCCTTCTGCGACTGCCTGCAGGTGAACTGCTGCTGGCTTTTCAGCTTTTCCAGCTCCTGGCTCAGCGCAGGAGTCAGGCTGACCTCGTCGCGGTAGATCATGTACGCAAAAAGATCCTGCTCCTTGCGGAGGTGGAATTTGTTGAACTGGTCCAGGTAGTAGGGCGGCTGCCAGGGCATCATGAGCCCGGGCTTCTGGTCGTAGCCGTCCACAAGCAGACCGCAGGTGTAGTTGGTTGAGGGGTTGAGCGGCCCGCGCATGAAGTCCATGCCCTGCTTGGCAAGCCAGTCTGCAGCGGCAGCAAAGAGCCCCATGGCGGCTTCATCTATGTCCTGGCATTCGTAGAATCCGAAGGCTCCGCATTTTTCACCGGCATAGGCATTGTGCTTTTCATCGACAATGGCTGCTATGCGCCCCACAGGGGTGTCGCCCTGGTATGCCAGGAAGAGCTCGCGCCTTGCCGTCTCCCAGAAAGGGTGCTTGCCGGGCGTCAGCAGGGCGACCTCGTCGCGCACAAGGCTGGGGACCCACAATGGACAGTTCTTGTAGATGCTCCATGGCAGGGACACAAAGGCCTTGAGCTGTCCTTGGGTGGTGACTGGTTCAATGCGTATGGACACGATGGTTCCCCTTAATGCAGAGACAGCATGCCGCGGATGTCGTCAAGACGCTTGATGCCGTATTTCTCCATGACGGCGGGGAGCTCCTCGACAATATGGAAGGCGGCATCGGGACGCATGAAGGAGGCTGTGCCTATCTGCACGGCGCTGGCGCCGACGAGGATGAACTCCAGCACGTCCTCTGCCGAGCAGATGCCGCCGATGCCGATGACGGGCACGTTGACGGCATTGACCACCTGCCACACGCAGCGCAGGGCCACGGGCTTGACGCAGGGACCGGACAGGCCGCCGATGACGTTGGCCAGGCGGGGCTTGCGGGTGCGCAGATCGACTGCCATGCCGATCAGAGTGTTGATGCAGGAGATGCAGTCGGCGCCGGCACCCTCGACGCTGCGGGCGATGTCGGCTATCTGGGTCACATTGGGGGAGAGCTTCACAATGACAAACTTGTCAGGAGCGTTCTCGCGCACGGCCTGGGTGACGGCTGCAGCCTGCACAGGATCCGCGCCGAAGGCTGCGCCGCCTTCGCGCACGTTGGGGCAGGAGATATTGACCTCAAGGGCGGTCACTCCTTCCAGCTCGTTCAGCTCGGCTGCCAGCTGTCCGAACTCCTCTACCGAGGTGGCGTACATGTTGACGATGACAGGCACTTCCTTCCAGGGCAGGGCAGGCAGCTTCTGGGTGCGGAAGACGTCCAGACCGTCGTTCTGCAGGCCGATGGAGTTGAGCATGCCGCTGGGTGTCTCGGCGATGCGGGGGCAGGGATTGCCGTGGCGCGGCTTTAAGGATGTCCCTTTGACGACAATGGCTCCCAGACTTGTGAGATCTCCAAATTTGGCAAATTCCGTTCCGTAGCCGAAGGTTCCGGATGCCGTGGCAACGGGATTTTTTAAGGTGAGAATATGTTTTGGTCCTGCAAGGGTTACGGCAAGTTCGTTGTGTTTCACAAGTCTGTCAGCCGGCAGGGGAGTTTCCTGCCGTGCTGCCTCCGTCCTATCAGTAGCTTTGGCGTAAATGTCTCAGGCAAGGAGCAGGCTTTTGCCTACAGCCTGACCTGATCTGCCCAGAAGACAGGCCCCTGGGTGCAGCACTGCACAGGAGCATTGCGGTGGCTGGGATCGTGGTAGGTGTCTGTTGTGCGCACCACGCACCCAAGGCAGCCGCCGACGCCGCAGGCCATCTTGTTTTCCAGGGAGAGCTGGGCCCTTGCCCCGTATTCCTTGGCGAAGCTCTGGACAGTCTTTAAGAAGGGCGTGGGGCCGCAGGCAAGGATGAGTCCCTTCTGGGCTGCGTACTCCTTGATGCGCTCCTGAAGCGTGAAGATGAAGTTGTCCAGATCGCCGGGTACGCTTTCGCGCAGGGTGTCGACCGGGATGTGCTCATTGATGCTGTCTACAGGATAGCATTCCAAAGGATCCCTGTGCCCGAAGAGCATGGAGACGTTCCACGCCTTGGGGTGCTTTGCCACATAGCCGATGAAGGGGACTAGCCCCATGCCGCCGGCAAGAAGCAGGGTGGGCGTGTCAGGTTCAACTGCAAAGCCGTTGCCAAGGGGCCCCCAGACGCGGACCTTGTCCCTGGGGCGCAGCCTGGCCATGCGCTCTGTCCCCCTGCCTGCCACCTGGAAGAAGCAGATGAGGTGCTGGGGGCGGATGAGGCAGATGCCGAGAGGACGTCCCCATGGCAGTTCCTGGCCGAAGGATTCAGGACGCAGCATAAGGAACTGACCCGGCTTCCAGTCAGGCCATTCAGGCGGCGTCAGCCTGAGTGCAAAATATCTGTGCACTGGATCGGCAAGGCCAAAGGGAACGATATCAAGGACACTGAGTTCACAGCTGTTGGTGGTAGGGACCATAGTTGAACCTTTTGCAGGCAAGAAAGCCGGAGCAAGCAATAAAAAAAGGTGCAGTGCCTGTGAGGGGGTGATGATAGCGCTGTGAAGCAGTTAGGACACATTCCCTCATCATGCCTGTTCACTATGTCACACCCATAAAGAAAAGGCAAAAAGAAGAAAAAGTCCGCTGGCGGACACCAGCTGCGAAAGGCAGGGCAGGGGCGTGATAACAGGGTTGTTTTTGGGCGCTGCAGGCTCAGGGAAATTGAAACTCGCAAGGGGATGTGATAGGCAAAACAGCTGTCTGGACGTTTCTTGGAAGCGAGGGCTTTTAAGGGCGGGCGGACAGAACCATCCTTGGAAAGACTGATTTGCTATAAGATATGGAGCTCTGTTGTCATGGATAAACTGACAGTAGCCGTCTGTGGCGCCACCGGTGCCGTAGGCAGGGAAATGCTGAAGACACTGAATGAACGCAACTTCCCGGCAACGGAAGTTAAGGCTTTTGCCTCCGCCCGTTCTGCGGGCAGCAAGGTGCAGTACGGAGAAAAAGAACTGACTGTCCACGAGCTGAAGGAAGATTCCTTTGAAGGCATCGACATTGCCATCTTCTCAGCCGGCGGTGCGACCTCCACAAAGTTCTCCCCCTTTGCAGCCCATGCCGGCTGCGTCGTCGTGGACAACTCCGCGGCCTGGCGCATGGACGACCGCTGCCCGCTGGTTGTCCCCGAAGTCAATCCCGAGGACCTTGCCTGGCACAACGGCATCATCGCCAACCCCAACTGCTCCACCATCCAGATGCTGGTTGCCCTGAAGCCCATCTACGACGCCGTGGGCATCAAGCGCATCGTCGTCTCCACCTACCAGGCTGTGTCCGGAGCAGGCCAGAAGGGCATCAACGAGATGGCAAAGCAGGTCAGCGACCTGTTCAACGGCAGGGACATCGAGATTAAGGCCTTCCCTTATCAGATAGCCTGCAACCTGGTCCCCCACATCGATGTCTTCCTGGACAACGACTACACCAAGGAAGAGATGAAGATGGTCAATGAGACCAGGAAGATGTTCCACGACGACAAGATCGGCGTCACGGCCACCTGCGTGCGCGTGCCTGTCTTCTACGGCCACGGCGAGTCCGTCAACATTGAGACGGAGAAGAAGATGACTGCCAAGGAGTGCAGGGTGCTGCTCTCCCAGGCTCCCGGCGTGCGCGTGATCGACAATCCCCGCGAGAAGCTCTACCCCATGCCTATCATGTGCGCCGGCGAGGACGACACCATGGTGGGCCGCATCCGCGAGGACGAGTCTATCGAGAACGGCCTCAACATGTGGATCTGCGCCGACAACATCCGCAAGGGTGCAGCCCTGAACGCCGTGCAGATTGCCGAAGAGCTGGTGCGCCGCGATCTCTTGGGCGTGCGCGACAAGAACGTGTTCATGGCCTAGTGCGTCCAGTCCGGGATTGTCCCGGCTGCAGTGAATTATAATGACGGGTGCGTCGTCTCCTTCTTGAAAATCGTGGGAGGCGGCGCCTCTTTTTTGCTTATGCCAACCATCAGCGGGGGCTGGTCCAGATACGACTGCGGAGCATCCGCCCAAGGCCCCTGGAGCCACTATGAAATGTTCCATCTGCAAGGACACGGCTGTCGTCAAGCTGCGTGCCCACAATTCCGCCTTCTGCAAGAAGTGCTTCCTTGAGTTCTTTTCCCGCCAGGTCGCCAGGGGGATAGAGAAGGAAAAGCTGATGACGCATGAGGACAGGGTGCTAGTCGCCATCTCCGGCGGCAAGGACAGCCTGTCGCTGCTCTATGAGCTTGTGCATCAGGGCTACAATGCCACCGGCCTTTTTGTCGACCTGGCCATACCCAACTCCTCTGCCAGCGCCAGAAGCACGGTGGAGCGCTTCTGCAAAGACAACAATCTGCCGCTGCTGGTAAAGGAGCTGGCCGAGGAAGGGCTGGCAATCCCGGACGTAAAGGAAGCCGTCAAGCGCCCCATCTGCTCTGTCTGCGGCAAGCTGAAGCGGCACTGGTTCAACAAGATTGCCATGGAGCAGGGCTACACAGTTCTCTGCACCGGCCACAATCTGGACGATGAGGTGGCGCGCCTCTTCAGCAATACGCTGCGCTGGGACCAGGCCTACCTTGCCTCCGACGGCCCCATGCTGCCCGCCCACGGACGCTTTGTGAAAAAGGTCAAGCCCTTGTGGCGGCTGACTGAATTTGAGACGGCCACCTATGCTTTTTTGACAGGGATTGAGCCGCACATAGCCCCCTGCCCCTACAGCGCCGGCGCCTCCTTTACAACCCTGAAGGGCGTCATGCAGCGCCTGGAGTACGCCATGCCCGGCAGGAAGCTGGACTTCTACCAGGGCTTCATCCACCGCGGGCGCCGCGGCTTTGAGATTTTGGCAGGCGACCTTGACGAGACCCTGCATGAATGCAGGCAGTGCGGGTATCCTACTTCTGCTGATGATTTGTGCGGCGTCTGCCGCCTGCGCCGCCAGGTTGCGGAATATAAGGAAAGCAAATGCCAGAACTAATCAGAAAGATCTTCGACCGCGGCCTGACCCTTGGCAATGTCTTAAGCTATGCCTCCTGGCAGTGCCTGCGCCTGACAGGAGGGATGCTTGGCATCCTCAGGCTTAAGCTCAAGGCGTTCTTGTTCGGCGTGAAGGTGGGGCGCGGCGTTAAGATCCACGGGCCGGTTGGGCTTATGCGCTGGCCCGGCAGCCGCATAGAGATAGGCGACAAGGTCTCCATCGTGTCGTCCTGGCGCAGGGCGACGGCCAGCGCCATCTCGCATCCGGCACGCCTGCGCACCTTCAGCCCCAAGGCCTCCATTGTGATAGGCGAGGGCTGCGAGCTCACAGGCACCTCCATAACCTGCCGCTCAACGTCCATCGTGCTGGGACGCAAGGTTTTGATCGCACCGGACGTCGTCATAGTTGATTCCGACTTCCATGCGCCCTGGCCGGTTGAGCAGAGATCCATAGATCCCGGCATGGATCGGGACAAGCCGGTTGTAATTGGAGACGGGGCCTGGATAGGCATGCGCACGGTCATACTCAAGGGCGTCACCATAGGCAGCGGCGCCATAATCGGCGCCGGCAGCGTCGTCACCGGGGACATCCCTGCCAATGCCGTCGCCTGCGGCGTGCCGGCAAGGGTGGTGCGCCAGTGCGACGCCTCGGGGCGCATCCAGCCGTCTGCATAGGAATTTGAGGCAAAATGAAAAAAAAGACGGGGCCAGGGCTGTTGTTCCTGATCCCGTCTTTTTTTCGCTGCGTATTTTAAGGCGCCGGCTCTTAAGCCCTGCTTCGCTGGGCAAGGCCCATCAGCATGTGGACAAGCTTGGCTGCCGTGTAGTCTGCGTGGTGCAGGCCTGCTATGGGGGCAAGCTCTACGACGTCAAAGCCGATGAGGCATCGTCCTGCCAGGCAGGCAGAGAGAATGTGCATGGCCTGGTGCCAGAAGAGCCCGCCTGGGGACGGCGTGCCTGTTGCCGGCATGAGCGAGCTGTCAAAACCGTCCACGTCAAAGGTGACATAGACGTCCTTGGGAAAGTCTGCCGGAAGGGGGGACTGCGGAAGCCCCTCTGCCGCCAGCTTGTCGGCATCATAGGCGGTGATGCCGGCCTCGATGCGGAAGTCCGCTTCCTCCTGGCAGTAGTCGCGGGTTGCAAACTGCACCAGGGGAAGACGGCAGTCTTCAACGACCCTGCGCAGCACGCAGGCGTGGGAGAAGCGGTCTCCTTCATAGCTGATTCTCAGGTCGCAGTGGGCGTCGAAGTGCAGGATGCCGAAGTGTTTGCCTGCCTTGCAGAGCGCATGGATGGGGGCATAGCTCACGGTGTGCTCGCCGCCCAGCACGACGGGCACGGCGTTCAATTTGCTGGCTGCAAGGACGGCTTCTTCCGTGTCGGCAAAGACAGACGGCAGGGGCTGATCGCAGTTGACGGCAGGGTGCGTATAGATGCCAAGCGTGCCCGGGGCGCTGATGCCGTCCCAGGCTTCCAGCTGCTGGGAGGCGTCAAGGATGTGCGAGGGCCCGTCCTTGGTGCCGCCGCCGTAGGAGACGGTGCGTTCAAGCGGCACGGGGATGATGTGGAAGAAGGCCTTTTCAGGCGGCGAGGGCTGGTATTCTGAGGAGAGGAAGGCAGGGGAAGCCTGGGGTGTGGTGCTGTTCATGGACTGGCCTTGGATTGTGCGGGGCGGCGGATTTCTCGGGCGTTGGAGGGAAGGCGGCTGTCAGCCGTTCTTCTTTCCTGCCTTCAGGTCCTCCCTGGGAAGGAAGTGGACGAAGCTCCAGACGAGCAGGATGACGTAGCCGCCGGAAAAGAGGGCGATGATCGTGTCAAAAGGCGCTGCGGCAGAGAGGCTTAGGCGCATCATAAGCGTGCCGACCACGAAGCCGGAGTTCCTGAAGACGGCGTTGAAGGCGGGCATGTAGCGCTGCGCCAGCAGTACAAGGGTGATGTCGGCAAAAATCAGGGCTGTATAGATGGTCTCAAAGAAGCGCTGGGACTCGCCTGTCTGCAGAAAGGCTGTGATGTGCAGGACGCCTATGACGCAGGCTATGCCGAGCAGCGCCAGGCAGAGCAGCTTCTTGCTGTAGATGTAGAGGGTGGTTGTGGGGTTGTGGATGTTCAGCTTTTTAGCTGAGACGCGCATGAAGATGCGCAGCATGATGAAGATGGCCAGCGCTCCTGCCGCGCAGATGGCGATGTGCAGGACAGGCTCCCAGTGGTCGGCAATGGTGATGGGCTCCTGCAGGGCCCCCAGCTCTTTGAAGGCGCCGCGCAGCTGGATGAGCGCCAGGATTTCCAGCTGCTTGCCGACTGAGCGCGAGAAGGAGTCCGAGATGTAGAAGATGAGGCTTATGACCTCCGTGCCCAGGATGAGCGTGAAGGCCATCATGATGGCCCAGGAGAAGTTGTCCGGCGTCACCCTGGCAATGCCTGGCGGAAGAAGGTCGAAGTGCTTGGCCTCGATGACTGCCAGGGCAAGGAAGTAGAGCAGAAGAATGACGGCGGCGACAAAGCGCTGCGTCTTGGAGCTTTCCCAGAAATCGTTCAGTTCGTCGTACAGGGTGACAAGTGGCGTAAGATGCTGAATCATGGTGTCTTTTTGTGCGTAAGATTGTGTGCAGGCCTATTGATGTTCAGAGTCTGGCAGAAGAGGGGATGCTGTGATCCAGCCAGTCTAAAGCCCGGAATGCTGAAGGTCAAAGTATTCTATTGTCCTGCGATATAGTGTAGCCTGCCAGGACTGCGTGGCAAGGCTGGCATCGGGCTTGAGGCCTGGGAAGCAGGACAAATGTCACGCAGACTGCATCAGAACCAGCACAGAGAACCCATGGATTTGCAGAGAGGTTTTGCTATGTCCATTTTTGATATTTTCTCTTCGTCTTCTTCGACGCCCCAGACGCAGGGAAAGCAGGAGATAGTGGGCGGAAAAGGCGGCGGCCTTAACTGCGGCACCCTGCTTGGCATCGGCGGCCTGGCTGCCATTCTTGGGGCGGTGATGCCCAGGTCCTTCACCAGGGGCGCCGCCCTGATGGGGCTGGGCGCCGTTGCGTACAACTTCTACCAGAAATGGTCCAAGGGCGGGGAGCAGCAGGAAGCCTCGCAGCAGCAGTATGACATGGGCCAGTACGGCGCAGGCCAGCCTGCAGGCCAGTACGGAGAGCGCCGCGTTTCCGGCGGGCATCACCAGTTTGGGGATGCGGCGGAGCAGACTGTGAATCCGCAGGACCCGACGGCTGTGCTCATGCTGAGGGCGATGATTTACGCTGCCAGGGCAGACGGGCACATTGACGAGCAGGAGCGCTCGCGCATTATGAAGCTGGCAGAGCAGTTTTTGCCTGGCGCCGACACGCAGGCGCTGGTGAACTCCTTTATGTCCGAGCCCCTCAACATAGACGCCCTGGTTTCCGAATGCAGGGCTCCGGAGCAGAAGGAAGACCTCTACCGCCTCTCCTGCCTGGTTGTTGACATCGACCACTTTATGGAGCGCGGCTACCTTGACGCCCTGGCCCAGGGGCTTGGGATAGAGAAGGGCCGCCAGCAGAGCCTTGAGAGGGAAGTTGAGGACGTCAAGGCCCAGATAGACAAAGCAAAATAGCGTCCGCCCCCTGGACGATACTGCCTGCGATACTGAATACGATGCAGGACGGTGCAGACACCTTCAAGTGCCTGGACCATCCTGTGTACAGGAACAGCATATGAAAGTTTTGATTACCCCCCGCTCTTTTGGAAAGAGCAATGCAGACCTCTTCACGCAGATTGAAAAGATGGGCTTTGAAATAGTCCGCAACGACACAGGCGCCATCCTTTCGGAAGAGGCCATGTGCGAGAAGATTGCCGACTGCGATGCCGTCATCCTGGGCGTTGACCCCTGCAATGCCAATGTCCTGGAACATGCGCCCAAGCTGAAGGCCATAGCCAGATACGGCGTGGGCCTGGACAATGTGGCCATGGACGTGTGCAAGAGCAGGGGCATTGTGGTTGAGCGCACTGTCGGCGCCAACAGCAACGCCGTGGCCGACTATGCCTTTGCGCTGATGCTGGCTGTCGCCCGCAAGGTCGTCTCCATAGACGGGCGCTGCAGGAAGAAGGACTGGGGCAAGGAAACCGGCATAGACATCTTTGGCAGGACCTTGGGCATCATCGGCCTTGGCGCCGTCGGCAAATGCGTTGCCAGGCGTGCTGCCGGCTTTGGCATGAAGATCCTGGCAAGCGACCCGTACTTTGATGAAGCCTTTGCCAAGGAAGTGGGCGTCACCTCTGCCAGCGTTGACGAGATCTGCGCCCAGGCTGATGTCATCTCCCTGCACTCTGTGCTGACTGACGAGACCAGGAACCTCATCAGCAAGGAGCGCATTGCTTCCTTAAAGAAGGACTGCATCCTGATCAACACGGCACGCGGCGAGCTTGTCGATGAGGCAGCCCTGCTGGACGCCCTCTCTGCCAAGGCAATCTACGGGGCAGGCCTTGATGTGTTCAGCAAGGAGCCGCCTGCGGACGAGCGCTGGTACTCTCTTGGCAACGTGGTCTTAGGCTCCCACACCTCTTCCTCCACAGTTGGGACGACCAACCGCATGGGACAGATGTGCGTGGACACCTTGAAGAAGGTCTTTGGCAAGTAGTGCTTTTCAGCACCTCTGAAGTTTAAAAACAAAGAAGCCCGCCCATGAAGTCGCCTTCATGGACGGGCTGAAATTTTTTTAAGGAATGCCGCCTAGTTGGTGCTCATCCCTATGCGGGACCAGCGGATCTTGGTGAGGCTTTCCCAGGACCAGTAGAGAATCCTGGACTTGGCGACGACTGCCTTTCTGTCAACAAAGCCCCAGAAGCGGGAGTCCAGGCTGTTGTCCCTGTTGTCGCCCATGACGAAGAACTTGTTGGGCGGAACGACGATGGGGCCGAAGTTGTCGCGTATGGGCTCTATCTTGTCGGGCTCGGTGTGGCGGATGTAGCTTTCCTGCACTGGCTCGCCGTTGCGGTAGAACTGCTTGTTGCGGATCTCAATGGTGTCGCCCGGGATGCCGACGACGCGCTTGATGAAGTAGGTGTCGGGATCCTTGGGGTACTCAAGGATGATGATTTCTCCGCGCTCCGGCGCCCTGCCGTCATAGAAGTAGATGTCGGTAAAGGGTATTTTCAGCCCGTAGTCGAACTTGGTTGCCAGCAGGTGGTCGCCGACGAGCAGCGTGTTGCGCATGGACTCCGACGGGATCTTAAAGGGCTGGACAAGGAAGGTCCTGATCAGCATGGCGCATGCCAGGGCAAGAATAAGCGTCTGCAGAAAGTCAAGCCAGAGCGGCTTGCTTTTCTTGGAGCTGGAGCTGTCAGACAAAAGAGTAGCCATACATATCCTTGAAAGGCGCTCTTCCCCCAAAGAAGAAAGGGCGCCCTTTGCTAGAAAAGAAAGGGAAAAGGAGCAGGAAGTGCTTTCCGGCACTTCTCAAGGTGCGTCTGCCACGGCTTATAGGAAAAGACGGGGCTGTGACAAGTGTTTTCTTATGATGGGGCTAGCGGCTGCCGCCAAGGGAGACGCCTGTGAGCACCTCGCCTTGGGTTTTGACTTCCACGCCAGAGCAGCTGCAGAAAAGGGCGCAGAGTGAGAGAAGCGCAAGCAGCTGCAAAAGCCTGCCGTGCCTTTTTTGGCTATTGTTCACGGTGTGCTTTTTCCTGGGTGATCCTGGCATGGGGCGGCACATCCGTGGTGACCCAGACGTTGCCGCCGATGACGGCTCCGGTGCCGACCGTAATGCGTCCTAAGATGGTGGCGCCGGCGTAGACGGTCACATTGTCTTCCAGAATGGGATGGCGGAGGTTGCCCTTGGTCAGGGTGCCGTCAGAATTTTTGGGGAAGGAGAGGGCGCCTAGCGTGACGCTCTGGTAGAGCCTGCAGTTTTCGCCGATGATGCAGGTCTCGCCGATGACGACGCCTGTGCCGTGGTCGATGAAGAAGCGCCTGCCGATGTCTGCGCCGGGATGGATGTCGATGCCGGTCTGGGAGTGGGCCATTTCCGAGATGATTCTGGGGATCAGCGGGACATGGTTCTTGTAGAGGACATGGGCTATGCGGTGGTGCGTCATGGCGTACATGGAGGGATAGCAGAAAATGGTTTCGCCCGGGCTTGTGGCCGCAGGGTCCCCCTCATAGCCGGCGACAGAATCGCTGACCAAAAGCTCTCGGATGTGGGGCAGCTCGTCAATCAGCATGCTGGCAGCCTGCTTGCCGCGCTTGGCGCAGTCCGTGCAGCCTTCGTTGCCCTCGCGGGAGAAGCAGTAGCCGCGCCTGATCTGCTCGCTCAAAAGACGGTAGATGGTGTCCAGGTTGGCTGAGAGATGATAGCCTATGGACTCCCTCCAGACTCTTGTGGTCCCATAGAAGCCGGGGAAGAGGGCGACCCTGAGACGTCCCATGATTTCGCTGAGCACGTCCAGGGAAGGCATTGGAGCGTCCTGGGAAGGGTTGTGCCAGACTGTATTCAAAGACTCAGGATGGCAGAGTTTGTTGCTGACTTCATGTATGCGGCGCATGGCTAGGAAATCATCATTCAAATCCATGGGACAGGCTCCTTAAGGAAAAGAGGTGCAGGAGCGGCAGCAAGGCTGCCGGGACCTCACAACGCAAACGACCATAACTTTATGCCATTTGTACTACAGAGCTGGCAAAAGGAAAATTCCTTTTTGAGCCCTTTGAGGCTGCGGGAAACAGCGGTCTGCGCCAGGCACAAAAAAACGCCCTGCGCATAAAGCACAAGGCGTATTGCTTTCATGGTGGGATGTGCGGGGATCGAACCTGCGACTCTCTGCTTAAAAGGCAGATACTCTACCTACTGAGTTAACATCCCTCATTGAGGTAAAAAAAATACTACTCAACGAAAATTATGTCAAGGGATCGCAAAATGCCAAAATACCTGCCTAAGAAAAGCGGCGGGCTACTTGGCACCCTTCTTTTCAATTTTGGCCCAGCTGTCCTTCAGGGTGCAGGTCCTGTTGAACACAGGGAGATCCTCTGTGCTGTCCTTGTCTTTGCAGAAGTAGCCGACGCGCTCAAACTGTACGGTCTGACCGCAGGGCAGGGACTTGAGCTCTGCTTCCAGGAAGGCGTCGACCTCCTTGAGGGAGTCGGGATTGACCAAATCGAGGAAGGTCTTGCCCTCGGGCACGTCGTTGGGATTGTCCATGGCAAAGAGGTGCTCGTAGAGCCTGACCTTTGCCGGAATGGCAGTGGCTGCATCCACCCAGTGCAGGGTGCCCTTGACCTTGCGTCCGTCGGGGCTGGTGCCGCCGCGGGAGGCGGGATCGTAGGTGCAGTGGATGGCCTTGACGGTGCCGTCGTCGTTGAGGTCTACGTTTGTGCAGGTGACAAGGTAGGCGTAGCGCAGGCGCACTTCCTTGCCGGGAGCCAGGCGGTGGAACTTGCTTGGCGGATCCAGGCGGAAGTCGTCGCGCTCGATGTAGAGCTCCTTGGAGAAGCGGACCTTCCTTGAGCCGTAGGAGGCATCCTCAGGATGGAGGGGCATCTCAAAGACGTCGGATCCGTCGTCGGGATAGTTGTCGATGATGACCTTGACCGGGTCGATGACAGCCATCCAGCGCGCTGTGTGGGCGTTGAGGAACTCGCGCATGCAGAATTCCAGCAGGCCGTAGTCCACCACGGAGTCGGACTTGGCAATGCCTATGCGGGCGCAGAAGTCATGCAGGGCCTCCGGCGGCACGCCGCGGCGGCGCAGGGCGCAGAGGGTGGGCATGCGGGGATCGTCCCAGCCCTTGACGGTCTTGGTCTGCACAAGCTGGATGAGCTTGCGCTTGGACAGAATGGTGTGGGTCAGGTTGAGGCGGGCAAACTCCGTCTGCTCGGGATGGTAGACGTCCAGCGCCTCAAGGATCCAGTTGTAGAACTCCCTGTTGTTGACGAACTCCAGGGTGCAGAGGGAATGGGTGATGCCCTCAATGGAGTCGCTCAAGGGATGGGTGTAGTCGTAGAGAGGGTAGATGCACCAGGCGTCGCCTGTGCGGTGGTGGTGCGCATGGCGGATGCGGTACAATGTCGGGTCGCGCATCGTCATGTTGGGCGATGCCATGTCGATTTTGGCGCGCAGCACCTTGGCGCCGTCAGGGAATTCGCCGGCGCGCATGCGGCGGAAGAGGTCGAGGTTTTCTTCCACGGAGCGGTTGCGCCAGGGGCTCTCCTTGCCGGGCTCGGTCAGGGTGCCGCGGTAGGCGCGGATCTCGTCTGCAGAGAGGTCGTCGACATAGGCCTTGCCGCGGCGGATAAGCTCCTCGGCATACTGGTAGAGCTTCTCAAAGTAGTTGGAAGCGTAGAACTCGCGGTCTTCCCAGTTTCCGCCAAGCCAGCGCACGTCTTCCTTGATGGAGTCGACGTACTCGACGTCTTCCTTGGTGGGGTTGGTGTCGTCAAAGCGGAGGTTGCAGAGACCGTTGAACTCCTTGGCTACGCCGAAGTTCAGGCAGATGGACTTGGCGTGCCCTAAGTGCAGGTATCCGTTGGGTTCAGGGGGGAAGCGTGTATGCACTTTCCCGCCAAACTTCATGCTGGCATTGTCTGCCAGGATCTTAGCGCGGATAAAATCAACGCTTTCCTTGTTTTCGGCTTCGTTTTTGACTTCCTCAGCCATAATATCCCCCTGTTGTAGGTAGTGAAGTAAAAAAAATAGTTGATACTCTTTAGTGCTGCTTCCGTCAAACAACTATTTCTTGTTTTGGCGGCTAAGTAATTGTCTTAACGAAAGAAATTGTAGTGCAGGCGGCTTGCGCCCATGAATGGATGCTGCTCGGTGCGGCAGAAATGGGCCGGAGGTGGTCTTGACGCGGCAGGGGCTTATGGGTATAGACATTCTCCACGTGGAGAGATGTCCGAGCCGGCCGAAGGAGCTCGCCTGCTAAGCGAGTATACGAGCTTAAACTTGTATCGAGGGTTCAAATCCCTCTCTCTCCGCCAGAAGATGAACGAAATGGACTTTGCATGACCGTAAAAGGCAGCAAGGTCCTTTTTTTGTGCCTCGTCTTTGCGGAGCTTGATTCATGGGGAAGCAGCCTGCCCGGGCTGTCTGCCGGCGTACAGGGCAGATGGTTCAGCAGCCGGCCTTGAGCCAGAGAATTTGTCGGATTGCATTCTGCAAATTTGTCGGGTTGAAACAGGGAAAAAACACGGGTTGCAAGAGGGACAAAGGAGCCATTGATGGAACGCAAAAAGTATCTGCCGCGAATTATCGATTCCATGGTTCAGGATTTCCTGGAGGCGTTTGGAGCCGTCTGCATTGAAGGGCCGAAAGGGTGCGGCAAGACGTGGACGGCGGACTGTCACAGCAGAAGCCGTTTCCTTGTGGGCGACCCTTCTGGCAGCTTTCAGAACCGCAGGCTGGCGGAGCTGTCTCCTGGCTTGATTCTTGAAGGGGATGCGCCGCGCCTGATCGATGAATGGCAGGAAGTTCCCCTTTTGTGGGATGCGGTGCGGCAGAAAGTCGATCAGTCTCCGGCGAAGGGGCAGCTTGTCCTTACAGGTTCGTTCACGCCCCGTCACAAGGGGATCCTGCACAGCGGCGCAGGAAGGATTGCAAAGCTCAGGATGCGTCCGATGTCCCTTTTTGAATCGGGGGACTCTTCGGGCAAGGTTTCCCTGCAGGACCTCTGCCAGGGGCACGTTGAGCCTTGCGTTACAGGCGAGGCTGACTTGAGGCATCTTGCGGAGCTGATCCTTCGCGGCGGCTGGCCGGGCAACCTTGGGCTCCCTTTTGAAAAGGCTGTCCTGCTCCCATTGGCTTATCTCAACGCTCTTATTGATGACGATATCTTCCGTATTGACGGAGTCAAGAGAAATACTGCAAAAATGAGGTCTCTGCTTAGTTCTCTTGCCAGAAATGAGAGCCTTGCTGCAACAATCAGTGCGTTAAGAAATGACATCTGGTATGTAGACGAAGAAGATATAGATGTCGAAACTGTAAAGGAGTATCTTGCTGTTTTTGAAAGGCTGTATATCACGGACAACCAGCTGCCATTTGCAGAATGCGTCAGCTCCTCTGCCCGCATAAAGAAGGCGGTCAAACGGCATTTTGCCGACCCTTCTATTGCCTGTGCGCTGCTGAACACAACAGTTGAATCACTGATTGGCGATATAATAACTTTTGATCGCCTCTTCGAGGCGCTGTGCGAGCGGGATTTGAAGATCTATGCGGAATCGTTTGGCGGAAGCCTTTATCATTATCGGGACTATAAAGGCAGGGAAGTAGACGCTGTCATCGCCTTGCCGGACGGGCAGTGGTGCGCTTTTGAGATTGGGCTTGGAGCCGGTCAGATCGATGCCGCAGCCCGCAGTCTGCTGAAACTGCAAAAGTCCCTGCAGCAGGACGAAAAAGGGAAGCCAATGTCGGTGCTGTGCGTGATATGCGGCATGGCAAACGCTGCCTGCCAGCGGCCAGACGGCGTCTTTGTCGTTCCCATTACCGCCTTGAAGAACTAGCCCTTGCCGTGAGCCCTTGTGCTGCCCTGAAGCCTGGCAGCGCCCTATGCGAGAAGCCAGTTTAAGACATTTGTCTTCTGTATGCCGTCGCAGTCGGCTTCGCCAAAGACCGTATCGAGGGTCAGAAGGTGCTTGGGGTAGTTGTCCCTGATTTTCTGAAGAGGTGCGAGCTCCCTGCGGAGCACGCTCTCATCGAGAGTCGTTTCCGAGACCTGGTAGTATTCAGTTCTGCCGTCCTTCAGCGCAACAAAATCCACTTCTCCGCTTGCTCCGAGCTGACCTGCGCAGACTTCATACCCACGTCTTCTGAGCTCCAGGTAGACGATGTTTTCAAGAATATGGCCGATGTCGGACGCCTGTCCTTTGACCAGCACATTCCTCATGCCGATGTCGGCTGCGTAGTATTTGTGCATGGTGGCCAGGAATTCCTTCCCCTTGATGTTGTAGCGGCGCACCTTGTACATCATCAGGCTTTCGGTCAGCCCGCACAGGTAGCGTTCGACTGTCTTGGGGTCAATCTTGCGGCTGTTGGACGTCATGGTGTTGGCTATGGTTGTCGGCGAGGTACGATTGCCGATGTTGTGCATGAGAAACTTCGCAATGGATTCCAGCATGCTGACGTCGGCAATGTTGTACCTCTTCACAACGTCGTTCAGCAGGATGCTTTCGTAA
>CAZWGJ010000020.1:0-20549 GCA_964633375.1 uncultured Desulfovibrio sp.
TTTCTTTGAAGTCCGCTTCATTTGACTCAGCAGGAAGGAACGAATGTTCCTGCACTTCGTGTCAACGTTCAGTGAGCGTTTTCACTTGGCGCGAGGGAGACTTTTACGCTGGTGCACCCCTTCTGTCAACAACTTTTTTAAATTTCTTCAAAGAAAATTTTTAAAACCGTCTGAAGGCGGCTGTTAGAGCCATTGTCCAGCCGCAGCGTTATCTCACGACCAAACGCTGCCCCACCCTCAGGTTCTCACTGGAAAGACCATTCCAGCGCTTCAAGTCGTCAACGCTCACGTTCAGCCTGCGGGATATCTGGTAGAGATTGTCCCTGGGCTGCACGCAGTAGGCGGTCGTCGTTCCGTTCTTGGTCTTGGATGCAGTCCTGTATCCTGTCTTCGTGTTGGGGATGACGATGGTCTGCCCTACGTAGACTGCCTTGGCAGAGGAGAGATTGTTGGCAGCCAGAAGATGCGGCACAGTGGTCTTGTTGAGCTGCGCAACTGAATACAGGGTATCTCCCCTGCGTATGGTATACTTCTTCCCTGCGCCCTTCACTGGTCCCTCTACTGCAGAGAGCGGCAGGGGCTGCCTTTCAGCCGACGCCAGCTTGGCGCTGTCTGCCAGGACAGGGTGATGGGCAAATTGGCAGGCAAACGGCCTGGCCTTTTCAGGCACATATGCAACGGTGCTGCGGTTTTTGTGTGAAACGTCCTTGAAGAAGTGGGGATTGTAGTCCTTGAACTCTGCCCAGGACAGATGGCAGACGCCAGCCATGGCCTTCAAGTCTGTTCCAGGAGCAAGGGCCACTTCTGAAACCTTGGGCATGGATTCGGGATGAATAGTGTCAAAGCCAAAGGCGGAAAGGTTCTTCATGATTGACGTGACTGCAAGGAACTTTGGCACATAGTCTATGGTCTCTTTCTTCAGCCTTACCTTCTCATTCAGCCTGTCGTTCTTTGGCACAACACCGAAGAACGTTCTTTCATGAGCTGCTTTGCAGGCATTTGAAACTTTCCTCTCGCCAGCATTGTAGGCAGCAATGGCAGTAGGCCAGTCGCCAAACTGGGCATAGAGCTTTTCAAGGTAGTCGGCTGCAGCGATGGTGGCTGCATAGACGCTCATGCGCTCATCACCCCAGTTGTCATGCTCCAGCCCGTACTGCTCCCCTGTCGGAGCCATAAACTGCCACGCACCCTTTGCACCTGACTGGGAGCAGGCCTTGACATTGTAGCCGCTCTCAACAATGGCCAGGTAGGCAAGCTCCTCGGGCATGTTTCTGGACCTGAAGACTTCCTTTGCGTAGCCCAGATACTTTTCAGCCTGCTTGGAATGCTTTTCTATCGTTTTTCTGCCGGGTCCCAAGTAGTAGGCAACCTTCTTTTCCACCAGCGGCTTGGCAGACGCCGGCACAGACAGGGCTATCTCCCCTTTGTTCTGCTCAACAAGGTTCCGTTCGTAATCTGTCAGGGAACGCTGCTGCGGCTGGCCAAAGAAGCCAGAACCAGCCCCCCCGTCTCCAGTCTGGGCAGCGCAGCCGGCCATAAAAGCGACCATCATGCACGCCAGGAAAAGACGGCACAAACGGCAGGCGGAATCAGAAACTGACGCATCGGCTGTAACAGAGGTACTGGGAAGGCATTTGGTCATTTTTGCACCATGATGTATTGTCTCCTGCGTTGTCTGTGGCGTTCAGCTGGCAGCGCCAAATCCCACGTCTTACGCAAGGAAATATCTTATGGAAAACAATGCGTCCTTTATCCTGCCTGGACTCAAGCCGGTCCTTGAGATTCTCCGCGACACGCCTGGCCGAGTTGACCAGGTCTATTGCCGGAAGGGCGGACGCTCGGCAGAACTCCTTGAAATCCAGGACCTCTGCCGCAGAAACCACATTCACTATTCACTTGTTGAGCAGCAGGCCCTTGACCGCATCTGCCATTCAGACAGGGAAAGGGGCGGCACGCATCATCAGGGCGTTGTTGCAAGGCTGGCCAGCATCACCACCATCGGCGTTGAAGAGCTGCTGCAGCTGACTTCCGAAGCGCCTCTGCCAGTGATTGTTGCCCTTGATCAGGTGAAAGACCCGGGCAATGTGGGAACACTGGCGCGCACCATGTATGCACTTGGTGCTGCCGGGCTTCTGCTGCCGGAACACAATTCTGCGTTCCTCGGCCCTGCCGCCCTGCGCTCCTCGGCCGGCGCCCTCAGCCTTCTTCCCGTCTCCAGGGCAACGAACCTTGCCCGTGCCCTTGACGTGGCAGAGGAAGCAGGCTTCACCATCTACGGCACAGGACCTGGTCCTGACGGCTCAAGTGTCAATCCCTATACGGAGAGCCTTGACATGCCTGCCGTTCTGGTGCTTGGGGCTGAAGAAAAAGGGCTTCGCCCTGGCGTTGCCAAGAGGTGCTCAAAATGGCTGAACATTCCGTTCCGCCGTTCCTTTGACTCTCTCAACGTTGCACAAGCCGGAGGCATTTTGCTGGCCCTGGCAAGTGCCCAGGCAACGCGTTGATCTTTATTATCGGCAGATTCCCGCTTTTCTTTAGGGCTGCCGCAAAAAAAAACAGCACAAAAAGAACGCCCTGCACGAAGCACACAGCATCGTACAGGGCGTTGGTTTATGTATGGGGCTTTAAGCCGGGCTAAACATGCTTGGGCGGACGGGCGCCAAAGATGTCGGTCCCGACGCGCACAATGGTGGCTCCCTCTGCTATGGCCCACTCAAAATCTCCGGACATGCCCATGGAGAGTTCAGGAAGGGCCATGCCTGAATAGGCCCTGAGCTCCTCGCAGAGCCGGCGAAGCAAAGCAAAGTAGGGACGTGCCTCCTCGCCTGCATCGTAGACCGGCGGAATGCACATCAGCCCCTGCAGGGCAAGATGCGGGCAGTTTTGGCAGACGTGGTCAGCCAGGGCATGCAGGTCCTGCCTGGAGAGGCCTGTCTTCTGTTCCTCTTCGCCGACATTCACCTCGATCAGGACGTTCTGCTTTATGTCGTACTGAACGAGGTGCTTTTCCATGCAGTCAGCCAGCTTCATGGAGTCAAGCGTATGCACCAGCGAAAAGTGCCCTGCCACCAGACCTGCCTTGCGGCTCTGCACATGGCCTATCATATGCCAGCGCAGAGATGATGCCAGACCAAGATCGGCATTCTCCAGTTCCTGCCGCTTTTCCAGTGCTTCCTGGACGTAGTTCTCGCCAAAGTCCGCCTGTCCCATGCCGGCCAGCTCGGCAATGTCGCAGGCCGGATGCAGCTTGGACACTGCCAGCAGCCTGACGTCGCCTGCCTTGCGGCCAGCCTGCGCCAGCCCCTTGTCCAGGCGGCTGAGCACAGCTTCATATCTGCGGCCAAGCTCACTTGCCATTGTCAATCAACCCTCCAAGGTTGTCCATTTCCACTTCATGCAGGAAGGTCATGTCCTCGCTGCAGTGCTCGCGCACCTTGACCCACAGTTCAAGATGAACCTTACTTCCCAGAAGTTCCTGGATGTCGGCGCGGGCCTCGGAGCCGATCTTTTTGATCATCGCCCCGCCCTTGCCTATCACCATGGACTTGTGCATGGGACGGCTCACGAAGATGGTCGCATAGATGATGGTCTGCTTTCCCTCTGCGCCTTCTTCCCATCTCTCAATGGCAACGGCAGTGCCGTAGGGAACCTCTTCGCGCAGATGCAGAAAGAGCTTTTCACGGATGAGCTCGGCTGCCATGAAGCGCACCGGCTGGGTTGAGATCTGCTCTTCCGGATACTGGGCAGCCTGCTCAGGCAGCCTGTCGGCCAGCACCTTCTTGAGGCCGGCTATGCCGTCCCTGTTCAGGGCGGACAGAGGATAGATCTCCGCCTCGGGCCAGAGAGAGTTAAGCTCTGTCAGAAGCGGGAGCATGCGGCTCTTGTCGGCGAAAAGGTCAATCTTGTTGACGACCACCACGATGGGCCTGGTCTCCCCGCGCAGGGCATCGACAATGGGGGCGATGTCCTTTTCAAGGTACTCCGGATGCAGGATGTAGGTATGGGCATCAAGGACAGGCATGATGACGTCTGCCTGCCGCAGGCTTTCCCACACGGCCTGGAGCATGCTCTTGCTGAGCTGCCCGCGCCCCTGGGAGAGGCCTGGCGTATCCATGAAGACGACCTGAAGATCAGGCTCCGTCATAATGCCCACGACCTGGCTGCGCGTCGTCTGGGGCTTGGGTGTCACGATGGTGACCTTCTGCTCCATCAGCGTGTTGAGAAGCGTCGATTTGCCGGCATTGGGCGGCCCCATGATGGCCACCCAGCCGCAGCGGTGCGGTACCTTGCTCACTGGTAATAACTCCTTATATGTAAAATTTTTCTACAAAATCAGCTTTCAAAAATCCTTGGCGGCAGCCAGGTCTACAGGCCCTGCGACCTGGCATACTCATCAGGGTACAGGCCCTCAATATGCGCCTTGAACTCGGCGAAGGTGCCGTCCAGGATGTGCTGCCTGGCACTGCGCACAAGGTTGAGGAAATAGGTCAGGTTATGCAGGGAGTTGAGCCTGAAGCTCAGCAGCTCCTTGCTGACATAGAGATGGCGCAGATACGCCCTGGAAAAGGTCCTGCAGGTGTAGCAGGAGCAGGCAGGATCCAGGGGGCTGTCGTCATCGGCGTACTTGACCCCCTTGATGTTCACCTTGCCGACCGAAGTGTACAGCGTCCCGTTGCGGGCGTTCCTGGTGGGAAGGACGCAGTCGAACATGTCCACGCCCATGCTGATGCCGGTCACAATGTCCAGAGGCGTGCCGACGCCCATAAGGTAGCGTGCCTTGTGCGCCGGCAGCTGTCCTGCCGCATGCTCCAAAAGCTCGTACATCTCGTGCTTGCTCTCGCCGACAGACAGGCCGCCTATGGCGAAGCCGTCAAAATCAAGGGCGCAGATCTCCTCAATGGAGCGGGTGCGCAGGTCCTTGAAGAAGCCGCCCTGCGTGATGCCGAAGATGAGGTTGGGAGCCGTCCCCGCAGGATACGCCTCCAAGGCCCTCTTGGCCCAACGTGTTGTCAAAGCGAGGCTTTTTTCTGTGTAGTGATAATCAGCACCATACGGTACGCACTCATCCAGCACCATCATGATGTCTGAATTCAGGGCTCTTTCTATCTCCAGGACCTTCTCAGGCGTGAAGAAGTGCTTCGAGCCGTCGATGTGGGATCGAAACTCAACGCCTTCCTCCTGGATGCGTCGCAGGGAGCTCAGGCTGAAGACCTGGAAGCCGCCGCTGTCAGTCAGGATGGCGCCGGGCCATGAAGCAAAGCCGTGCAGGCCGCCGTGGCGGGCGACAAGTTCATGCCCGGGGCGAAGATAGAGATGATAGGTGTTCCCCAGGATAATCGGCGCCCCGATCTGCGCCAGATCGTCGGGCGCAACGGCCTTGACCGAGCCGACCGTGCCGACAGGCATGAAGATAGGCGTAGGGATGTCGCCATGGGCAGTGTGCAGGACACCGGCCCTGGCCTGCCCGTCCTTCTGCATTAACTCATATACCGCCATCACGCCTCCTAACCTGACATGACCTTAAACCTGACTTTTGACATGGCACCTGGACGGCTGCCAGCCGTCTTTCAGTACGCAGTCCTCTTCGACGCGGGAACGCTTTCTTTTCGCCCATTTTGCCGGCACACGCAAGATCTTACGTCAGATGGATCTTGCATGGCCTATAGTAAAAAGGTAAAAAACTTGTTTTCCCAACAGGATGACAGGTGCCGCAGCCTGTCATGCCGACCTTAAAAGAATCTTTACTATAGGAACTGAGCAATGCCGTCCTGCCACTTCTCATCCTCCAAATGCCACATCAACCTCACCGCCCTGGCCAAAAATTTCAGTCTGCTGGGCAAGCCGGAATACCTCATGCCGGTCATCAAGTCCGACGCCTACGGACACGGGCTGCTCAGAGTAGCCGACTGCCTTGCCAAGGCCGGCGCCAGGCGCTTTGCCGTCGGCTATGTCGATGAGGGACGCCTTCTGCGGGAGCAGGGACACAACAATGAAGTCATCTTGCCCCTTCTGCCGCCAATCAGGGATGAGGAATGGCAGACTGCCCGCAACTACAGCCTGACCGCGCTTGTCACCAGCTTTGAGATGCTGGAAAGGGCCGGCTCCATGGGCTCCAAGGACAATCCCATGCCCATCGCCATCAAATTTGAGACCGGCATGCACAGGCTGGGCTTCCGCCAGGAAAGCCTGCCCCTCCTTATCGACAAGCTGAAGGGCATGCCGACGGTGAAGCCGACCATCTGCGTCTCGCACTGCTCCTGCGCAGACATGCCCGAAAAGCAGTCCCAGACAACAGACCAGATCTGCCTCTTTTCGGATATGGCAGCCACGCTGCTTGCCGCCTTCCCCGACATCGACAGAAGCCTCTTCAACTCGGCAGGCACACTGGAAACCAATTTCCGCTGCAACATCTGCGACGTCGCCCGCCCCGGCTACGTCCTCTACGGCGGCAACCCCTTTGCCGGCACAAGCCAGGAGTATCTTGGAAGCCAGCTTCAGTGGGTCATGAGCTTAAGCGCCAAGGTGGCCCAGGTGACTGAGCTGCGCAAGGGCGAAGCCGTTTCCTACGGACAGACCTACACAGCCGCCCAGGACATGCGCCTGGCTGTCGTCGAAATCGGCTATGCCAACGGCGTGCCAAGACGCCTGTCCAACAAGCTTGAAGCCCTGCTGCACGGAAAGAGAATCCACCAGGTCGGCAGGGTCTGCATGAACCTCATGATGTTCGACGTAACCGACCTTCCCGAAACAAAGGCAGGGGATACAGTGTGGCTGTGGGGCGGCGAGGCGGACGAGGGCGTCAAGCCTGTCACGCCCCAGGAATGGGCAGACCAGCTCGACACCATTGCCTATGAGCTGCTCTGCATCGTAGGAACCATGAACGCCCGCACCTATATGGTGTAAGTGCCGGCTGCTGCAAAACAAGAAAAAACAACGGCGCCCTGCCCGATCCTAGAGGGGCAGGACGCCGTTTTTGCTTTCTACGCAGGCCTTTTGGCCCTGCACTACTGCAGGATGCCGTTCTCCGAGGGGAAGGCCTCGTATTCCTGGGCAAGGTCCTCAAAGCTCGTGTACTCGCAGCGGTACAAAAGCTTGACGGTGCCGACGGGGCCATTGCGCTGCTTGCCTATGATGACCTCGGTAGGACTGTTCAAAAGCCTGCTCTCAGGCTCGGCAGTCCCCTCGGCAGACACCTTCTTGCGCTTGGAATAGACGTCGTCCCTGTACAAAAACATGATGACGTCGGCATCCTGCTCGATAGCGCCGGACTCACGCAGATCCGACATCATCGGGCGCTTGTCGTTGCGTTCTTCCAGCTTGCGGTTCAGCTGGCTCAGGGCAATGACAGGTATCTGCAGCTCCTTGGCAAGCGCTTTCAAGGTGCGCGAAATTTCCGAGATTTCCAGCTCGCGGGAGTTGAGCGGCCTTGAGGGGCGCATCAGCTGCAGATAGTCAACCAGGATGAGGTCCAGCCCGTGCCTGGCCTTCATGCGGCGCGCCTTGGCACGCAGATCCAGAGTGCGCAGAGAGGGCGTGTCATCGATGAACAAATCCATGTTCAGCGTGTCGGCTGCATCATAGAGCTGCTTCCACTCCACGTCGTTCAGATAGCGGGGCTGGCGGATCTTGCTGAGCGGCACCTTGGACAGAATGGACATCAAACGGGACTCCAGCTGCTCAGCACTCATTTCCAGCGAGAAGAAGGCAACCTTGTGCCCGGCTTCTGCCGCATTGACGGCCATGTTAAGGGAGAATGCCGTCTTGCCCATGGAGGGGCGGGCGGCGACAATGATCAGATCCGATCCCTGAAGACCGCCTGTCATGCGGTCCAGCTCGGCAAAGCCCGTCGTCACGCCGGTGAGGGCGCTGCTGCTCTCGGAATTGAGTTCCAGCCTGTGGAAGAAGGCGTCGCGCAGCGCCGTGACGGAAATCAGGTCGTTTGTATTGGCCGTGCTCTCGGCAATGGTGAAGATGGAGTGCTCGGCGTCGTCCAGCAGACCGTCGATTGAATCGTAGGGGGCGTCGTAGGAGTTGGACAATATGGTGGCGCAGGTGTTGATCAGCCTGCGCTGCATGGACTTGTTGCGCACCATCTTGCTGTAGAAGGGTGCGTTGACGCCCAGCACCTCGTTGCCATAGAGGGTGCTGATGTACTCCATGCCGCCGGCCTCTTCCAGCCTGCCGTCGCTGTGCAGCTTTTCCGTCAGGCTCTGGGGCTCAATGGGGGCGCGCTGCTGAAAGAGGTCGTAGCAGGCCTGGAAGATGACGCTGTGGCGGGGCACATAGAAGTCCTCAGCCGTGAGCGACGCAAAGATGTCGTCCTGGTATTGGGCGTAATGAAAGAGACCAGCCAGCACAGCCTGCTCAGCTTCCTCATTAAAGGGAGGCAGGCGTTTGACAAGGGAGTCGGTTGCCTGCTTGACGACATCCCCCCGCCTGGCAGAGCCGGTGTTTTTCTTAACAGAAACGCTCCCGGCAGGGGAGCTGGCGGGAGCGGCTGAGTGTTCAGAGTCCATGTGGTACCCTCACAGGCTTCGTTGCGTTGCTGTTCTATCGTTAAGACTTTTAGTTGAACAGAGCGCCACCTCCCGCATGGGAAATGACGCTCTGGTGAATGAAGGAGAAAAAGAAAGAAAACTACTCGGCGGCAGTCTCGGCAGCTGCTTCAGCAGGAGCCTCGGCGGGAGCCTCAGCGGCAGCTTCTTCTTCCACGATAACGTGGTCGGAGAGGACCTTGAGGGGCAGCTCGGCGATGACGTCGGCATGCAGGCGCACACGCACCTTGAACTCGCCAAGGGTGCGGATGGGTCCGTCAAGCAGAATGCGGCGGCGGTCGATGTCGATGCCGGATTCAGCGATGGCGTCGCCAATCATGCTGGTGGTGACGGAGCCGTACAGCTTGTCGTTCTCACCCACATGCATGCGGATGACCAGCTCAAGGGCTTCCAGCTTTTCAGCGAGGGAGCGGGCTTCAGCACGCTGGGCATCCATGATGGCCTGCAGCTTTTTGCGCTCCATCTCGAAGGTCTTCATGTTGGCTTCAGTGGCCAGCATAGCCAGGCCCTGAGGCAGAAGATAGTTACGGCCGTAGCCGGGCTTCACCGTAACGATATCACCAAGATTACCGAGTTTTTCTACGTCGGCGCGAAGGATCAGTTTCATTTTCGCAGCCTCCTTAGATCATGCTCTTTTTCTTGACGGATGAATCATGCGTGGAGGTGTAGATGAGCAAAGCCATCTGGCGGGCACGCTTGATTTCACGGGTCAACAGACGCTGATGGTGAGCGCAGGTGCCGGTAATGCGGCGGGCAATGATCTTGCCGCGCTCGGTGACGAAGTCACGCAGGATGTCAGCGTTCTTGTAGTTCAGGGGCAGGTCCTTGTCAGCGCAGAAGCGACAGAACTTGCGGCGTGGAGCAAATCTTTTTCTAAAAGCCATTATGCAACCTCCCCGTCTTTGCCGGCGCACTCGTCCAGACGGACGGTAAGGAACTTGAAGATCCTGTCGGCGTCAATACGAATGTTGCGCTCGAGTTCGGCTACCAGCTCATTGGGTCCGCTGTAGACTAAACGGACGTAAAAGCCGCGCATCTGTTTACGTACAGGGTAGGCGAGGTCGCGCATGCCCCACTGATCGACATCCTCAACGGTGCCGCCGTCACGCTCAATGACTTCCTTGAGCGCTGCTACGGCTTCTTCACGCTTTTCAGCGGAGAGCTCGGGCGACAGGAGGATAAGAGTCTCAAATTTCCGCATGGTTATCTCCTTACGGGTTAATCAGCCCGCACATCCGGTGCGAGCAAGGAAAGGGGTTTATATCCAGATGGAAGGCTGCTGTCAAGGTGCCTGCCGCCTGAAGCAGACGCACCTCGCAGGCATACCAGAAAAAAAAACATTCTCAATGATTCCGGACAGCTGCAGACTTTTTTACAAAAACCTCTTTACAAACTTTTCTAACGTGCTATATTGATTTTGTTCAAACGGAAACCAACCAACCACTTTACCTGGCAGCAGGTGGATGCAATACAGAGACAACCTCTTTTGTTCTCAGACAACGAATACTATTGAAAGTAGATAAAAATTTATGTTGAAGTACTATTTTACAAACTTATCAAAGAACTATCGCATGGAAACACCCAAAAACACCGGCGAGTTGAACGATGCAGAAAGACAAGAAAAGAAGACACCGGCTTCCAGCCGTCCCGCACAGGATCCGGCATATTCAGAGGATCCAATGGGCAGCCCTGCAGACACACAGGCAGATGCACTGGATGAAGCATACGACGGCATCCTCGTGCCGCTGCAGGAAGCCAGGCAGCCGCCCATGGAGCACCTGGTGCAGCCCAGGCGGAGCATAGAGGGCACCCGCAGCACCAGGACAGCCCTGTCCTACAGCCAGCAGGCAAAGCCGTATCTGACAGCCTTCACCAAGGCGCTCTACCCCGATGCCTGCGCCAAGAACCCGATGGAGCTGATAACACTGCGGGACATCCTTTCCTTTCCCAGGTGGTTTGCAGCGACCTACAGGCAAAGGCCGTGGAGCAGGCAGAATCTGCAAAGGGTAAAGATCTCATTGATTTATGTACTCTGGCCTTTCCTTCCGGCAGAGGGGCTCGAAGCCCTGCGGACCTTCAAGCCGTCTACAGTCACCCGCAGGGGGACGAAAAGTTCAGCCCTCAGGGAGAGGAACCCTACCCCAGAGCAGATTAAGGGCATCCTCTTCTACCTGGACCATCTTGGGACCACGATGGGCAATGTGGCTGCCTCCTGGTTCAGGGCCCAGTACGTAGCCGGGCTCCGCCCCAAGGAATGGCTCTACGCAAGCTACCTGGAAGACGGGGACATGGGCATACTCGCCGTCCCCAACGGCAAGCAGAACTGCATGCTTGCCCAGGGCACGGGCGCTGAACGCCACATGCTCTTCTCAGGTGCCGAGCAGGCCGTCTACAGGCAGGCGCTCAGGACCTTCTTCACGCTGATGGAGGAACTGTTCAGCCGCTGCGAGCAGGCAAAAGGATGGAGCAGGGAGGAGAGCTTCCGCTTCATGTACACGAAATGCTGCGAGCTCTACCGGCAGGCCAACAACTATCTGCGCTGCGGCGGCCGCGTCAGCCTAAAGGAAAAGAACCTCTGCCTCTACAGCCTGCGCCACGCCTTCAAGGCGGACCTGGCCTGCCAGCGGGGCAGAGAGGCAAACCGCCCTGACACTGCTGCCCTCATGGGGCACGGCAGCGCCCAGTCCCAGGACATGTATGCGCCGCGGGGCAAGGGCACAGGCCGCAGATACCTGCCTTCGTCCTTTGAGAAGGAGCAGAGGCTTGTGCGCACAAAGGGACAGCGGCGTGCACCGGTTCATCAGGACATGCAGGAAGGCGCACCGCATGCTCACAGCTTTCTGCAGCCCCAGGCTGCAGAGCCTGCCTTAAGGGAGGCATTCGGGGAGGCTTCTCCCTCGCCTGACTTCCAGTAAAACCCAAGACCAGCAAGGAGAGAAACTATCGTGAACTAGAGACAGGCTGCCCCGCGCCGGAGGCACGTTTTTGTTCCCTGCCGCACTTGCCCGGCATCACCTGACAGGCAGGACGCAGTCCCGCTCGGACGCACAGGCAGAGAGGATGCGTCCCTGCCCAGGCAGAAATGACAAAATTGTAAGTGATTGACAAAGAACTATTCTGGCGTCTAGTCTTTTTAATACTGTTCCACCAAGCCCAAAGCTTTGGGACAGCGCTTTACGCTTTTTTATGAGGTTTTTTTTTCATGGCTAAATCCATCTATGTTGGGAATCTGCCCTGGTCCGCTACTGAAGAACAGGTCCAAGACCTCTTCGCGCCCTACGGCACAGTTGTGTCTGTCAAACTGATCTCTGACAGAGAAACTGGCCGCGCCCGCGGCTTCGGTTTTGTCGAAATGGAAGATGACGGCGTTCAGGCTGCCATCGAGGCTCTCGACAATCATGAATTCGGCGGCCGCATGCTTCGTGTGAACGAAGCCAAGCCCCGTGCTCCGAGAGCTCCCCGCTACTAAACCTTCCCAGCATATCTGCGCTTTCAGCCTGGCTGACGGGCGCAAAACCTAACTATGCACATCAACGGGCGTGACTGGCTGACTTAAAGCCGGTCACGTCTCTTTTTTTGCGCTGCTGCAGCACAGAAGCGTGAGAGGCGCCGGCCTGGGGTCAACCAGACCGGCGCCTCTCACGCTTTTCAAATCAAATGCTGCCGCCTAGAAGGCCACCTTGCGGGCTGCTTCCAGAGCCTTGGCAAAGTCGTCCTCGGTATGGGCAAAGCTGACCATGCCGGTCTCAAAGGCGGACGGGGCAAGGTAGATGCCCTGCTGGCGCATCTGCCTGTAGAACGTCTCAAACAACCCCTGGTCGCACTTCTGCACGTCGGCAAAATTCCTGATCGGGCTGTCGCTGAAGTACGGCGTGAACATAGAGGCTATGGTGTGCACCTGAATCGGCACGTTCTTGGCCCTGATTATGCTCTCCAGCTCATGGGCAAAGCTGCTTGTGCGCTTTTCCAGGGCGTCGTAGTCGCAGTGCTTCAAGAGCTTCAACGTCGCAAGGCCGGCTGCCATGGCAAGGGGATTGCCGGACAAAGTGCCTGCCTGGTAGACCTCGCCCTTGGGCGCAATATGGTCCATGATGTCGGCCCTGCCGCCAAAAGCGCCAACGGGCAGGCCGCCGCCGATGATCTTGCCAAAGGTGGTGAGATCTGGGTTGATGCCGTAGCGGGCCTGAGCTCCGCCGTAGGACAGGCGGAAGCCGGTGATGACCTCATCAAAAATCAGCAGGGCGCCGTGTTTTGCCGTCAGCTCGCGCAGGCCGGCAAGGAAGCCCTCATCAGGCTCAACCAGACCCATGTTGGCTGCCACAGGCTCAACGATGACGGCGGCTATCGCCTCTCCCTGCTTTTCAAAGAGGCTGCGGACAGCTTCCAGGTCGTTGTAGGGGGCAAGCAGCGTGTCGGCGACTACAGCCTCAGGGACGCCCGGGGTTCCGGGAATGGAGAAGGTCGCAACACCGGAGCCTGCTGCCGCCAGGAAGGGGTCGGCATGGCCATGGTAGCAGCCGACGAACTTTACCAGCTTGTTCCGCTTGGTGTAGCCCCTGGCAAGGCGCAGGGCGCTCATGGTTGCCTCGGTGCCGGAGTTCACCATGCGCACCATTTCCACTGAGGGCAGAGCCTCAACAACCATGCGGGCCAGCGTCACCTCGTCCTCGCAGGGAGCGCCGTAGCTTGTGCCGCGCTGGGCTGCCTCGGCGACAGCTCTGGAGACCTCTTCCCTGGCATGCCCCAGGATCATGGGACCCCAGGAAAGAACGAAATCGACATATTCCTGTCCGTCCACATCAAACAGGTGCGAGCCTGCGCCCCTGGCTATGAAAGCCGGCTGGCTGTGTACATTGTGGCAGGCCCTGACAGGGCTGTTCACCCCGCCCGGGATAAGCTCGCAGGCCCTGACAAACAATTCTTCAGATCTGGAAGGCATGACAACTCCCTTGCATGGCGCAGACTCTGCGCAGCATGCAGCATTAACAACAACTGTCATCCGGACGCAGGCCAGACATAAATCTGGTGCAAGCCGGACTAGAAATACGTCGGCGAAATTTTCTTGAACTCACGCTTGCTGGCAAGGACGCAGTAGTCCTTCAGCTTCAGGTCCGCCTGCAGTGCGGCGATGACGCTGTCCACCTCGTCATCGGACCTGCCGTGCACCATGGTGTAGAGTTCATAGGGCCAGTCGGAGGCTGCGGACGGCCTGTAGTAGCAGTGGGAGACATTGCTGTTCTCGGCAGCCCTGCTTCCCAGCGCGTCTATGTCCCTTTTCTCATCCCGCACTATCCAGGCGACCATGGCATTGGCAGCCCAGCCTGCCCGCTGGTGCTTTATGCTGGCGCCAAAGCGGCGGATGACGCCCTCTTCCTTCAGGGAGCGCAAAAGCTCCAGGACAGCCTCTTCCGTCGTGCCCGCCTCCTCAGCAATGTCAGCATAGGGAGTAAGGGAGTCCGGCAGATCCTTCTGCACTATGCGAAGGATGCTGCTTTCAGTAGGCGTAAACGTCCTGGCCATAAAATGCCTCTCCTGCAAGGAAATGTAGTACACGCCAGCAGAGTGCAGTCCCATTCATCCCCTGCTTTCAGGAAATCAATGAAGGACTGCACCGGCTGATGTGGCAGAGAGGGCAGGACATCTGGCCTGTCCTCCCATTGGTATCGTTTGTTTTATCTGTTGAAGGAACGCTTGTAGAGGTCCTGAATGGCATCGCGTCCGTTGTCTTCAAGGAACCTCGTTCCGGTCGCAGCAAAATGCGTCTGGGAGATCACCGGATTCTCAACAGCGTTCCAGCAGGAATTGCCCCACTCAAACCAGGCGTTCTGCACCTGGTCGAAGACCAGAAGGGGCTTGTTGCAGATCTTGGCGAACTCAGCACCCCAGCCTGTACCACCTTTCACGGTGCCGTCGGGCTGGATGGCGCCGACGACGACCACCTGCCTGCCGCTGCTGACCTGCCAGCAGATGCTCTGCAGGATTTTGCGGAACAGAGGCGCCTGGGTGTACTCGCGGTTCATAAGCTTGGACACATAGGCAAGGCTCACGTCTTTCAGAGCCAGCTCCTCACTTGTCAGAACACGCACGCCCCTTTTGCGTGCTATCTGATGTCCCTCAAAGCTGTAGTTGACTTCTTCAATCCCCCAGGCTTCGGCCAGGGCACCGAAAAACTGCTCGGTGCCGGTGGCACCGCCACTGTACAGGACGCACTGCTTGGCGTTGAGCATGACTTCCTCCAGGCTGCGGCCCCGGACCGCCTGCCGATGCGGCATCGGCTCTGACGGGCAAAGGGCTGCCGTTCGATTGTTACGTACAAAGCATGGGGCTCCCAACAACTAGGAAACTCCATCCTACTCTGGAAAAGATCATTGCAAAAAAAGCGGCTTCGGGCAAGACCTCCTGCCATATTCTGTTCCTGCGCACAGCCTTGCGAGCCCTTCCTGCACCCTCGCTGCAAGAGCCTCTGCACTTCTTTAAAGATCAGCGCATGTCATGCGGCTGCAGAGCCTTTTGCGCAGGCTCTGCTCCATTCTCCTGCTATCTCGACAAACCAAGGTACTCAAGCTAAAATCACTGTATGGCGCAGACAAGGGGATGCCCGCCAAGGACGTTAAAAACGCATCCGCAGGCTGCACGCCCTGCGCCAGGCCGGACGCCCTTCCCCCTGGCTTCTGTGTGATTGTCCTGCTTTTCCCGGCCTTTCCTGCGGCAGCTGCCGCAAGTCCTTGAAGGGAGACCACCCGCTGACAATCTCTTCTTTTTTGCACTAAGAGGATCCCGCCCATATGGCTTCTTCTCCTGACAACAGCTCTGACATTATTGAACTGACGACACTGATTACCAAGGGAACACCAGAGCAGCCTGCCTGCGGCAGCCAAAAACTGAACGAAGTCCAAAGACCATGGACAAATAACGAGATGCGCACGGCCATGAATGCTGAGGCAGTCTCCCCTGTTATAAAGGATGCTCAAACCCCGGCGGTCCAGCCGGATTTTGAGGGCTCTCCTCAAGGCGATGTGCAGAACAATTCCCCAAGCGATCCGCAGACAATTACCCAGGCGCACCTGCCTTTGGACGATATGACACCACAGGAATCTGTTTCGGCTGCACAATTTCTCTCCCTGGCCGGAGAGCAGCCCGTCATCAACATCGGCGTCAACGACGTTCCGGCCAACGCTGCCATCAACGACAAGCCGGACGACATGCCAGGGGACAATGCCGGCACCGGCGTAGAAAAAGCAGCCAGTCTGCCCGGCATGGCAGGCAATTCCCCGGCGGACGCCCCCTTCGCAGACATGCCCCCAGCCGGCTTCGGCCAGATCTATGAGGAACTGCGCGCAGAACTGCTCCAGGACGTTGACGCTGTTGCCAGCCGCCTGAACAGCCTTGAAGTCCATCTCAACGAAAAGTATGCCGCCGATGCACGCTTGAGCGACATGCTTCAGACGTACCAGAACCAGCTCAACCTGGCCACTACGCGCCTCAACTCCCTCAACAAGGAAGTCCAGCAGCTGGCTATAAGACAGACTGAAGAGCTGGAAAAATCCGAAAAAGACAGACAGTGCACCCCCGAGGAGCTGGCAGCAAGAATTCACGAGACTGTCAACGCAGCCACCACGGGACTGGAAGACGGCTTCAGGCACCTTAGGGAAGAATTTGAAGAACTTATTGCCAATGGCTGCGCCAAGCAGGGCAGGCTCGCCCAGATTGAAGACAATCTGAGGTTCCTGTCAGACAGGCAGAACCAGCTGGAATATCGACTGAACGAAATGGAAAAGCACACCTCACACGATACATTGGACGGCACTAACAGAGTGCCGGCTGAAGCACAGGCAGAGACTTCCGCAGCTGAAAAAGCCGCCGGGCAGGATGAGGATGCCGGACAGGCTGAGGCGCTGGCAGCACGCGTCCAGGAGCTGGAGCAGCAGCTGGCCCGGGAGATGCTGCTCCAGGAAGAAAAGGAAAAAGCGTATTCCTCTCAGCTTGCCGGGCTTGCGGCACGCCTTGAAGCCTGCGAGCAGACATTCACCGAAGAGAAGCTGGAACAGCTTGTCGCCGGCACCTGCTCACGCATCCTGCGCGAAGAGATCCTGCGCCTTGCCCAAAACAGCTGACGCAGCCCCAAAGGCCTTATGTCCTCTTCAGAAGTTTTTCAGGGACTCTTTTTTGCCAGTCACTTTCTCTGTACTCAAAGGAAAAGGATACTTCACCATGCGCTTTTTACCCGGACTGTTGATTTTCGCCTTTGCTCTCTTCAGCGGGTCAGAGTGCTTTGCTGAAAGCTGCGCTCTTGTCACCATCAAAAATGATGCCAAGAAAGTGCAATACAAATCGACAGATTTTTCCTACCGCAAGGCTCTTGACAATGTCATAGTCCATCATTTTGAGCCAAAGAACCCCGGCGAGGCTCCAAACAGATTCTTTGAATCCAAGGACAACCTCAAAATCAGCACTGAAATCGGCGATATAAAAATCCTTTCAGAAAAGAGCTTCATCATTGACAGTGAAGACAAGAGCAGCAGCATAAGCTTTGTCGGCAACCAGAACTACGTTGCCGTGAGCGGCAGCTTCATCCTGAAGGATGCCGACGGAAAGCAGGTTCTTGCCGGCAATGGAAGCAGCCCCTTGGTCATTATTGACTTTACGAACAATGTCTTCTCTGTCTTCGGCGGCAAATACATGGAGTATGATGCAGAAAAGTACTCTCTTGCGACAAAGAAGGGTGCAGGCATCTCTGCAAAAAACAGCACTGTCCTTTTCACCAAGGGCAGCTTCAAAATGTCGATCTCCTTTGACTTCACTCCTGCCGCAGAAACGCTGCACTGCTCCATCGACCACAGCAACTAACACGGCCTTCCGGCACAAAAAGACTGATTCGCAGGCAGGCGGACGGACAACGCACCTTCCGCCTGCTGCCATCTTGCCAAGGTGTTCGTAGTCTCGTAAACTTGATCACTCTTTTTGCCGTCAGGCAGACATATTGCAAAAAGAGGGCGGTGGTGCACCCATTTCCGTTCTCTTCCCGCCCGCTGTGATCCATGGGGGGTCACGGCCATTCCCCAAGGGCGGGTTTCTTTTTTTTCAGGGAGGATACGCGCTCATGCTGGACAAGGACCAAAAGGAAGCTCTGCAAGTAGCCAAAGAACTGACCTGCAAGCTGATCGAGACAAGAAACGTCTCGCAAAACAACATCGAGAACGCGTTTCCCAACATCTACCGGGTTGTCTACAAGACAATTCTTGAGGCGCAGAAAACTTCCTCAAAGAAAAAAGACGAGGAAATACCGTTTTAGCGGAGTTTTCAACGGTTTCTTCAACTACCCATCAGCAGCCTGAGGCTGCTGCACACGACAAAGCAAGGAAGTTCTGACAATGCAACAGTTCTCAGCAAGCGGACATGACCAGGCAGTATCAGGAATGTTCAGCCGCATTGCGCGCTTCTACGACCTCCTCAACCACGTCCTGTCCCTCGGGATCGACTGCTACTGGCGCTATAAGCTGGCAAAGGCTGCCAAGCTCGGCGCAACGCACCGCATCCTCGACATGGCTGCCGGCACCATGGATGTCTCCCTGGCTCTGCGCAAAAGACACTACGACTGCACAGTCCTGGCAATGGACTTCTGCCTCCCCATGCTCGCCATAGGCACGCAGAAGCTTGCCAAGCGCATGGAGCACAGGGTTGTGCCCGTCAATGCCGACGGCAAGCACATCCCCCTGCCTGACAACAGCGTGGACAGCGTGACCATAGCCTTCGGCATCCGCAACATCGTCCCCAGAAACGAGGCGCTCGCCGAAATGTACCGCGTCCTTGCTCCCGGCGGACGCCTCTGCATCCTGGAATTCGGCTCAGGGAAGGAACGCATCTTCGGCGGCCTCTACAACTGGTATCTCAACCGCCTCCTGCCCCGCATAGGACGCCTGGTCTCCCGCGACGACGGAGCCTACACGTACCTGGCAAAAACCATCAATGCCTTCCCCAGCGCCTGGGAGCTGGCAAGGGAAATGGAACAGGCCGGCTTTTCCATGGTCAGCTATGAGAAGCTCACCCAGGGCATCGTCTGCCTGCATGTCGGCGAAAAGAAGGGCTAGCCGCTGCCGCCCGCTGCAGGGCCTGCGCTTCTAAAAGCCCAGGCTGCAGACGACAATCCCGACCACAAAGACGATGAGCCCGAAGAGGCGCAGGGAGGAGGCAGGCATGTCCGCAGCCAGCCTGGCAGCATCGCGCATGGCCTTGGGAAATCCGGCCCAGATCATGCCTTCAATGGCAAAAGCCAGTCCCAGCGCCTTGATAAAGAGCTTTAAATCAAACTGTTCCATTGCATTTTCCTGACATGTTCGGAACCGGCTGTAAAGCCGGTTCCGTAAAAATAAAAGGACTAAATCCATGACTATGACTACTTTTGACGATCTTACCCAGCATCGCAAGTCCGTCGCCGTCGTCGGGCTGGGCTATGTGGGTCTGCCTCTTGCCGTTGCCTTTTCACATCACTTTGACGTCATCGGATTTGATATATCAGCCGCCCGCATCAAGGAGCTCGAAGGCGGCCACGACCACACCAACGAGGTCACGGACGAAAAGCTGGCCAATGCAAAGATTGCCTACAGCGCCGATCCCGCCTGCCTCAAGAAGGCCGGCGTCATCATCGTAGCCGTTCCGACCCCCATTGACGACCACAAGACCCCGGATCTGACCCCTGTCGTCTCCGCCTCCGAGCTTGTCGGCGACCACATGGACAAGGGCTGCGTCATCTGCTTTGAGTCCACAGTCTACCCCGGCCTCACCGAGGAAGTCTGCGTCCCTCTGCTGGAAAAGCACAGCGGCATGAAGATGGGCACGGACTTCACCGTCGGCTACTCCCCCGAGCGCATCAACCCCGGCGACAAGGTGCACACCCTTGAGACCATCACCAAGATCGTCTCCGGCTCCGACAAGCCCACAGCCGACCTTCTTGCCGGCGTCTACGGCTCCGTTGTCAAGGCAGGCATCCACAGGGCCAGCTGCATCAAGGTGGCAGAGGCTGCCAAGGTCATTGAGAACACCCAGCGCGACCTCAACATCGCCTTGATGAACGAGCTCTCCGTCATCTTCCACCTCATGGGCATCGACACCCTGGAAGTGCTGGAGGCTGCCGGAACAAAGTGGAATTTCCTGCCCTTCCGTCCCGGCCTCGTCGGCGGGCACTGCATCGGCGTCGATCCCTACTACCTGACCTTCAAGGCTGAGGAGCTGGGCTACCATCCCGACGTCATTCTCTCCGGCCGCCGCATCAACGACAGCATGGGGCGCGTCGCAGCCCAGCGCGTGGTCAAGGCCATGATCAGCCGCGGCTGCGTGGTCCGCGGCGCACGCGTCGGCATCTTGGGCTTCACCTTCAAGGAAAACGTGCCTGACCTGCGCAACACCAGGGTTGTCGACATCATCGCCGAGCTGAAGGACTTCGGCCTCGACGTCCTGGTTACGGACGCCCAGGCCTATCCTGACGAGGCCATGCACCACTACGGCCAGAAGCTTGTGCCCATGGCGGAGCTGCACGACCTGGACGCCCTCATCCTGGCTGTGCCGCACAAAGCCTATGCCGAGCTCGACATGGACGCCTTGAAGAACTTCTTCCGCGACAAGACCAATCCCTTCATCTTTGACATCAAGGGATTCTTCGACAAGCAGAAGATGCTGGAAGCCGGCTTCGACTACCGTCGTCTCTAAACCGCAGCAGAAGGTTCTTTCATGGCTTCTCTTCTTCTCAAAGCCCGCATGGCGCTTGAACTGCCTGCCATCAGCAAGGCCCTCGACGCACTGGTTGAGGAACTGCCGGCTCCGTCAAGGCCGGCGGCCAGGCATACGCTCATGGCAGGCGGCAAACGGCTGCGCCCGCTGCTGGTCATCCTCTGCGCCCGCCTTTTCGGGGCCAAGGACAAGGACGGCACAAGGAGCCTGCCCCGCCTTGCCAGCACGCTGGAAATGCTCCACTGTGCGACCCTCATGCACGACGACGTC
>CAZWGJ010000021.1:0-19274 GCA_964633375.1 uncultured Desulfovibrio sp.
GACAAGCAGAACGTCTGCCACCGCGTCCCCGTGAAGATCGGCAAGGCCATTGACCAGGACTATCTTCTGGACAGCGGCCTGAAGGGCGGCGAGCGCATCGTTGTTGACGGCATGCTCAAGGTTGGCGAAGGCGCAACCGTGCGCTACGACGATCCCAATGCCCCCCAAGACGGCAAGAAAGCTGCCAAGGCAAACTAGACCGGTGAGGTGAATGTAAATGGCCGCATCTGTCAGACCAAGCATATTTATCCGACGCCCGATTCTGTCGAGCGTCATTTCCATTATCATAACGCTCGCCGGCGCACTGGCCATGAACGTGCTGCCGGTGGCCCAGTATCCCGACCTTATCCCGACGAACATCAACATCAACCTGAACTATCCTGGTGCGTCGGCAAAAACTATTGCAGAAACGGCAGTCGCCCCGCTTGAGGTGCAGATCAACGGTGTTGAAAGCATGCTCTACATGCAGTCAACCTCGTCCTCAGGCGCCGGCATCGCCATGGTCAACGTCTACTTTGCCCTGGGCGCCGACCCTGACATGGCCCTGGTCAACGTCAACAACAAGGTCAACCTGGCGCAGACACTGCTGCCGCAGACGGTCCGAAGTCTGGGCATCAAGGTCACCAAGCGATCGCCGTCCTTCCTGCAGCTGCTCTGCATCTATTCGGACGACGACCGCTACAGCAGCATCGACCTGGCCAACTACCTGGAAATCAACATCCTGGACGAGCTCAAGCGTGTCGAGGGTGTCGGCGAAGCTTCAAGCTTTGGTCCGTCCGACTACTCCATGCGTGTCTGGCTCAAGCCGGAAATGCTGGCCAAGTACCATCTGACGCCTTCAGACATTGCCCAGGCCATATCCGACCAGAACCAGCAGTTTGCCCCCGGCCGCATAGGCGACGAGCCTGCCCCGTCGGACACCATGATGAACTGGCAGATCGACGCCAAGGGCCGTCTGGTCACCCCCGAGGAATTTGAGAACATCATTGTCCGCACCGGCGAGGACTCCTCCAGGCTGCTGCTCAAGGACGTGGCCCGCGTCGAGCTTGGCGCCCAGAGCTACGCCGTTGAAGGCTACTACAACGGCCACATAGCCAGGCAGGCAGGCGTCTACCTGCTTCCCGGCGCCAACGCCATTGCTACAGGCGAGCGCGTTACGGCCAGGCTGAACGAGCTGCGCAAGGACATGCCCGAGGGCATGAAGCTTGACGCACCCGTTGACACGAACCAGTTCGTTTTGGCCTCCATCAACGAAGTGGAGCACACACTGGTTGAAGCCATGGTGCTGGTGTTCCTGGTCGTCTTCCTCTTCCTGCAGAACTGGCGCGCCACCATCATTCCCTGCATCGCCGTGCCTGTTTCCGTCATCGGCACCTTTGCCGGCATGCTTGCCCTTGGCTACTCCATCAACACCCTGACGCTGTTCGGCCTGGTGCTGGCCATCGGCATCGTTGTTGACGACGCCATCGTCGTGCTGGAAAACGTCGAACGCATTATGGCTACCGAGCATCTGCCTCCCAAGGAGGCGACAGCCAAGGCCATGCATGAAGTGACGGGCGCCCTTATCGCCATCGTGCTCGTGCTCTGCTCTGTGTTCATCCCCGTCTCCTTTATGGGCGGTCTTGCCGGTCAGATGTACAAGCAGTTCGCCATCACGATTTCCGTGTCGGTCGTCTTGTCCGGCATCGTCGCCCTGACCCTGACGCCGGCCCTGTGCTCCATTCTCCTGAAAGGGCACAGCGACGGGAACATCCCGCGCTTCTTTGTGGCCTTCAACTATCTGTTTGCCAAGTGCACCCACTCCTATGTGAGGACGGTGCGCGTCATCAAAAACGCTCCTGTCATCTCCATGGGCGTTGTGGGCGGCGTCTGCGTCCTGCTCTATTTCCTGTCTTCCATTGTGCCCACCTCCATGGTGCCCAATGAGGACCAGGGCTATGCTTTGGGCGTCGTCTTCCTGGATGACGGTGCCTCCACCCACAGAACCCGCCAGATCACCAAGCTGGTGGAAGACTTTGCCAAGGAAGAAAGCAAGGTCGTTGAAAGCGTCGTTGTCATCAACGGCTTCGACCTCTTGAGCTCCTCGGTCAAGTCGAACTACGCCACCTTCTTCCTGAGCCTGCGCCCATGGGATGAACGCAAGGCTCCCGGCATGGACGACGTTTCCTTGACCGGCAAGCTCATGCGCCTCAACGCCATGCAGCCCTCCGCCGTCGTCCTGGGCTTCTCTCCGCCGGCCATTCCCGGCATGAGCGACACCGGCGGCTTTGAAGGCTACGTGCAGATGCGCAACAGCGACACCCTGGCCGACCTTGAAAAGCACGCCGACGAGCTGTGCGCCAAGGCTTTGGAGAAGCCTGCCGTAGGCAGCTGCCAGAACCTGTTCAGCACCGGCGCACCTGTTATTTACGCAAACCTGGACCGTGCCCGCTGCAAGGATATGGGCATCTCCCTGACAGACGCCTTTACGGCAATGCAGGGCGCGTTCGGCACCTACTACGTCAACGACTTCAACTACATGGGCAGAACGTTCCAGGTCCGCATGCAGGCCGACTCCCAGTACCGCCTGAAAGGCGAGAACCTGAACGACGTGTTCGTGCGCAACGACAAGGATGAGATGGTGCCTCTGTCCGCCATCATCACCCTGGAGCGCAGGACCGACCCCGTGGCTGTTGTGCGCTACAACGGCTTCCCGGCCGCCCGCATCACCGGCGGACCTGCCGACGGCTACAGCAGCGGCCAGGTTATGAAGGCTCTTGAAGAAACTGCCCGCGAGTCGCTGCCCACAGGCTACAATGTCGGCTGGGGCGGCTCCTCCCTGCAGGAAAAGCTGTCTACGGCTGACACCGCCATCATCTTCGTCATGGCCCTGGTCATGGTCTTTCTGATCCTGGCCGGCCAGTATGAATCCTGGTCGCTGCCCATCGCAGTCCTTGCTTCAGTGCCCTTCAGCGTGCTGGGCGCCTTTATGGCCCAGTGGGGGCGCGGCCTCACCAACGACGTCTACTTCCAGGTCGCCCTGGTGACGCTTATCGGCCTTTCAGCCAAGAACGCAATTCTGATTGTTGAATTTGCCACTCAGGCATGGCGCGAGGGCAAGGAACTGAGCGTTGCGGCCATGCATGCCGCCCGCCTGCGCTTCCGTCCTATTGTCATGACGTCCCTGGCCTTCATCCTTGGTGTTGTGCCCCTGGCCATGTCTTCCGGTGCCGGCGCCCACAGCCGCCACTCCATCGGCACAGCCGTTATCGGCGGCATGCTCTTTTCAACGTGCATTGCAACACTGTTCATCCCCTTGTTCTTTATCCTCGTGAGCAAGGCCTCCCTGATAATCAGGGGCAAGACCGACCCCAACAAGGGAAAGGGCAGTGAAGAAGAGGAGGTTAACGCCTAGTGTCTTCTAAGTTCTTTTCCAGAGCTCTAGTCTGCCTGGCAATGGGAGCTGTGCTTTCAGCCTGCTCCTTTGCCCCGGACTATGAGCAACCCAAGATGGATATTCCTGAGGCTTGGACGAAACTGACGCCGGCTGCTCAGCCCCTCAATACGGACTGGTGGAAGCGCTTCAACGACCCCGTGCTGAACGCCATGGTCGACGAAGCTTTGAAGCACAACCAGGATCTGGCGGCTTCCATGGCAGGCATCCGCGCCGCAGCCGCAGAAGCCAATATCGGATCCTCCTCTTTGTGGCCCACCATCAGCGCCACGGGCGGTGCGACAGCCACCGGCGTCTCTGAAAAGCAGGCCAACTCCTCATTCGGGTCCAACATGCCCTCTTCCAAATGGTTCACTGCCTACCAGGGCCAGATTGCAGCCAGCTGGGAGATCGATTTCTGGGGAGCCACCCGCAACCACTACACCAGGCTGACCAACATCATGCTGCAGACGGCTCTGAAGCATGAAGCGCTGCGCCTGTCCACCGCAGGCCAGGTCTGCCAGAGCTACTTTGCCATGCTCTCCTACGACATGCAGCTTGGCATCGCCAAAAGGACGCTGGCAACGCGTGAGGAAGCCCTGCGCATCTACACCAGCCGCTACAAGCTTGGCGAGCTGACCGAGCTGGACTGGCAGCGTGCCAAGGCTGAGGTTGAAACAGCCAGGGCCTCTGTGCATCAGAACACCATGGCGCTGGACAACTGCGAGGCGTCTCTGCAGGTTCTGCTGGGCCGCTCTCCCAGGGAAATCTGGAAGAGCCCCGAGCGCGGGACAACCTTGGACAAGCTTCCCAATGTCCCTGTCATCCCCGAGGGGCTGCCGTCAGAGCTTCTGCTGCGCAGGCCTGACATAAGGGCTGCCGAGTTCGGCATTATGGCTTCCAACGCCGGCATTGGCGAGGCAAGGGCGAAGTTCTTCCCCAGCTTCTCAATCACCGGCGCCCTGGGAACCCTTGCCGCAGGCTTTGGCAACCTCTTCACGCCGGCTGCCGGCACCTGGGGCTACGGCGCCTCCGTTGGCCTGCCCATCTTCAGCGGCGGCAGCATCTGGTACAACCTGAAGAATGCCGAGGCCCTCAAGGAGCAGGCCATCGCCACCTACAAGAGCACGGTCATGAGCGCCTTCAGCGATGTTAGGACCACCCTGACCGCCCAGAAGGAGTCTGACAACGTGGCGATTGCCATGCAGGCCCAGGTGGACAGCCTCCGCAAGGCGGCAAGCCTGGCCCGCATGCAGTATGACAACGGCTACACCGACTACCTGACCGTGCTTGACGCCGAGCGCCAGCTGTTTGCCGGAGAGCTTTCCCTGGCTACAGCCCTGCAGAACCGCCTGAACAATATCGTCAGCGTCTGCATGGCCCTTGGCGGCGGCTGGGAAGACCCCAATGTCAAGCCTTCCTTCCCCATCGTCGACGCCGACAAGGTGGTTGAGGCGCAGAGAAAGGGCACTGTGGGTGTTCGTGCGGAAAAGGCGGCTGAGGCAGCTGCCTCCAAGGCAAAGTAAGCGTCTTTTACTCTGAAAACTGGAGCGGCCGCAGGGACTTGTCCCTACGGCCGCTTTTAGGATCCTGCCGGCAGGCTAATGCATTGGTTTTGCCGGCAAAATCAGGTCGGAAGAGAAAGGATGCGCATTTTGTTGGAGAAAATCCGCCAAATGGGCTAAAGAAAAGTAAAGGACTGTCGATAGGATGTCAGTGAAGGGACCTTAAGCGGCTTAAAGCCCCTTCCTGAACCTCATTGACGGCGCTGTCGCTTGCAGACCCTGTCACACAGCATCTGTTGAAGAGTCTGTCATGCAAAAGGAGTGCCTATGGACATGAGGATACGATATGACCAAAGAGACGGAGATCTGCGCCGGCCGTATTGCACCGTCCTTCTCCTTCTTTTTCTTGCAGCATTTGCCGGCTGCTTTATCGTCTTGGCTTCACCTGCCGCTGCAGCTGAAGCCGGCGGCACGCCTTCCGGAGCGGCGCCTTCAGCTGCTTCTAAGGCTGGCAGTGATATCGGCAAGAAAGCCCCGGCAGCGGGGCAGGGCACTTCAAAGGACCACTCTTCAAAGGAGCAGAAAAGCCAGAAGGCTCACAAGCCTTCACGCAAGGCCAAAAAGTCTCAGGACAAGGCAGGATCCAACAAGGCTGCGCAGCAGCGGGCGGTTCATGGGAACGGCTTTGGTTTTGAGACGCAGCGCAGCCGCGACTTCTGGAGCAGCAACGGCATAGGCGGAAGCCAGCTCATGCAGCATGCTGTGAAAGGCAAAAAGGCAAAGCAGGGTCAGAGCCCCGACTCTTCCCAGCCTTCCGGCCAGCAGGAGAACAAGAAGAAGGACTTCCTCAATTTCAGCGTGGACAGAGAGAAGTCCGACTGGCGTGCCAAGCCGGGGAAAAGCCCTGGCGAGGATGTTTCCATAGAGAGCCAGCACAGGGTGCGCGCCTTTGCCACCACAGAAGACGACGATGTGTCGCTCGGGCTTGGGCCTGAGGTTGTGGTGCGCGACCAGCAGAAAAGCGGCGCCGCCCGCAACAGCTCCCAGCCTGACGTCGATGCCGGAGTGGGCATGCGCCTGAAGCTGGCCTGGTAGCGCTGAAATGAACGATTTTTCCCGTGCCCGGGAGGAGCGTATTTCGATACGCTGGGCGGTACGTCTGCGGTCACAGACGTATCGCCGTTTCCTTTTGTCAACGGTTTGACAAAATGCCGGCAAAAAGCCGGAAGCTTGCGTATGGCCGGCAGGCTCTGCTGCCAACAGATTGAAATCAGATAACTTTTTTAGCAAAGCGGTCGTCATGGCCGCTTTTTTGTTTGCTGTCCATGTCCCTGACGAAGGAAGAGAACACCAAAGAGGCGTCAGCAAAAAAGATGCGGGCAGAGGACCTTGCCCGCCGTCCTTTGTCCAAAATCTGACAAAATGGCGGCAAGACCTGGAAAGTGCGGTCGGACAGCTATTTTAAGCAAGCAAAAACAAGAAGTTATCATGTTTGGCACGCTTGTTGCTTTAAGACGGATATCTGTTTTCGTTCACCACGGAATCTTTCTTTTGGAGCATACGAGCATGGCTGCAAGCACACCACAGGTTTTTACGGTTATGTCAGGCAAGGGCGGCGTCGGCAAGACGAACATCGCCGCCAACCTGGCAGTAGCCCTTGCCAGGGCTGGCAAAAGGGTTGTTCTGCTGGATGCCGATTTTGGCCTGGCAAATGTGGACGTCCTGCTTGGTGTCTATCCGCCCAAGGACATTTTCCACCTCTTCCACAAGGGAACAAAGCTGGAGGACGTCCTCTTTGAGACGCCCTTTGGCTTCTCCATCCTGCCGGCCGGCTCAGGCTTCAGCAAGGTGGCCCAGCTGAAGGCAGGCGAGAGGATGGAGCTCTTGCAGGCGCTTGAGCCTCTGGCCGGCTCCATCGACGTCTTGATCGTCGACACCGGCGCAGGCGCAGGCGAGACCGTGCTCTACTTCTGCATGGCCGCCCAGGAGAGGCTGCTTGTGCTCACCCCTGAGCCCACTTCCCTGGCTGATGCGTATGCCCTCATCAAGGCGCTGAAAACGACGCATGGCGTGGAGCGCTTCAGGGTGTGCGTCAACATGTGCCCCTCAGAGAAGGCTGCCAAGCAGATTTTTGCCAGGCTGTGCGATGCCTGCGACCAGTTCATGACGGGCGTGAGCCTGGATCTGGCAGGCATCATCCCCCAGGATGCAGTTGTCAGGCAGGCCGTTATGAAGCAGCAGCCTTTCACGCTTTTTGCTCCGCAGAGCGCAGCCTCTTCCTCGTTGAAGAAGCTGGCTGCCAACGTTGTCAAATGGCCCATACCAAAGAAGCCGGGCGGCAACATCCAGTTTTTCTGGAAGTCCATGATTATGCATTAGGCAGCATGGACTTGAAGCAAGGCAGTGTAGACGCAGCAAGCAGCAGGATGGAAGGAAGAAGACAATGTTCGCTTTTTTAACCAAGCCTAAAAAGCCCTGGGAACTGTTTGAGGAAGGGAAGAAAGGATGGCATGAGTTCTCTGCCCAGGACCAGGAGGCCATTGTCAAGGCGTATATGCCCAAGGTGCGCTACCTGGCCCAGAACTTGATCAAGCGCGTGCCCGGCATTGAGCTTGAAGAACTCTTCCATGCCGGCGTTGAAGGCTTGATGGACGCCTTCTCCAAGTACATCCCCTCTTCCAACAACAAGTTCGCCACCTATGCCGAAAACCGCATCACAGGCGCCATGAAGGACGAGCTCCGCAGCCGCGACCCGCTGTCCCGCACGACGCGCACACTGGTGAAGACGATAAGCCAGGCCCAGGACCTGTTTGAGAGAAGGCGCGGGAGAAGGGCGACCGACGAGGAGCTGGCCAAGATATGCAAGCTCAGCATTGAGGAGGTCCGCAGGGGCCTTGTCGCCATGGAGCAGCAGATGGGCGCCCAGGACATGTCTCAGCTGGCAGAAACGCTGACCATGGACGGTCTTTCCAGCGGCGGCACCCCGTACAATGAAGCCATGCGCAGGGAGGCGGAGCGCCAGATTCATGCCTGCCTGGCTTCCCTCAATGAACGCGAGCAGTTCATCCTCTCCATGAGCTATGTCGAGGAGTACAGCTTAAAGGAGATTGCCTCCATCCTTAAGGTCAGCGAAGGGCGTGTGTCCCAGCTGCGCAGCCAGGCCATCCGCCACCTGCAGCAGTGCTATATGAAGCATTTTGGCAAGTAGAAGACTTGCAAAGGGAAATATTCCCGGAAAACTTGAGATCAGCATTCATCCTCAGGCCACCACTGGCGCGCCCTGGAAAGAAGCAGGTCGATGTCGCCTGCTGACGCCAGGCTCAAGATGAAGCTGAACTGGCGGACTGCCTGCTGGGAATAGGGATTTGCCTCAAAGAGAAAGGAATACATGGGGGCGTCTTCTGTCAGCATCTTTTTGGCAGCCGCGAGCCTGCGCCTGAAGGAAGGCGTGATGAAGTCTGTCAGGCTCTTGTCCAGGGCTGTCTGGGCGCAGAAGGCCAGGGACGTCACAAAGTTGATGTTGTGGATGCGGGCCATGGCCTTGTCATGCGTTTTGGCATCGGTGGCAAACGTCCTGAAGCCAAGGCTGGAAAAGAAGCAGCCGCAAAGCGCATAGCTTTCATCAGAGCAGCGGCTGGACTTGACCATGGCGACCGGCAGGTCGTCTTTTTTGTCGTGCACAGGACCGAAAAGCGGATGCGTCCCGACGACGTCCCCCTGCCAGACTTTAAGCATGCTGGCCATGGGGCGCTCCTTGACCGAGGTGATGTCGCAGAGGACGGCCGCAGGATTCATCTGCGGGCAGACTAAAGTCAGGACCTCTTCTATTGCCGGCACAGGGACGCAGAGAATGACGATCTTTGCCTTTGAAACAGGGGAGAGGTCGGTCATGGGCAGATCGATCCCTGCCATGCCGAAGCCTGCCGCTTCGCCCTCATTCATGAGCATGGCGCCCATGCGTCCGCGCGAGCCTATGACGCAGACGCTGCCCCTGGCGGAGAGCATCTCTTTAAGCTGGGCTTTGTCTGAAACAGGGCAGGCGCCTTCAGTTTGCTTGTGTGTCGTATTAGTCATCGGCGAAGGCCTCAAAGACGGACCAGAAGTCGGGAAATGATTTGGCGACGACAGCAGGATCGTCCATTAAGGCTGCTATGTCAGCCGGGCTTATGTCGTCTGCACGCAGGGCATACAAGGCTTGGCTCATGGCCATGCGGTGGTCGTTGTCCGCGGCAAGCTTCTTTCCGGCAAGGCGGATGCGTGCCTGCGAGCCGAGGCCTTTGATGGTCATGCCGTCGTCGCGCTCTTCCACCTGGACGCCGATTTGCCGCAGACTGGCTGCCGGAGCCTTGATGCGGTCTGATTCCTTGAGCCTGAGATGGGCGACGTTGGTGATGGTGGTGGTGCCGTCGGCAAAGGCAGCCAGGGAGGCTACGGTCGGGACGAGATCAGGGCACTGGGACATGTCCACGGTGATGCCGTGGAGCGGCCTTGGCACGATGGAGATGTCGTTGTGGATAAAGCGCAAGGAAGCGCCCATCTGCTCCAAGATGGACAAAAGCGCCCTGTCACCCTGAAGGGAGTCGGCCCTGAGCCCATGGACGATGGTGCGCTGTCTGCCAAGGGTGCCGGCAGCCACAAGATAGGAGGCGCCGGACCAGTCGCCCTCGACATAGAACGATCCTGCGCGGAACGCTCCAGGCTGGACCTTGATGCGGACGCAGCCTGGCTCAACGTGGCGCAGACTGCGCCAGTTGACCATGCTCCACTCGCTGTCCTCCGCCGTGCTTTCCCTGGTCTCCACGACGAACTTGACGTTGAAGTCAGCCATGCACTGCAGGGTCAGGCCTATGTAGGGCCAGGAGACGACCTTGTTGCCGTCCAGCGTCAGCGTCACCATGGAGCTGCTTTGCGGGGCGGCCAGCAGCAGCCCGGAAAAGTACTGGCTGGACTCGGCCATGCTGACGGCCAGCGTGTGCTGCCCTACATGCGGAACATAGGGGAGGGCGTCTGCGGTGATGCCGTGGGTTTCAAGCACAAAAGGCGGATAGCCTTCCTTTCCCTGAAAGCGTATCCGGCAGCCCAGGCTTTCAAGGGCCGTTGTCAGGGACTGGATGGGGCGCTCATGCATGCGCGGTGCGCCATGGATGGAAAAGACGCCGTCGCCTGAGGCCAGGACGGCGCTGAGCAGGCGGCAGGTGGTGCCTGACTCATGCACATAGCAGGAGAGGGGTGCAGCTATAGTTCCGCCCCGCAGCCTGCCTTTGGTGCCGGCAACACGCCAGCTGCCCTGGGCGTCATCCAGCCTGGTGAAGACGGCGCCGGCTTTTGAGAGTATTTCCCTCGTCCTTTTGGTGTCGTCTGCGTCCAGCACGTTGTGGATCTCGCTGGTTCCGCCGGCCAGGGCCGCAGCTATAAGATAGCGGTGGGAGAAGGATTTTGAGGCAGGGGCAGTTACTTGAATCATGGAAGTTTGGGGCTTTTTAGCGTGCAGTGTTTTTAGGAAGCTGTGTCGTCCGGCTTGTCGTCAGGCTCCCAGATCCTGTCCAGCTGGGGGCCGGCAGGATAGGAGCCTAAGATGCGCAGGTTGGTGCAGAGTTCCTGCAGTGCTTCCAGGACCGGGGCGTATTCCTCGCGCGTGATGTCGGACTCCACGTCGACAAAGAAGATGTAGCGCCAGCACTGCCCTGTCATGGGGCGTGATTCCAGCTTGCGCATGTTGATGCCGTTTTCGGCAAAAAGGTTGAGCACGGTTGAGAGGGAGCCTGGCTTGTCTGCCAGGGTGAAGAGCAGGGAGGATTTGGTCTTGCCGCTTTCCTTGGACTTCTGCTCAGCCAGGCTGCCCAGCCTGTGCTGTTCTCCTGCCCTGGAGATGACCACAAAGCGGGTCCAGTTGCCCTTGGCGTCCTCAATGCCTCTGGCAAGGATGTTGAGGCGCAGCATGTCGCCCAGATTGCCGATGCCTATGGCAGCCGTCCCCTTGCTGCCCTGCACCTTTCTGGCTGCAGCGGCAGTGGATTCCACAGGGACAAGAGCCGCCCCAGGCAGGTGGGATCTGAGCCACATGGCGCACTGCGCCAGCGGCTGGGGGTGCGAGTAGACGGTCTTGATGTCGGTGAAGTGCTCTTCAGAGCTCAAGAGGCAGTGGGAGATGGGGGCGTAGAGCTCTGCCAGGATGGTGACAGGGAACTTGGAAAAGAGATCGAAGCTGACGCCGACCGTGCCCTGCAGGGAGTTTTCCAGGGGGACGACGCCAAGGTCGCAGGTTCCGGCGTTCACTTCCTCGAAGATCTGCACGATGTCCGTGCAGGGGCGGAAATGGGCGCTGTGGCCCAAGTATTCGACGCCGGCAAAGTAGGAGAACGTTCCTTCCGGGCCCAAGTACGCCACGCGCAGCGGGGTCTGCAGGGACCTCGAGGAAGAAAAGATTTCCCGCCAGATGGCGGTCAGCGCCTGCGGCGGCAGGGGACCCTCGTTGCGTGCGGCCAGGCGGTCCAGGATTTCCTCTTCCCGCTGCGGCTTGAAGATGGCGCTTTTGCCGCTGGCCTTGATGCGTCCTACTTCCAGGCTGAGCTTGGAGCGTTCGTTGATGAGATGCAGGAGCTTTTCATCAATGGCGTCGATGCCGGCCCTGATGGCGGCAAGCTGCTGCTCATGCGATGCCTGTTCAGGCTGGTCTTTTCTTGTGTCAGCCATGCTAGACCTCAGTGATCTCTTCCTTGATGCGCATGCCGAAGTGCCTGCCGGCTGTATCGGTGCGCACCAGCACCTTGTCGCCGGGCTTTAAGGAGACGACGCTGACGGGGATGCCGCCAGGGGCTGTCAGGCGGATGGTCTCGGCGTTCTGCAGGAAGACGGCGCCTGCCTTTTCGCCGTCCTTGGAAGCCGTCTTGGCCTTGACAAGCAGCATGGGGCGTATCTCCACTTTGACGCGTCCTACGACTGCAGTCATGGTCTTGCCGTCGGCATCGACAATCTGCACCTCTGATCCTGCGCAGAGTTCTTCAAGGTAGCAGGTTTTGTCGTGGGGAAGGCGGGTGTAGGCATGGACTGCGCCGGCGTTGACGCGGAACGGACGTGCCGCCACATATTCATTCTTCTCGGTCTCTGCGTGCACCAGGAAGGTGAAGTCCGAGGAATTGCCGACCAGCATGCCCTGGCCGCGCCTGAGCATGGAAATGGTGTCGCAGCAGACCCTGTGTCCCAGGCCGACCTGACGGATTTCCGTTATCACGGCTTCCTCAAGGCATTCCTGCCCCTGGCTGATCTTGCACTGGCGCACGATGTCCTTGAGCTCCTGTATGGCAGAGGGCAGGACGACGACGCCTGTGACGCCGCGTTCCAGAATGCCGCAGGCAAGCTCAGCCTCGCTGAGGGAGCGGGCTTCTGCATACACGGCGTTGGACTGTGCCAGCAGGTTCTCGATGGGAATGATTTCCCATCCTGGAGCAAGTGTTGCCATGCCGCATTTTGCGGCATCAAGGTAAGCCTGCTCGTCTTCCTTGGCCTTCAGTTCGATGCAGGGGACGCTTTCCGCTGCAAGGACTTCGCAGCGCGCCAGCCCCTGAACGAGAGCTACCTGCTCCTTTGGGCAGATGATGCCGTCCACCCCTGACTCTAGCGCCAGGGTGGCCTCTTCCTTCTTGAAGGGGACGGCTTTGAAGAAAATGGCGGCCATACTGCTTATTCTCCCACGATTTTGAGAGCGGTTTCGACGTCGGCGTCTTCATGCACCAGGGCACGCAGGGCGCGGACCATCTGGACGCGTCTGGGATGGGCAAAGACATTGCGTCCCATGGAGAGGCCGCTGCCGCCGGCCTTGAGAGAGTCGTAGACCATGGTCAGGCAGTCGCGGGTGGACTCCATGCGGGGGCCGCCGGCGATGACGACAGGCACGCAGCAGCCGGCTACGACGTCGGCAAAGCTGGCCATGTCGCCGGTGTAGGAAACCTTGACGATGTCGGCGCCAAGCTCGACGCCGACGCGGGCGCAGTGGGCAACGACTTCGGGAGCGTAGGAATTTTTGATCTTGGGTCCGCGGCCGTACATCATGGCCAGGACAGGCATGCCCCAGTTGTCGGCATGCTCGCACACCCTGCCAAGGTCAGCCAGCATCTGCTCTTCGTTGGGATCGCCCAGGTTGACGTGTACGGAGACTGCGTCGGCGCCGTGGCGGATGGCTTCTTCCACAGAGGCTACCAGGGCTTTGTGGTTGCTGTTGGGAGAAAGCTCCGTGGAGGCGGAGAGGTGGACGATGAGGCCGATGTCGGAGCCTGCACGGCGGTGGCTGCAGCGGATGAGGCCCTTGTGCATAAGCACTGCATCAGCGCCTCCCTGTGCCATGTCGTTGACGGTCTCTTTCATGTCCATGAGGCCAGGGACTGCGCCCATGGAAACGCCATGGTCCATGGGGACGATGATGGTGCGGCCGTTGTTGCGGTTGATGATGCGTTCGAGGCGGATTTGTTTGCCGAAGTACATTGGACTGCTCCTTGTGGGGTAGGGGGTGTGCGCGGGATCCGGCGGCAAAGAAAAAGGCCGCCGGCTTGTTGAAAAGCCTGCGGCCTATTGAGCTCTAAGTTTTTATGAGGGCATCAGTAGAGCTCCCGACCACAGGCTTTGCTAAAGTACACAAAATAGAGCCAACCACCGAGGTTGGTCATTGCATACTGAGCTGTGGAGCGGGAAAGGGACATCTATGAATCCTCAAAAAGATGATCAAAGTGATGATCAAAAAAATGGAAGTGCAAACCTTCTACTCGCCAGCTGTGACATTTGTCAAGAGAGCGATAGGATTTTTTTTGTGAAGGGTGGAGATGAAGGTGTGGTGAGAGCTGGGAAAAGCAAGTAAAAACAAGGTCTTCCTTTGTGTTCAGACCTTGCAGCAGGTGCGCTGCCGCAAGGTCTGAGGCAGGAAGGATGCTCTCCATAGCGCCCTGCCTTGTCCTGGTTAAAGGGCTGGGCAGCCAGTCAGCGGCTAGAACTCGTACTTGATCATGCAGCTGCCGGAGATGCCCTGCTTCTGTCCGACGTAGCCCTGCACGCCCAGGTTGATGGAAAGTGGCAGGGATTCAGACTGCATCATGATGAGACCAAGTTCGCCTATGTCCGCATCCCCCTCAAAGAAGGTAGCAAGACTGAGCGTGCCGGCATCTGGCGTTTTGGAGAGATGTCTTGATGATGGCAGCACTGCCTGCGGGTTATGCAGGGCAGACTGTCTGAGGTTTGCTTACCCGGACTATTTGTCTTCAGGGGCTTTCTTGAGCGGGCGCAGCTTGCGCTTCTCCAGCCTGTGCTGGATGAAGCCTCCGCACTCCCTGCCTGCCGGCACCCTGGCAAGCTGGAATTCTGCCCTGGCCATAAACTTGTGCCCGCCGCCAGAGCCTACGTCGTAGAAGCAGGCGTCAGCCAGGCGTCCCACATCGCGCGAGCCGTCGCCGCGGAAGATGACCACGACCGTTTCCTTGCGGATGATGCCGCTCACGGCTATCCAGCGCAGTCCGTGCACACGGTTGAAGAAGTCTGCTATGGCGACCAGCATGTCAGGCGTCGCCACATCGCCCAGAAAGACATGGGCTCCTGTCCTGCGGCACTGCTGGATGTTTGTGCAGGCCCTGGCAAAGAAGGGCAGCCAGTCAGCCAGGTACTCGCTGCGGACTATCTGCCGCACCAGCATGGAGTCTGCTCGGTTTGAAAGCCACTGGTATGCTTCCAGGTCGGCCTTGGTGCCGCTTCTCTCAAAGTCATACGTATCGCAGCGTATGCCGAGCAGCATGGCTGTCGCCAGCGTCGGGCTGGGGCGCAGACGCAGTGCACGGAGAGACTCCGTGAAGATGGTGCAGGTGGCGCTTTTCTCAGGCTGAATAGACAGAAAGCTTGGTTCTGTCAGCGGGTAAGGATCCTTGGGGAGCGGGTGATGGTCGATGATGAGGGAAAAAGGGATGTCTAGGAATCGTGCGTTATGATGCGGCTGGGAATCGACGATGGCAAAATGAGTATACTTCCCCCTAAGAGACGGCTTCCACAAGGTCATCTTGATGTGCAGGACGCGGATCATGGCCAAGTTGTCGGGCCTGGTGATCTCGTTGATGCAGCAGATGTCCATTCTGGTGCGGTTGCCCGTGATGCGCTTCAGGGCTTCGGCTGCGCCCATGGCGTCGGGATCTGCATTGATGAGGACGCACCAGCGCTGGTCCTTGCTTAGTGCGGACAGCCACTTTCTTAATGCCGACTGGTCTTGGGTGTTTGTAGGGGATGCCATCTGTTACTCCAACTGGCGCATTCACTGGCGGGACATGCGGGCCGTCTTCCGCCTGTATTTGAGGGCATGCTGGAAGAGGCACCTTCAAGTCTATTCAATGAGTGAAGAGAGGTCCAGTTCAGTGCAGGCAGCAGGAGCGGGTGATGCTTTGCTGTCGTATTCTTTGCCGTCACCTAAATCGCACCCTCTGCAGCCCTGCTGCCCTGTCAGTGGCAGGGCAGAGAAAAAGGTCCCCCTGGTCCTGGCGCATGCCAAAGGCAGGCCGGAACTAGGGGAGCCCTTTGTTCTTCTTCAAGATGGTAGGAAGCGAAGCTTCCTGCTTTGGTGTCAGGCTAGATGAGCGACTGGGTGCGCCAGTTGTGCTCCTCTGCTGCCCTGCCGGCTTCAGAGCCGCCTATGACGCAGATGTGCCCCTTTTCGGCAGCCTCATGCAGGACGGCGGCAAAGTCACGGAAATCCTGGGCCTTGGTGGCAAGGACCTGGTCCCTGATTTCCTGGAGGTACTCATCTGTCTCGTGGTTGAGCCAGCAGACCAAGGCCTTTCTGCCGCGGGCATTGGGCAGAAGGTAGGTGTCGATGCCGCCGATGGTGCCGACGATGGCCCTGTTGAGCTCGGCGTCGGACAGGGCGGTTTCCTCCAGGTAGGCTGCCATGTTGTCGTAGGCAGCCAGCGTGGACTCGACATTGGGGTCGCGGTAGCTAGCGCACACAAAGTTGCCGGTGCGGCATTCCAGGGAGCATCCGCCGCCGTAGGCGCCGCCAAGGACGCGGACTGTGTCCCAAAGGTAGCTGCGGCTCATATGGCGCAGGATGACGCTGGCAGCACCGGTGTAGCTTGCGCCCAGCTGGTACAGGTTGCAGCCCTTGGCTACGTAGTTGACCTGGCTGGCAGTGGTGAAGGCCTCGGCCTGGCAGGATTCTGCCAGGTCAACGCTTTGGAAGGCTGCCTTAAGCTCTGCCTTGGGCAGGCAGGCCAGGAGCTTCTGCTGCTGGGTGAAGGTGTCTGCGATGTCCTTGGCAGAGCCTGTGCAGTTCAGGATGCTGGGTCTTGCCTGGAGGATGCACTGCCGCAGGGTTTCCAGGTCGTTTAGGACCTGGACGTAGGCTTCGTCCCAGTTGTCCAGGATGGAGCGGATGGTTTCAAGGAAGCTTATGCCTTCTGAAAGCTCGGCAAACGCCGCATCCCTGGTGTACTGGGCGCGTATGCGGAGGCCGGCTGAGGAATGGCCTGAGGCAATGATGCTCTGCTCTAAGCGGGCCTTGTTTTCCAGCAGGATTTCCTTGAGCCTCTGGGCTTTCACCTCATTGTCTGCAGCAGGCTCCAGCAGGATTTCCTGCCAGATGCCGAAGAGGTCGGGGATGCGCTCTGTGACGGCCTTGCCGCTCAGGCACAGGTGCAGTTGCAGTTTGTTGTCCTTGGTGAGCGTGGAGGCGACGCCTGCTGACAGGCCGCCGGTCTTGGCGGAGATGAGTGCGCCAAGCGCAGTGTAGTCGTGCTTTGCCGTGCCAAAGCCGGTCAGGCTTGTCATAAAGACGTTTAAGAGCGGCAGCAGGCGCGGGGCAAGGTCGGGCAGGGGGATGAGCAGCTCGGTGTAGGCTATGCCGTGCGTGTCCAGCTCGCTTGAAAAGAGGGTGTTCTCCTCTTTTTCCTGCACGGAATAGGGAACGCGGCTGTTTTTCAAGGGCATGTCGGCCACAACCAGGTTGGGAATGGTCGCCAGCACCTCGGGCGTGTCCGGAGCTGCCTGCTTTGCCTTGAGGTTCCGGCAGACGTCGCAGATGTGCCGGCGCTCCTCTGCTGTGCACTTTGCCTGGAAGTCAGCCAGCTTCTTGGCCTCTTCCTGCTCTTTTCGGGCAGCAAGCTCCGTGTCGGGCGTCAGGACGACCGTTGTCCTTGTCGGGTTGTCCAGGAAGAAGTCCTTGATGGCCTTTTCAAAGACCTTCTCGCCGTTTGCCAGGCGCTTTTTGATGTCGGCAAGGGGCTTTTCCCAGGCAAGGGCCGTCATGGGGTCGCCGTCGTACAGCCAGGCCGCAAGAGCCTGCAGCATGGCGACAAGGCCGCGCGGGAAGCGTCCGGAATTGGCTTCCCTGTAGGAGAACTCGACGGTGTTGACGGCGGCTTCCACCAGCTCCTCGGCAATGCCTTTTTCAGAGAGCTCGCGCAGGGTTGAGAAGATGATTTCCTCAGCCTTGGCTATGTCCTTTTCCTCTATGCCCTTGAGCCCTGTGGAGTAGGAGGTCTGGATGAGGTCCGTCTCAAGGCCGGATCCCGTGGTGTCCTCGCCAAGACCTGAGGAGATGAGGGCGCGGCGCAGGGGGGAGCCCGGCATGCCTTCCAGGATGTGCTCCAGCATCTCCAAAAGCATGGTGCGCTCGATGTCGCAGCGGTCTCCGGTCAGCCAGTTGACGGCAAAGAGGCTTTTGGCGCCGGCCTCTGCAGCATAGGGGACAGTGGCTCTGCCGGGCTTGCTGAAGGGGGGCTGCAGGGCTATCGCAGAATCGACCTGGACTTTGCCCATGCCGCGGACTGCGTCATCGACGATGCTGAGGCGCTTTTCCTCCGGATCGTCCCCCCAGAAGAAGAAGCGGGCGTTTGAGGGGTGGTAGAAGGTGTCGTGAAATTTGCGGAACTGCTCAAAGGTGAGCGTGGGGATGACTGCCGGATCGCCGCCGGAGTCCTTATGGTAGACATTGTCGGGGAAGAGGGCGTGCTGGCTGGCCTCGGCCAGGCAGGATTCAGGGGAGGAATAGACGCCCTTCATCTCGTTGAAGACGACGCCCTTGTACTGCCAGGGGCCGTCCGGCTCTTCAGCCTCTATGTGCCAGCCTTCCTGGCGGAAGATGTCCTCGTCGATGATGGGATGGAAGACGGCATCGATGTAGACGTCCACCAGGTTGTAGAAGTCCTGCAGGTTGGCGCTGGCTACAGGGTAGCAGGTCTTGTCGGGGAAGGTGAAGGCATTGAGGAAGCTCTGCAGGCTGCCCTGCAGCAGGACGACAAAGGGGTCCTTGGCAGGATATTTCTGCGAGCCGCAGAGCACGGAGTGCTCCATGATGTGGGCGACGCCGGTGGCGTTTTTGGACGGTGTGCGGAAGGAGACGCCGAAGACCTTGTTTTCATCGTCATTGACTACGGAGAGGACCTGGGCTCCGGTCTCGTTGTGCTTGTAGAGGCGGGCTGTGCCCCCGACCTCGGAGAGCTTCTGCTCCTGAATAAGGGTAAAGGCTGAATTCATGCTGGCTCCTTGGTGTCAAGAAAAAGTATGGCTGCGTTTTGAAGATAAGAGTTAAACGGAGTTTGTCAGCAGATTGGAGGCCGGGTTTTTGTGGAAAGGGCGCTTAAAGCAGGGGATGGAGGCTGCCAGGACTGCGGCAGACAACTGCTTCTTTTGGTGAAGGCTCCTGCCGTTCTTCTGCAATGCTTAAGGGGCGCTGCTGTTTAAAAAAAAGACAGAGACCGCTTTGACATGTACAGTTGGTATGCAGGCAGACGCTGCAAAAAGCCGGCAGAAAGCAGTGCAGAGGCGGGGGAGTGTCCCGGGAAAGAACGGCGCTTTAAAAATAAAAAGGATGTATTATCAATCTGTTGTGTGTATGCTCAGCCTGGCAGCGAACAATGTGGCACGATTCCTGCAGTAAGGGAAGACAGAGAGCGTTATTCCTCCTTTAGCGCTCTCTTGTATACATGGTTCATTCCCTCCTTGAACGAAAACCCCATGCTATGCACTCCGAGAAATAGGTTCCATAACAATTCTCCTTTGAAGCATCATAGCTGCACACCTCCTTGTAGTTCATGATGGTAGCCTCCTTATGTCAGATCCCTCTGTTTTCCGCGTGAGAACAGGGGGATTTTCTTTGTCTGTGCCAGGGGAAAGATGCGGCTGTGTGAAGAGGCTGCCTGGCGTTTGAGCTTGACGCTTTTTGCGGGGCTTATATAGTGTGGTGTGGCTTTGAACAGTCTTCTGCCTTTCTGCCGTCAGATTTTCATACGAGGAAAGTAAAACATCATGGAGCACCTAGGCTTCCCCCCTGAAACTGTCATCCTCTTTGCCGCTGTTGTTGTCCTGTCCCTGTTCCTTGACCTCTTTGCCCACAGGAA
>CAZWGJ010000022.1:0-1783 GCA_964633375.1 uncultured Desulfovibrio sp.
TATTGGCATCCAGCTCCGCACGCAGGCGGGCGGCCAATTCACCGGCCCTTGCCTGCATGTTTTCCACATGGGCACGGGAAACTCTTCCACCAAAGGCTCTAGACCATTCAAGATATGCCATATCTCCTCCTCAGGGCGGACGCACAGGAGATCCTGTCCTCCGCCCTTCTGGAACATTTCTTTTAAGCGTTCCTGCCGCAGCACTTCTTGTACTTTTTGCCGCTGCCGCAGGGGCAAGGATCGTTGCGTCCGACTTTGGGCGAGGCCTTGCGGTAGGGAGCCTCTACATAGGGAACGCCGCCGATGTAGTAGAGCTTGCCGTCTTCAACGACAAAATACGAACGCTCGCCCAGGCGGTGCAGCTCGCCATCCATGATATAGAAGGCGTAAAAAACGGCATAGGACTCAGCCTGCTCCTCCGCAGCCTCCTCTTCAGAGCATTTTCCGCTCTCAAGAATCTTGAGCTCCTGCCACTCAACGCCCTCTGTCTGCCTTTCCAGCTGCCTGGCAGTCGGCGTGGGATCGCCTGGCCTCGGGCTGGTGGTGTCCACTATATACTGCCATTTGCCAAGCGCATAGGCGGAGTAGCGGGCTCTCACCAGCTGTTCGGGGTCGGCAGGCCAGCTTTCGCCGTCATGAAAGGGCCTGCAGCATTCAGCATAGGTTTTGCCGCTGCCGCAGGGGCAGAGCTGGTCAGGTGCCGTATCCTTGGCTGTCTCATTATCCATTTTGCTTGTTCCTTCCAGCCGGCATGAGGCCGGCTGCTGATATGTTGTTGGCGCTGCTTTTTGATGCTTCCGCTTTTTATTGCTTAAGCCTGCGGCTTTCCTGCCTGGACGTCACGGTCTGAGCCTGCATCCGGCAGGTCAGGACCATCGGGCTGCGCATCGTGCGATGCATCGTGCTTGGCTTCGCTTGATGCACCGCGGCTGCTGCCGCCCCTGCCAAGCAGGCTGCCTATGGGGCCCTTGCGCATGGGCGTGCGCTCAAAGTGCTCAGGCTCCCAGAACTCGATCAAAGAGCCCTTGGCAGGCTCCTCCGCCTCGCCCTTCACAAAGAGGCACTCGGTGATGCCGCCCTTTTCCTTGTCAAAAATGACCTTGCCAAGACGCTTCAGTTCGGAATCGTAGCAGACAAAGGCTTTTCCGCCAGTCTCCTTCCTGCCGGTGACGGAAAACACCCTGACAAAGTCCCCCTCTGGCTGCACCTTGAAGATTTCGGCAAGCCCCATGGACTTGAGCAGCTTGCTGCCGCGCAGGCCCAGGAAGAAGTTGCCAAGGGCCGAGCCTATGCCCAGCACGGCAAAAAAGGCTGCCACATAGAAGGGGTTGAGGCCTGTATACCGCCTGACGTTTGAGACCGCCTGGCTGTTCTGCTCCTCAACGCTCCTGGCGACGCTTATCGTGTACGTCTGGAACGTGGAGGAAGGCTGCCCTTCTACGCCCACTGCCAGTTCATAGACGCCGCTTGGGGCCGTCTCCGGCACATGCACATAGCCGCGCCACATGCCGGTTCCAAACCAGTAGCTGGTAAAGAAGCCGCTGAACTCAAAGCTGACCGGCGCATCCACCGGGATGGGAAAGGCCTGCATCTGATCTTCTGTCGGCTTGCCGGAGCCGACAGGTCCGGAAACGGGCTCTGACGATCCCGCCAGCATTTCCAGGCGGTAGCTTCCGCCGTCAATCATGCGGGCGACAAGGCCGTCTGCCAGGACGATGAAGGTCAGCAGCAGAAAGATGCCGGCCATAATGCCGGCTGTCTTCTGCCTGGCGCGCCCCTGGGC
>CAZWGJ010000022.1:1883-4830 GCA_964633375.1 uncultured Desulfovibrio sp.
GCCGCCGGAGGCGTTGTCGTACATGTCTTCGGACATATTGTGTTCCTTGATGGAGCAGCTGCCGCAGCCTCTGCGGCAGCAAAACGTAGCATAACAGTGTAGCGCCATGGACGCATTTCTTCAACCATGCCCCAATGGCATGCAAAAAAAATGTCAATGAAATTCCTGCCTTGCGTGCCATACGCACTGATGGAAGGGCAAGCTGGCGGCACCAAAAACGAAGTGCCGCCAGCTTGCGGGACTGCTGGCGGCACTAGATGGAAATTCACGATTCGGTTGGATGTCGGATGCACCCTGTACTTAGAAAAAGTCAGTAATTTTACCAGATTAAGGCAAGCGGCCAAAAGGCTGAAACAGCAGCTGTCTCTTCCAGACTTAAGGATTATGCTGCCGCTTCCCGACTGGCAAAAGCTTTGTCCAGTTCTGCTTTGACTGCGACAAGGAAAAATCCGATTTTGCGGGGGTTACATCCAGGTCAGCACCGTGAACCCAAATTCAAAAATGAGGGATAATGGGAAACAAGCGGGAAAGAATTGGGATGGAGAATAACTGATGTTGCTTTGAGGGGATGTTGAGGAACTTTCTCTTGGAGAACGTCGCTCTAAGGTTAATACGCCTGGAATGTCTGCCGGCAGCATGTGCGGGAAAATCTGCCTGGCAGCTTCCTCTTCGTGTCAGCCTTATCTGCGCTGTCCTCCCTGCTTTTTTTCTGCCAGGGAGAAAACCTCTTTTGGGGGGCTTTCTCCCTGGCTTTGTCTTACTGCTGGTTACTTCTTGAAGATGTTGGTCTTGGACACGTTCATGAAACGCAGTGCCTGGTGCTTAGCATTTTCCTTGTAGTAGATGCGGCATTCGTCACCGGATTCCCAGATGGTGTCGGGAAGGTCGAGGTACTCTGCGGGGACCTTGAAGGTCACGATTTCCTGCATGCGGCGGGAGTATTCAGTAATAGTACCTTCGTCCTTGTTCACGATGGGGAACTTCACGCCCTTGACCTTGGGGTTGTTGGTGGTGATGTTCTTCTGCACGTCTGTGAACTCTACCGGGACTGATTCCAGCTTGCCGTCCTTGTACAGGATGACCTGGCTCTTTTCGTGGTCAATCATCACACGTCCGCCGGGCTTGGGCTCAGGACCGATTTCCTTGGGGTCTGCAGGCATTGTGTAGGTCACTATGCCGCCGGTGTAAGAGGGATTAACCACATCGTGTTTGACGTCGAGCACCAGAGTGAAGGTGTTGTTTTCAGGGTTGTAGCCTACGCAGCGTCCCTGTTCCACCTGTCCGAAATCACAGGCAGCCAGGCTTAAGCATAAGGCAAACAGTGCTATCAGTTTAATTGCTATTGCTCTCATGGTATGCCTCCTATCTGCCAGCCTTCTTTGCAGCCAGTTCAGCTCTTGCGCCATTGACCATCTTTACTGCGATGTAGAGAGAGATGGCGGTAACGAATCCCAGGACTGCCACAGTGGCGATGCCGCTGATGATGCTGGAATATTCAGGGAACATGGGCTGGATGAGCTTCAGGACAACGGACACCAGGCAGCCGATGACTGCGCACCCGAATGCGAGGCGGATGCCGTAACCCTGGATGTACTTTGTAGCAACTGCGCCAATCTGGGCGCCTACGGCAGCACCAATCAGCATGATGAGGGCTGCAACAAGTTCAGTACGGCCTTTCAGGGTGTAGGTGGCAGCGCCGTACAGTCCGGAGATGGCAACTTCAAACAGGTCGGTGCCGACTGCGATATGGGTGGGGCAGCCAACCAGGTACACGAGGGCGGGCATACGGATGAGGCCGCCGCCGATGCCGAGGATGCCGGCCAGGACGCCTGTCAGGAAGGAAACGAGGATGGGGAGCCATGCTGAGCAGTAGATGCCTGCCTGATGGAAGTGGACCATGGGGGGAATCTTGATGGCGTGGAGCTTGGAAGCCCAGTCAATGCCGGTTTCCTTCTCGCCGAGGGTCTCGCCGCGGGCGGCAGCTTCACGTTCCTTGCGCTTGCGGATGGCGTAATCCTTGAAGACCATCCAGGCCAGCATGACAAGCAGCACTACGTACAGCCAGCGGACAACCTGGTCGATGCTGCCCAGGCGCTCAAGCTGCATGACTATCTGGGCGCCGATTTCAACGCCGACAACGGTGCCGACCAGCATGGTCAAGCCGAGCTTGTAGTCAACGTTGCCGAAGCGTCCGTGACGCATGGTGGAAATGAGCGATTTACCAGCCATATGGGCAACGTCAGTGCCGATGGCAAACGCCATGGGGAAGCCCAGGATATTCAGGCCGGGGGTAACCATCCAGGCACCGCCCATGCCGAAGAAGCCGCCAATGATACCAACACCGAGACCCAGAATGATCAGGCCAGGCCAAAATACGGTGCATCCCGAAATGGGCATGAGTACATATAACCATTCCATGACATCCCTCCTATTCGTGAGCGCTGCGGTGCTTCAGGTCGATGCCGATGTGGTTCATAACCACGTCGGCGAGCATGCCGAAGATGCAACCGGTTACAGGGATGATGATGATGGTCAGAATCATGAAATACAGATGACTGTCATTGTACATCTGTGCCCACCAAAGCAGCAGACCATCTAGTTTACGTGTGTCCGCAACGATAACGACGTTAGCGGCGGCCTTCTTTGCAGCTAGTGCAATACTAGGTGCAAACATCATCATGGTGGCAAAACATCCTACCAACCAGATAGAGAGCTTACTCAGCTTTGTCATGCCTCACTCCTTGTGAAATACATCTGAAATAGCGAACAGTGGAATCGCAGGACCGCTTTCTCTCTTGCAACCTTCGTGCCAACTTTCACCGGCAGCTGCTGCGCAAAGCGGCATTTGCCGATATAAGTTCTTGTTTTTCAGTTATTTTTTTTATTTTAAATTTTCTTTGCGCCAGCCCAGCTGCGCTATTCCCGCTAGCGTGCAAACCTGGCGTGC
>CAZWGJ010000022.1:4930-18998 GCA_964633375.1 uncultured Desulfovibrio sp.
TCCTTTGAACCTCCGGCCTCCAGCCGTCCCAGGCATCCAGGCAGCCTGTCGAAAAAACCGACACGTTCAGCAGCGGATCTCTTATCGTCCCTGGCATCGCCGCTTCGCACAGACGGCAGACGGCAAAGCCTGCCCAGCCCAGCCTTCCTCGGCAGGCGCAGGACAAGAAAAAAAGACCATCAGCCTGGGTGGAGCTGACGGTCCTTTCTCTCTTGCCTGCTTTTTTTACGTTTCTGACAGGATGGCCCTCTTGGCTTGCCTTTCCTGATCGTCCCTGGCATCGTCACGTATCGCACCCTGCATCGAAGGAGGAGTCTGGATGCCGACAGGACGGTCCATCTGCCACAAGCAGACAAAGGCCTGCCGCTCTTCCCCCGACCGATGCGGGCTGCAGGAAGGACGTAAAAAAAAAAGACCGCCAGCCAGGGGGTGAAAGCTGACGGCCCTTTTTCCTCATACCTGTGATTTATTACAATTCTGCCAAGGGTTTGGCGGCAGAATATTAAAGTTCTTCTTAAAGAAGGCTGCCTTCTGAAGGCCTGGCAAGGACAACTGCGGGGGCCGCTATCTTCCAGCGCATCAAAAGCTTGTCCTTCCTTCCCGGCAGCTGCACCAGACCTTCATCCAGGTCGGCAAAGCGGTACCTGATGTACGTGCAGAGCTTTCGCGCCGCCACCCATGTCACCACGGTGATGCCAAAGAACCATTTGCAGAAGACGACGAGCGACTCGCTGGGGTATTGATAGGACATGTACATCGCCACGCATATGGCAGCGAGCGTCAGGACATTTGCCATTACCCGTATTGCCATCAGCCACAAGCTTCTTTTGTAGTCATTGTTCATAGTGTTCTGTCCTATCATGCAGGACATGCCCAGGCTCATGGAATGCGCCTCAGGCACGTCCGAATCAAAAGCAGGCCGGCTTCCAGGGCAGGCAGCCGCAAGCGCCTGCGCCAGCCACTTTTCTTCTATGCATATTCCGTGCCATTGCACGATTTTGCACGATGAGGCACACGATTTCAGGCCCGCCTTTTCCCCTGCAACCTTGTGAAAAAAGTTGCAAAGAGATTTTTTCTATCATACAGTAGCAGCGGTTTTGCTATGAGGAGTGTGCAATGTCGCAAAAGGCTTTTTCCATCAAAAATACCTGCACGCAGCCGCTGCAGCTTTTTTCAAGGCTCAGCTTAAGGCAGCGACTGCTCTTTCTTTTTCTGCCGCTGCCCATCCTGGGGCTTGTCATCGCCTTTTCGGCTTCCCACACTCTCGTCGAGGACACACTGCAGGAAGCAGTCGCCAAGAAGGACTACATCCAGTCGCACGCCATGGGCTACGCAGTCACGCAGTTCCTGGATGAAACGCGCAACCAAATCGCATCGCTTGCAGCAGGATCTGCAAGCCTGGATGAACTGCGCATGCGCCTGCGCAGGCGTCTTCAGGTCCTCATCCAGCTGGGCGACATGCGCTTCAGGGAGACAGCTTTCTGGGGAACAGGCAAGGAGGCCCACGAGCGCTACCTGTGGGTCACGCACAACGAACATGTCTACGACATTCCCGAGGGGCAGCTGGGCTCACTGAACAACTCCCCCTTCAATGCCGTGCACATGCCCAAGGAAAACGAGGTGCTGCTCAGCCAGCCGACAGAGGTGGTCTATTCTTTGGACGCCGACGAGCACAACAAGCCCAAGATGCAGATCAGCATGCAGGTGCTGCGCTTCACGACGCCGGTCATCCTGAGCGACGGCACCTTTGCGGGCTACCTCACCCTCTCTGTCGACTTGAGCAAGCTGCGCGATGTCATCGCCAAGTTTGCGATCAAGTCGTCGGAGGAGATTCCTGAAAAGCCTCTCGTCCTCTTTGTGGACAACAGCGGCTGGATGATCTTCCAGATGAACCTGGACGGCTCAAACATAGAGACGCCCCTGGATCTGGGCAGGGCAGGCATGCAGGGCGACTTCGGACGCCCCGGCTTCAGCCACGCCTTCCGCCCGAATGCCAACTACTTCGGCTACTGGCAGATGATTAAGGACATCAGGGCCAAGAAGACGAACAAGTTCTTCACCGACGATCAGGCCTGGAACGACGGGACGCAGACCACGGACACGGTCAGCTACGCTCCCGTCACCTATCAGCCCGGCAGAGATGCTGAGGAGATAGTCCTTGGCGGCATTGTCACCCTGCAGCCGACCTTTGCCGGCTTTATGCAGGGAAAAGAGCTGAGCACCATCTATTTTGCGGCCTGTTCTGCGACCATCCTGCTCATGCTGTGCTGCACGCTGGTCCTCTCTTCCTCTTTGAAGAGGAAGCTGAGTGTCCTGCGTGACGACGTGGAAGAAGCTGCCAGGCAAAACAAGACCTCGCACCTGCCTGAGCGGAGCGAACCCGATGACATCGCGGCCGTCCGCTCAAGCATCAACAACGTGCTCGATCTGCTTCGTTCTCTGGAAGACGAAAAAGACAAGCACGACAGCATGGTGCTGGCCAAGGTGCAGCTTGAGGAAGTCCCCGACATGCCTCAGAACGTCGAATCGCCTGATGACGGACTCATTGGCGTCAGCCGCGAAATAAACCAGCTGAAGCAGGACATCCAGCGCGTGGCCAGCTCGCAGATGGACGTTTTGGTCACAGGCGAAACAGGCACGGGCAAGGAGCTGACCAGCCGCGCCATCCACAATCTCTCCGACAGGCGCAACGGCCCCTACATCACCATCAACTGCGGCGCCCTGGACGAGGCGCTGCTCATGGATACCCTCTTCGGCCACGTCAAGGGCGCCTATACTGAGGCAAAGAACAGCCGCAAGGGCGCCTTCCTGACAGCCGAGGGCGGCACCCTCATGCTGGATGAAATCGGCACAGCCTCCGCCAAGGTCCAGATCGCCCTTCTGCGCGCCCTCTCCGAACGGTGCATCCATCCGCTTGGCAGCGACACCAAGGTCCCCTTCAACACCAGGGTCATTGCTGCCACCAATGCGGACCTGCAGGAGGAAGTGGCGAAGGGCAACTTCCGCGAGGACTTGTACTTCCGCCTGGCTGTCGTCACCATCCACACCCCGGCGCTCAGGGAGCGCAAAATGGACATTCCCTACCTCATCATGGCCTTTCTGCAGATGGCCATTAAGGAGAACGGGACCTTGCGCGACGCCCCCGGCATCAGCAAGGGCGCCCTCAGCCAGATGATGCACTACCACTGGCCCGGCAACGTCCGCGAGCTGCGCAATGTCGTCTCCTCCGCAGTCTCCTTCTGCGAGGGCGACCTCATCCTCCCCAAGCACCTGCGCATAGGAGACCAGAAAAGAGAAGAGGCAGCGCAGCCGGAAGAGGCCGCTGAGACATCGGCAGCTGTGACGTCCTCTATGCCGTCTGCTTCATCGTCTGCTCCTTCGTCTGCTGCAGCGGCTGAGGAAGGGGCCTCCTTCCAGCAGCCTGATTACGGCAGCCAGGACGCAGCTGCAAACGATGCTGCACCTGACGTTTCTTCCCCTGCGCAGGCAGCGGGCGGTCAGGAGCCAGCCAAAAATTCCAGGCAGAAAGCATCGTCCGGCGTATCCGACAGGCTTGAGCGCCTTCTTCCCAAACTGCGGGAGCTTGGCACGTTTTCCCGCCAGGACTATCAGGATCTGGCCTCCGTCTCCATGAGGACTGCCCAGTATGATCTGCAGGAGCTTCTGCGTGCCGGGCTGGCTGTCCGGCACGGGAGGGGGCCGTCCATGCGCTACACCATGCAGGACAACGGCTAGGACGCAGCTTAGGGACCTTCATATCACACAAAAAAAAAGAGGAGGCTCAGGGTTTTGCCCCCAAGTCTCCTCTGCTTTTGCGCAAATCTAAAAAAGACTGGCTTTAGCCTTCCATCTCCCGTCCGCGCTGCATGGCTGCCATGACGGCATCGCCCAGCTTGCCGGCAAGACCGTCGCTGCTCATGCGGTTGACGCCTGCTATGGTCAGGCCGGCAGGCGAACAGACATTGTCCCTGAGCGCCGTAAGATGCGTGCCCTTGTTCATCCGGGCCATCTTGGCGCAGCCTAAGAACAAAGCTTCCACCATGCTCCTGGAGTCAGCATGGCTGAAGCCAAGCGTAACGCCGGCCATAACCAAGCCCTGCATCAGCTCAAAGACATACGCAGGACCTGCGCCGATGAGCGCAGAAAAGGCAGTGAACTTCTCCTCGGGCATGGGCAGCGCCATCCCTAAGTCAGAGAAGATCTTCACGATCTCTTCCTTCTGCCTGTCAGAAACCTTGTCCTCAAAGCAGAGGGAAAAGACGCCCTCCCCAACCATGGCAGGGGTGTTGGGCATGCACCTTGCCACAGGGCAGGCCTTCTTGCAGGCGCGCGACACGGTGTCCATGCTGACGCCGGCTGCAAGGGAGACAAGCACCTTGTCCTTCAAAAGGTCTTTGTCAATCGATTTGACGACGTCCTTTATCTGGTACGGCTTCACGGCGAGGATGATGTACTCGCACCTGCTGGCCAAATCGTCCGCATCCTTGCAGGCTGTTACGCCAAGCTTGGTCAAAGGCTCCAGACGCGACATGGTCCTGTTGCTGCCATAGAGCGCATACTGCCCCTTGCCGGCAAGGCCTGCCAGAATGGCACCGCCCATATTTCCGCAGCCAATGCAGCCAACAGCTGTTTTCTTCTCCATTTCCTTATCTCCTTTTTGCCTGTCGTCTTCCTTATCGACTACAGGCAAAAAGAGCCATGATGCAGTGTCCGATCGTATGACCTTCCAAAGCACCATGACCCTCTCGTGCAATATCAGTTGGCATGCTCCGGCACGAGGGGAGCAGCCATGGCTTTTGTTAATTCTTCAGCTTCTGCATGCTGGGCAGTCCCTTGACCAGCTGCAGAGCCATGCGCAGCTGGTTGTCCTTGGACAGCTGCTCGCGCACCTTCTTGGCTTCGCCGCTGCTGGCAGCCTTGTCGGCTGCAGCGTCCTTGTCTGCAGCTACCTTCTCAGCGCTGCCGTCAGCAGGCTTTGCCTCAGCACCCAGGTCCTTGACGTCGGGAGCCTTCACGACGCTGTCCTTTTTGTCCTTGGCCTTGCCGGAGCCGCCGTTTTCCAGATGGCGGTTGAGGTCGGCCTCACGCAGCATCAGGCGCTCACGCTCCTGCTTGGTGGTCTCGACAAAAGGAATTTCGACGTCGGGCTTGATGCCCTCTGCCTGGATGGAAATATCGTTGGGCGTGTAGTAGAGCGCCACAGTCAGCTTGATGCCGGAGCCGTCGGCCAGGGGAATAACGTTCTGCACGGAGCCCTTGCCAAAGGACCTCTCGCCGCAGATCAGGGCGCGATGGTGGTCCTTCATGGCGCCGGAAACAATCTCTGAGGCAGAGGCGGAGCCTGCGTTGATCAGCACGACCATGGGGGCGCGCACATCCTCGTCAGGCTTGTCTGTGGCAGCATAGGTCTGTCCGTTGGCGCCGTTGCGGCCGCGGATGCTGACGATGGTGCCTTCCTTCAAGAAGACGTCGGAGACTGACACGGCCTGGTTGAGAAGGCCGCCGGGGTTGTTGCGCAGATCAAGGACTATGCCCTTGATGCCGTCCTTGCCGCATTCGGCCTCTGCCTTCTTGACGGCTTCAAGCAGTTCCTCTGTGGTGCGCTCGGAGAAGCGGGTGATGCGGATCCAGTAGTAGCCGTCTTCCAGCTTCTTGCTCTTGACGCTGATGATGGGAATGGCATCGCGCTCAAGGTCAATCGTCACCGGATCAGCGGATTTTGGATGCAGGATGGAGAGCTCGACCTTGGTGCCCTTGGGGCCGCGGATGCGGGACACCACATCCTGCAGGGTCATTTCCATGGTGCTCTGGCCGTCAATGGTCAGAATCACATCGCCCGTCTTCATGCCCGCCTTGAAGGCAGGAGTGTCTTCAATAGGAGACATGACCACTATCTGGCCGTTTTCCTGGGTGATTTCCACGCCGATGCCAAAAAACTCGCCGGAGGTCTGCTCCTGCATTTCCTTGTATTCGTCGGCAGTAAGAAAGGCGGAATGGGGATCAAGGGACTGCAGCATGCCCTTGATGGCGCCGTCTACCAGTTCAGACTGCCCCAGATCCTTCACATACGTTCTTTCAACGATGTCCAGGACCTGTCCGAAGCGGCGCAGGGATTCAAACTTGCCCAGCTGAAGCTTGGACTTTTCGTCCTTTTTGTCCTTGTCCGCAGCCTTGGCATCCGGAACGTTTTTGGGTGTATCCTTTGAATCAGCCAGGCTCGTTGCTGCCGAGGCCGGCTGTGGCATGCTGCACCCGCAGCCGGCCAGCAGAAGCACAGCCAGGACATAGCATGTAATAAGACGACGCATGAACCACTCCTCCCGATCAGTACACACGCAGTCCCCCTCTCCTGTTGCTCTGCAGAGAAGGGGACGGCGCAGCCATTGCTTATCGCCCGATACGGGGGGATTGGCAAGCTTTTTGTTTGCTGTTTTACCCCGTGCATGCCTCTCCAACTTCCCGATATCCCACACTTTCTTTTGACCTTGCCCGAACAAGAAAAAGTTGCGAATCAGGCTTCTATCAGTGAGGCATGCGGCAGGGCGTTTCCAAAGGTCTTAGTCTACCTTGACAAAGGTAGACCCCTTGGCGCCGCAGACGGGGCAGGCGCCCTCAAAAGGACCTTCATGGGTGTAGCCGCAGACAGGGCAGATGTAGTAGCTGCCGGAAAAAGTGCTGGCACCCTCAATGGCTTTCTTGTAAAGGGCGGCATGCACCTCTTCCACCTTGTTGGCAAAGTCAAAGTACCTGGCCACCTTGGTGTTGCCCTCTTCCTGGGCTTCCTTGATCATCTCAGGGTACATCTTGGTGTACTCAAAGGCCTCGCCGGCAAGGGCGTCCTTCAGGTTGGCGTCGGTGTCGCCTATCTTGCCTGCATTGCGCAGATGGGCATGGGCATGGATGGTCTCAGCGGCAGCGGCTGCACGGAAGAGCCTGGCGATCTGCGCCTTGCCTTCCTTGTCGGCAACGGCGGCATAGGCGAGGTACTTGCGGTTTGCCTGGGATTCGCCGGCAAAGGCAGCCATGAGGTTGTCAAGAGTCTTGCTCATTTTCTACTCCTTCTGCCATAAGGCAGATGTTCTCTGTTTTGAAAGACCTTATTTCCTTATTAGGAACGATTCCTATTTAAGGCTTAAACCGCCTCTTGTAAAGTCTTTTTCGTTTTTTTTTGCAAAATTGGCCTTTGGGAAGTCCCAAAGCATCCACCAAACGCCCATATGTCAGGACAAAGCTATCTCATACCCAATCTTGCCGCAGGCGAATGGCATGAAAGCGAGCTTGTCATACGCAGAAGCCGCTTCTTGACGCACATCACCAGGGCAGACTCCCCTGCCATGGCAAGGGAAGCCATAGACGTGATGCGCACCCGCCATGCCGACGCCACCCACAACTGCTGGGCCTTCAACGCAGGGCCCCCCGGCAGCACGGCGCAGATCGGCGCCAACGACGACGGCGAGCCCCACGGCACTGCCGGCAGGCCCATGCTGGGCATGCTGCTGCACTCTGACGTCGGCTGCATCTGCTGCGTTGTGACCAGGTGGTTTGGCGGAATAAAGCTTGGCACAGGCGGGCTTGTCCGTGCCTACCAGGACTGCGTCGCCTCCTGCCTGGAAACGCTGCCCACCATGCTGCGGACCAAGCAGAGCCTCATTGCCATAGACCTTGCCTATTCTGACAACGACAGGGTGCGGCGCCTTGCAGCCCAGTACAGCGCCGTCATAACTAATGAGGAGTACGGCGCAAGCATCGTCCTGACCATGTCCCTGCCCTCTTCTTCAGCAGAGCAGTTCCGCTTCGATCTGGCGCAGGCAACCAACGGCAAGGCCGAGATGATTGTGCTTGAGGAAGAAGTGTAAAAAGCGGCCCTGCCTGGCAGGCTTCCTGCCGCATAAGCCCGCCGTTTAAGCGGCTTTTTCTGCCCTGGCCAGCCTTTTTGCCATAGAGAAAACAAATTGAAAGCGGCAGGGCGTTATGATAGTCAGACTTCTACTATTGTCCGCCACTTCTGCACCTGCTGCCGCTGCCCTCAAGGCAGGCGGAATGGGGATGAGTGGATTGTAACGAGGTACTATTGTGACTAACTATTTTTCCCTCAGAAAGTGTGCCGCACTGGCCCTTGCACTGTGCCTGGCTCTGCCCCTTGCCGGCTGTGAGTCAAAAGGAGCAAAAGCTACCTGCGATCGTCTGGCTCAAGCCCTTGAAAAGAAAGACAGCAGCCTGTTCCTTGCCCAGATTGACCTGGATGCCTATGCCTACCATGAGCTTGCCAACCTGCGCAAAGACAACGATCTTCTGAAGCTTGCCGACAAATTCAGCAACCTCTTGGGGATAGACAATGAGCTGAACGATCTTCTGCTCAGCGCAACCCAGCTGAAGGAGCAGACCAAGACCACCTTCACCCGCACGGTCGCCAACGGCGAAATGATGGCGATATGCACGCGCAGCACCACCGCCGACTGCCCCTGGGAGCCCTCCGGCTTAAAGAATGCCAAAATCAAGGAGCTTGGCGAGGATGCAGCCATAGCCACCATCACCACCAAGCCCAACATCACCAGCTGGATAGCCCTGCGCAAGAAGGGTGAAAACTGGGTCGTGGTCGGCAAGGCGCCTGAGGAAAACACGGCAGCCCTCTTTGCCACCGACAAGAAGGGCATGCCCCAGAAGCCTGAGGCCATGCCGGAGCCTGTCTTCCCCGGCCAGGAAAAAGAACCTGCCCAGCCCTCAGACCAGCAGGCCGGCAAAATCTAAGACAAGCGTCCATTTTTAAAAGAGAGAGGGCGCAGCCTTGCATCCCAAACCTGGGGACAAGGCTGCGCCCTTTTTGCTGTTTTCTTAAACTGGCTTCAGCGGCAAATCCTACCGTTCAAAGTAGGTGTAGCCCCTCAGCCCGTCCTCAAAGGTCTGCAGGAAGGCAAAGCGCTGGCTGGGCGTAATGCGCCCTTCCCTGACTGCGCGCTCGGCCATGCTGCGCAAAGACTCCATCACGCGCTTGGGCTCGTACTCCACATAGGACAAGACGTCGGCAACAGTGTCGCCTTCCTGCTCGCGCACAAACTCATAGGAGCCGTCTTCCTCTATGCGGATGGAAACCACGTTGTTGTCGCCAAGAAGGTTGTGCAGGTCGCCAAGAGTCTCCTGATAGGCGCCGACCAAAAAGACGCCCAGGTAGTATTCCTCGCCCTGCCTGAAGGGGTGCAGCTCCAGCGTCCTCTTGTTGCCGGTCTGGTCGATGAAATGGTTGATCTGGCCGTCCGAGTCGCAGGTGATGTCGGAGATGATGCCCTTGCGGGTCGGGCGCTCCTGCAGCCTGTGGACCGGCATGATGGGGAAGAGCTGGTCAATGGCCCAGGAGTCGGGGAGGGACTGGAAGATGCTGAAGTTGCCGTAGTAGATGTCTGCGGTATTGGTGTCGATGTCGTGCAGGTCGCGGGGAATGGTCTTGAGATGCTCCTTTTCCTCGGCGATGCGCAGCAGGATGGTCCAGAAGAAGCGCTCGGAGAGACAGCGCTGGCGCAGGTTGACGGCGCCTGTCGCAAAGAGCTGGCGCATTTCATCGCGGTAGTAGATGGCGTCGTTGTAGCACTCCTGCAATGTCCTGGGTGCAATGGAGGCCAGGACCTCGCGCAGGTTCTTGACCGGCTCGGGCGTTCCTTCTTCCAGCGTCTCCGGCAGCTGCATGGGCTCGATCTTGCTCACGTCCAGGATGTTGAAGAGCAGGATGGAGTAGTAGGCAACCGTCGCACGGCCCGATTCCGTCACAATGTGCGGATGCTTGATGTTGCTCTCATCAAGCGTGGACATAATGGCCTCGACAATGTCCATGGCGTATTCGTCCATGTTGTAGTTGCGCGAGGAAAAGTAGTTTGTGTGCGAGCCGTCGTAGTCGACGGCAAGTCCGCCGCCAAGGTCCAGATAGCCCATGGGGCAGCCTTCCTCGACAAGGCCCGCATAGAAGCGGGCGCCTTCCATAGCTCCCAGGCGGATGTCGCGGATGTTGGAAATCTGGGATCCCAAGTGGTAGTGGAGGAGGCGCATGCAGTCCAGCATGTCCTCTTCCTTGAGCCTGTCGATGATGTCGACGATCTCGGCAGGAGAGAGCCCAAAGACTGATCTCTCGCCGCCGGACTCAGCCCAGTGCCCGCTGGCGCGCATGGAAAGCTTGCACCTGACGCCAAGCTTGGGGCGGATGCCAAGGAGGCGGGAGCGTTCAATCAGGGTTTCCAGCTCTGCCGGCATCTCTATGACAAAGATGACATTGAGACCCACCCGCTGCGCCTGCAGGGCGATGTCGATGAACTCGCCGTCCTTGTAGCCGTTGCAGATAATGCAGGCTTCCCTGTCATTAAGATAGGACACGGCGGCAATGAGCTCGCCCTTGGAGCCGACTTCCAGACCGTGGTGGTAGCGGGCGCCAAAGTCCGCTATCTCCTCTATGACCTGCGACTGCTGGTTGACCTTGATGGGGAAGACGCCGCGGTAGTTCCCCTTGTAGCCAAGCGACTTGATTGCCTTGCTGAAGGATTCATGCAGGCTGGCTATTTGTGAGTCCAGGATGTTTTCACAGCGCAGCAGGCAGGGCATGTTGTAGCCTCTTGCCTTAATCCCCTCGATGATTTCGGGGATAGCCACTCTCGGCCCCTCGGGACCATAGGGGCAGATGACGACTTCGCCGTTCTCATTGGCATCGAAGTACCCTGCCCCCCACGAATGCAGACCATACAAGTCCACGGAATCGTCAACATGCCAAGAATGCAGGCCGCTGCTCATTGTGCTCAATTCCTGTACTCCCCCCGTATCCTAAATTCCCTGCTGCCAGGCAGCATGCGCCTCAAGGCAGAAGCCCAAGGCCTGCTCGTCCGGCAAAAAAAACAGAGCTGCCCGCTCCCCCCTGCACACTGCACAATGCTTTGTACGATGCACTGCACTGCATGCTGAGAAAAGGGCACGCCAAGACATTTCAGCATGGACCCTTTGCCTAATCAAAGGGAAAAAGTCAAGACTGGCAACTATTTATCCCAGCCTCTTACCATGCACTTGCTCCCCCTGCAATGCGCCGGCACAGCCTCCATCAGGCATAGAATGACGCCGGCTGTTCTTCAACAATACCAAGATGTTTCCACTCCTTCCCCCTGCCTCTCAGGTGATGCCGGCGGGCTGACGTCCGCTCCGCTTTTGCCTTTCCCCGCCATCTGTGAGATAGTGGGTGCCTAGAATGTCCAGACATGCCCTGCTGCACAAGCTAAGCAAGGTCCTGGACAAGGCTCAGGGCAGGCAGGGCTCCTTGAAGCCCGGCCGGCAAAGGCATGTGCCTGTCCGTGCAGCCGCTGCCATGCAAGCCGCAGATCCCAAAAGAGACGCGGTCAAGAAAACGTAGGAGAACTCCATGGATCTCTTGCCCATCAAGCGCGCTATTCTCAGCGTAACCGACAAAAACAACCTCATCCCCCTTGCCACCTTCCTGGTGGAACACGGGGTGGAGCTCGTCTCCACCGGCGGCACAATGAAAGCCATAGAAAGTGCCGGGCTGCCAGTTAAGTCTGTCAGCTCAGTCACAGGCTTTCCCGAAATCCTCAACGGCAGGGTCAAGACGCTGCATCCGCACATCCATGCCGGCATCCTGGCAAACAAGGACAATCCGGAACACATGAAGGTGCTGGAAGAACGCAGCATCCGCCCCTTTGATCTGGTGGTCGTCAACCTCTACAACTTTGCCGGCGCCGTCTCCCGCCAGCTCTCCCTTGAGCAGGCCGTGGAGGAAATCGACATCGGCGGCCCCTGCATGATCCGTGCCGCAGCAAAAAACTTCCATTCCATCCTGGTCCTGCCGGGCACTGAATGGTACGAGGCGGCCATCGAGGAGCTCAAGGCCAACAACATGTGCGTGAGCCTGCTCTTCCGCCAGCGCATGGCATCCCGCGCCTTTGATGCCACCTCCCGCTACGACGCACTGATTACTTCCTACATCCGTCCCTAGGGGAGGCACACCATTTCCCTTCTCGACGGCAATCTCCAGGGACTGCGTCCGGCCCAGATCAAATCCCTGGAACGACTTGGCAAGCGCAAGTTCCCCCCTGATGAAGTGTACAGGCTTGATCAGGCAAGGGAACTTGCTCTTCTTGCTCGCTCTTTAGAAAGGCAGATAGGGCTGCTCATCGACCGCAAGGGGCGCGTCCAGCTGATCCTGGTCGGCAGGCAGGACGGCCTCTTCATCCCCGAGCTTGAGAGGGCCCGCACGGCAACCACCCGCCTGCGCGGCGTGCGCCTCCTGCACACCCACTTAAACAAGGAAGGCCTCAACCAGGAAGACCTCATGGACCTGCTCTTCCTGAGGCTGGACAGCATCAACGTCATCACCGTCTCCGCAGACGGAATGCCTATGCAGTGGCAGACGGCGCACCTTCTGCCGCCTACAGCCGGAAAGCCCTACCTTGTCGAGGACATGCGCCCCTGGGACCAGCCGCAGTGCGAGCTTGCAGCCACAGCCCTGGCCCTGGAGGAAGAGCTTGCCAAGGATACCAAGGACAGCGACAAAGGCCAGCTCAATGAGGAGAAGCGCTGCCTGTTGATCTCCTTCTCCCCTCTTTCCAGGCACATCCAGGAAAGCAACCTGGACGAGCTGGCAGAGCTTGCCAAGACCTGCGGGCTGACCGTCGCAGGACGCATGGTGCAGAGGGTGCGCAGAGGCAACTACAGCCTTGGCAAGGGCAAAATGGCTGAGCTTGAGGTGCTGGCGCTCTCCTGCAGGGCGACCATACTCATCTTTGACGGCGAGCTTGCGCCCGCCCAGCTGCACAACCTGGCCGACATCACCGAGCGCAAGGTCCTGGACAGGACCCAGCTCATCCTGGACATCTTTGCCCAGCATGCCGTCACCAAGGCAGGCAAGCTGCAGGTGGAGCTGGCAAGGCTCAAGTACGCACTGCCCAGGCTGACCGGCAAAAACCGCACCATGGACAGGCTGATGGGCGGCATAGGCGGACGCGGCCTTGGCGAGACCAAGCTTGAGATAGACAAGAGGCGCACCAGGGAGCGCATGGGGCGCCTCAAGGGCGAACTTGAAAACCTGCGCAGACAGCGCGCCTTTGTACGGCGCTCTAGGGCCAAGGGAGGCATCCCCCTGGCAGCCCTGGTAGGCTACACCAATGCCGGCAAGTCCACGCTGCTCAACACCCTCACCCGCTCCCACGTCCTGACCGAAAACAAGCTCTTTGCCACCCTGGACACCACCACGCGCAGGCTGCGCTTCCCTGAGCAGAAAGAGATAGTCATAGCAGACACGGTAGGCTTCATCCGCAACCTGCCGGACGAACTGATGGAAGCCTTCAGGGCGACGCTGGAGGAGCTTGAGAGCGCCGACCTGCTGGTCCATGTCGCCGACGCATCCCATCAGGACCTGTTCCAGCAGATTGACTCCGTTCAGGACATCCTCATCCAGCTGGGGCTTGAGGTCATACCCTGCCTGCTTGTCCTCAACAAATGGGACAAGGTGCCGGAAGCGGCAAAGGAAGACCTTCTGCAGAACTTCCCCAACGCCATACCGGTTTCCGCTGTCCAGGGAACCGGGCTGGAGGCTTTGCTCGGCCAGATAGAGGAAAGGCTTTTATCCGAGGCGCAGCTCTATTCAGACCCGCAGCTTTTGTCAGGCATCCTGGACGAGGACAGGCGGCCAGACCGGCAGCACGCCCTTCTCAACGGCGTCCTGGAGGACAATTCCCTTAAAACGGATGCTGAAGAGGTTCTCCCCAGCCTGTGGCCTTATGCTGAAACGTATGGCCTGGCAGAAAGAAGCGATGCCGAAGACGATGCAGAAAACGACGGCGAAGACGATGAGGAAGACGATGCTTCCTTGTCCAATACAGAATTTTCGTATACAGATGATGAGGCTGAAGGCAGGGACAAGAAGTAGCCTGCCAGCCTCAGAAATGCCTGCCTGGCGGCTGAGCCGCCACAGCACAACACAAAACCCGAAACAAAACAGGGAGGTTTCAACTATGCAGGAAATCCGTATTCACATCGGCGTCCAGTCTTTTCGGACTTTGCGAGAGGAAAACCACTATTACATCGACAA
>CAZWGJ010000023.1:0-18925 GCA_964633375.1 uncultured Desulfovibrio sp.
CGATTTTGTTCGTCGTTGCCCTGCTGTCGTTTTTCTGCGGGCTCATCCTCGACGGACAGGCGAGAACAGCCAGAAAGCAGTTTGAGATGATGCTCAGCGTCCTGACGCAAAGAAGACAATAGAAGAGTTCATCTCATTTGTGCTGAGCAAGAAGTGCTGTCTTGTATCGGCATGCAGATGTCATTTGAACTGTTTTAAACTTAAGAGAGAAAACCTATGCTGTGCCGCCTAAAAGAACACCATGGTCTTTGCCTTGTTTTGCAATTTTTTCTTTCCGTGCTTGCCGGACATGTTGTCTGGACGTATTTGCGCATGCCGCTGCATGGCTGTTTTAGTTTTATCTTGGGATTAGGAATATTTTACCTATTTAAAAACAGACTTCATGTACCTTGTTTCCTCAGGGTATTCAGTATTTTTTTATCAATTTCATTTATACTAGCATATCATGTTGTTTTAAGCGGCGGATTTCATGCTCCAGCCACACAAAATTACATTACACCCTATTCTTTTTTTGACTTAATCGCTTTTGGCGTGCTGGAACAGGTAATAGAACAAACGCTGGCTCAGGGATTACAAAAACTGAGCGGCGTCTCAGCAAGGGTAATTAAAGAAGGGCAGCAAGAGCAGCAAATAGCAGCACCTGCATCCATTTGTAATCAGCTCATGCAGTACCCCTTATGGGTGTATGTGGGTATCATGGTACTATGCTGGAGTCCTTGGCTTCTGACGTGGTACCCTGGCTTTATTTTCTGGGATTCAATAGAGTCTGTCCTGCAGGCTCTGGAAAAGTCGCCTATCAATAATCATCATCCTGTGCTCTACACTATGTGGATTAAGCTGTGGCTTGCCATTGGCATGAAACTGCACAGCGTCAACGTCGGCTGTCTTCTGTACACAGTCAGCCAGATGATTTTGATGGCGTTTTCCCTCTCGTATTCAGCACGCTGGATGTACAGACATGGCATGCATCCTGCCTTCTGTCTTTTAACCATAGCATGGTTTGCACTGACGCCTTTCTTTGCTCAGAATAACATTACCATGTGGAAGGACCCTCTATTTTCTGCAATTGTTTTATTTCTAGTCTTGAATCTCTATGATATTTTCCTTTGTAAAACTGTATTGCAACGAAGAAAAATATTTTTATTTATATTTATTTTTGCTCTACTTTGTTTTGTCCGCAATAATGGAGCCTGGCTTCTTCTGTTTACCAGTATAGGAATTGCCATATTGGCTTTTTTTCAGAGTGGATATCTTGAAAAAAGAGTATACGTTTCTCTTGCCTCTGCAGCGCTGATTATTTCTGCCGTATCAATTGTTATACAGGGGCCTGTCTTTGCTAAATTGCGCTGGACTCAATCATTTGCTGAGACAGTAGGTATTCCTCTTAATCAAATGTCTCGTATCATCTGCTACAATGGCGCTACAAATGAAGAAAACAGAGCGCTTATGAACAATCTTTTTCCTCTTGAAAAGTATCAGAAGGCATATGCACCATGCACATTTGACAAAATAAAATGGTTTAAGGATAATGATGGAAGCAGATTTAATGCTGATTATCTCGGAAAACATAAGGATGAATTTTTCCGCAATTATTTTTCAATGATTGTTAAAAATCCTAGATTAGCTTTTGAAAGTTGGCAATTGCAGACAGTTGGTTACTGGTCACCAACTCATTATACCTTTTTAGATACGAATATACCTATGGGCAATCTAAAATCACTTAAGATCCTTGAAAAGCGTGGTCACGGTATATGGCAGAGGAACCTGCTAGATAACAGATTCATAGACACTCGTTTGCTCTTTTCGGAGTTAGATGCTTCATTTTCTTTAGGAACAATTTTTTGGTTAATATTGCTGACCGCCGCAATAGCTCTTAAAAAGAGACATTGGCCGACTCTTGCAGCTTTATTGCCTGCCCTTGCTCTGGATGCGACATTGTTGCTTGCTTCTCCGGTGTTCTGGCCAAGATATGGGTATGCCGTCATCCTGCTGCTGCCGGTCATGCTTTTTCTTCTGCTGCAGCTGCTTCAGGACAAATGTGAGGCACGTGCTGCATAGCGGCGCAGAACTGCCGGCGTGTCGCCTTGCTGAGGGGAGATCTGTGCTCCTGCCTTTTTGCGTCCCCTGGTAAAAGGTGCTATTTGAACGGGCTGAAGGAAGCCTTATGGGAGACCAGCTTGAGACAGAAGGGAAGTGCTGAAATTGGTTCTTCCCTGCATCTGACTTCTTGCCAAGTTCCCTGTGCTGTCTTACTTAAGATAAAGCGCTTTACCAGCGCATACGCATTGCCGGCACGATACACGTTCTTTGTTTGAACCTCCTTGTCTTAATACTGTGTATCGTGCCGCATTCCGAACAGGGAGACTTCATGTCCTTTTTCTCGAAAATATTTGGCAGCAAAAACGATAGATATCTAAAAAAACTGCGTCCCCTGGTCCAGAAGATCAACGCCTTGGAGCCAGACATGGAGCAGCTCCAGGATGCGGATTTTCCGGTACGCATGGCTGAATACAGGCAGCAGGTCCAGGAGGGCGAAAAGACCCTGGACAACCTTCTGCCTGAGGTCTTCGCCCTGGTCAGGGAGGCGTCCAAGCGCGTCCTTGGCATGCGCCATTACGACGTGCAGCTGATAGGCGGCATCGTCCTGCACAAGGGGCGCATTGCCGAGATGAAGACAGGCGAAGGCAAGACGCTGGTAGCTACCCTGGCTGTCTGCCTGAACGCCCTCTCAGGCAAGGGCGTCCACGTTGTGACCGTGAACGACTACCTGGCGCAGCGCGACGCCCAGTGGATGGGCAGGCTCTACAGCTTCTTAGGCCTTTCCACAGGCATCATCCTGCATGAGCTGAACGACCAGCAGCGCCAGCAGGCCTATGCCGCAGACATCACCTACGGCACCAACAACGAGTTCGGCTTCGACTACCTGCGCGACAACATGAAGTTCTACGCAACGGACTTAGTGCAGCGCGGGCACAACTTTGCCATCGTCGATGAAGTGGACTCCATCCTGATTGACGAGGCCAGGACGCCCCTCATCATTTCCGGTGCATCCGACGAGGACGTCAACCTCTACCAGACCATGGACGCCGTGGTCTGCCAGCTTGGCCCCGACGACTACACCCTCGATGAAAAGGCGAAGACCGCCATGCTCACCGAGCAGGGCGTCACCCGCTGCGAGGAGCTGACAGGCCTGGACAACCTCTTTGATCCGCAGAACATGGTTGCCCAGCACCACATCATGCAGTCTTTGAAGGCGCATCTGGCCTTCAAGAAGGACGTCGACTACATCGTGCAGAACGGCGAGGTCGTCATCGTCGACGAGTTCACCGGCCGCACCATGCCGGGCCGCCGCTACTCAGACGGCCTGCACCAGGCACTGGAAGCCAAGGAGCACGTCCAGGTCCAGGCGGAAAACCAGACACTGGCCTCCATCACCTTCCAGAACTACTTCAGGCTGTACGACAAGCTTGCCGGCATGACCGGCACGGCAGACACCGAGGCTGTGGAATTCCATGAAATCTACAACCTTGAGGTTATGACCATCCCCACCAACAAGCCTATGCAGCGCATAGACTATCCGGACCTGATCTTCCAGACAAAGGAAGAAAAGTTTGCCGCCATCGTGGAGGAGATCAAGGCGCTCTACCAAAAGGGGCAGCCGGTCCTGGTCGGCACCATCTCCATTGAGACGTCGGAAATGCTTTCCAGGCGCCTCAAGGCGGCCGGCATCCCCCACAGCGTGCTCAATGCCAAGCACCACGCCAAGGAAGCAGAAATCGTTGCCCAGGCAGGCCAGGCAAAGCACGTGACCATTGCCACCAACATGGCAGGCCGCGGCACGGATATTGTCCTGGGCGAGGGCGTCGTCGAGCTGGGCGGCCTGCACATCCTGGGCACTGAGCGCCACGAGTCCCGCCGCATTGACAACCAGCTGCGCGGCCGTTCCGGACGTCAGGGCGATCCCGGCTCTTCCAGGTTCTACCTGTCCTTAGAAGACACGCTCATGCGCATCTTCGGCTCCGAACGCATCCAGGGGCTGATGAGCAAGCTGGGCCTCAAGGACGGCGAGGCCATTGAGAACCGCATGGTTTCAAGGGCAGTGGAAAACGCACAGAAGAAGGTCGAAGCCCACCACTTTGAGATCCGCAAGACCCTGCTTGACTACGACAACGTCATGAACCAGCAGCGCGAGGTCATCTACACACTGCGCCGCGACGCCATGCTGAGCAATGAGGAGGGACTGCTGGAAATCCTGAAGGAGTTCAGGGACGACCTGCTTGCCGGCATCTACAGCGAGCTGAACGAAGCGGAAGGCGGCGAGGGCCTGGAGGAGGCACGCAAGAGGGTGCGCTCCCAGCTTGACCTCTACTTCAATGCGGACCGCTACCTTGCAGCCGACGCCCCGCTTCCCACTGAGGAGGAGGCCAAGGAATACTTCCTGATGGTCGTGCGGGACCTCAAGGCATCAGCCCTGGCAGCCTATGAGGCAAACAGGCTTGAGCCCCTGGCAGAGCCCATGGCTGAGGCAGAGGTGCAGAAGCAGCTCCGCCAGGCAGCCGAAAAGACCGCCAACGACATCATCCGCTACATCTTCCTGGAAACGCTCGACAGGAGCTGGAAGGAGCATCTGCGCAGCATGGACGCCCTGCGCGACGGCATCGGCCTGAGAGGCTACGGACAGAAGGATCCCAAGCTTGAATACAAGCGCGAGGGCTTCCACATGTTTGAGCAGCTGCTGGACACCATCCGCCAGAACACCCTGCGCGACCTCTGCCACATTGCCGTGCAGGCAGGCAGGAGCGACGCCGGCCAGCAGGCTGCTGCAGACCAGGAAGCTTCCGCCGAACGTCCTGCACCTGAGGCAAACCAGGCGCTCTTAGGCGAGCTGAAGCACAAGGACAACCTGGACTCAGCCGTCATGTCCGGAGGCTCTGAGGAGACTGCAGAGCAGAAGCCCGTGCGCAAACAGGAGCAGATAGGACGCAACGACCTCTGCCCCTGCGGCAGCGGAAAGAAGTACAAGAAGTGCTGCGGGCAGGGCAGATAGGCCAGGCTTTAAATCAGTATTAAGAAGAAAGGCACCAGCTGGAAGCAGCCGGTGCCTTTCTTCTTGGGACGCTTTTTTTTGCAGCCCCCTGAAAAAACTTAGCGGAGAGGAATGGTCAGCAGGGCAGGTGGTGCTCCCTGCGCCACTTCAAGAGAAGCTCATACGCCTCATACCTTACGCAAAGGCTGCCGTAGCCTGTGCCCAAGGCTATGCGCGGCTTGTTTTCGCCGTGGTAGTCGCTGCCGCCAGAGACGCACAGATGGTAGCGCCTGGCTATGGCCAGGATGCACTGCGTGTCCTCGTCGGTGTGCTCGCTGTGCCAGGCTTCGATGCCGCACAGTCCGTAGGGAAGGAGGCGCTTGACGAATTCCTCCACCCATCCCGGCGGGTAGGGCTTGAGCATGGGGTGGGCTATGATGGGGGAGCAGCCCACTTTTGCCATCAAAGAGACAGCCTCCTCCGGGCGCATGACTTCCTTGCGGATGTAGGCAGAGCCTGTGGGGCCAAGATAGAGGTCAAAGGCCTTGTTGATGGTGGAGACATAGCCCAGGGCCTTGAGCGCCATGGCGATGTGGGGGCGCCCGACGGACTCGCCGCCGGCAGCCTTCATGACATCGTCCATGGTGATGCTGATTCCCTGGGAGCGGAGCAGGTCGACTATGCGCTCGTTGCGGGTGGTGCGCTTGGCGCGCATCTTCGCAAGCGCCGTCTCCAGCGGCTCTGCATCCTCGGGAACCCAGAGCCCCACGATGTGCATCTCGCCTTCCTCGGAGCCGGTTGAAATCTCGACGCCCCTGACAAAGTCAAAGCCGCTGAAGCGGCCGGCTGCCTTCTGCCCCTCTGACAGGCCGTGCAGTGTGTCGTGGTCTGTTATGGCAACTGCCTTGAGGCCCGCCTTGAAGGCTTTCTCCACAAGGGCTGAGGGGCTGTCCGTTCCGTCCGATGAGGTGGTGTGGGTGTGCAAGTCAACACACAGAGGCATGACGCAAACTCTCCCGGGTCAAGATGTGATACTGCTTAACGTTAAGTGCTCTTTGTACTCTGCCTTGCCCTGCATGGCAAACAGGAAGCGGCGTGCAGCTGACGTTGGAAACCGTCTTGTGCTTTATGCTGTTAGGCGCTATGAAGATTTTTTCAGCTTGCTGCGCTCTGCTTTTGCAGTCCGGCAGAACCGTCTTTCACGGCTCTGTACCTGCAGCGGGCTGTTTTCTTTGTTTGTGTTGCACAGGAGTAGTGCCTGCCATGGCCTTAAACGATTATCTCAAAAAAGTTCTGCTCAGCCGCGTCTACGACGTAGCTGTCCAGACTCCCCTTGAAAAGGCGGAGAACTTATCCCGGAGCCTGGACAATACCGTCCTGCTCAAGCGCGAGGATACCCAGCCTGTCTTTTCCTTCAAGATCCGCGGCGCCTACAACAAGATGGCCCAGCTGACAAGGGAAGAGCTGGACAGGGGCGTTATTGCCGCATCTGCCGGCAACCATGCCCAGGGCGTGGCTTTGTCTGCCCGCCACCTGGGCTGCGAGGCGACGATCGTCATGCCTGAGACAAGCCCTGCCATTAAAGTCCGTGCAGTTGAGCGCCTGGGCGGCAAGGTCGTCCTCTACGGCGAGTCCTTCAGCGACTGTGCAGCCAAGACAAAGGAACTCATTGAGAAGACCGGCTGCGTCTTCATTCCTCCCTTCGACGACGAGGACGTCATCGCTGGGCAGGGCACCATAGCCATGGAGATGCTGAGGCAGAACCCTGGACCTTTGGATGCCGTCTTTGTGCCCATTGGCGGCGGCGGCCTGGCAGCCGGCGTGGGCGTCTACATCAAGGCGCTGCGCCCCGACATCAAGGTCATCGGCGTCGAGCCCGTAGACTCTGACGACATGCGCCGCTCCATTGCCGCAGGACGCCCCGTTGAAATGCGCGAGGTCGGCCTCTTTGCAGACGGCGTTGCAGTGAAGCTGGTCGGGCAGACGACCTTTGAGCTCTGCCGCGACTGCCTGGACGACATCATCCTGGTGGACACGGACGCCATATGCAGCGCCATCAAGGACATCTTTGAGGACACCCGCGTGGTGGCTGAGCCTGCCGGCGCCCTGTCCCTGGCAGGCTTGAAGGCCTATGCCAGGCAGCATGACCTGCACGGCAGGCATCTGGCCTGCATCGTCAGCGGCGCCAACATGAACTTTGACCGCCTGGGCGACGTGGCTGACCGCGCTGCTGTCGGCAGCCACAAGGAAGCCTTCTTTGCCGTGGACGTGCCGGAGCAGATCGGCTCCTTCAGAACGCTCATCCAGTGCATCGGCAAACGCAACATCACCGAGGTCTGCACCCGTTTCTCCGACCCCGAACAGGGCCACGTCTTCCTGGGCCTCTCCCTTGCAAGTCCCGCAGAGAAGGAGAGCATCATGGAGGACATGCGCAAGCAAGGCTTCGGCGTCACCGACATGAGCAACAATGAGCTTGCCAAGCTGCACATCCGACACCTTGTGGGCGGCAATGCCCCCTGGCTCAAGCATGAGAAGCTCTACCGCTTTGTCTTCCCCGAGCATCCCGGAGCTCTTCTGAACTTCATGGATGCCATGCAGATGAACTTCAACATCACCCTCTTCCAGTACCGCTACCATGGCGCAGACTTTGGCAGGGTGCTTGTGGGCATTGACGTTCCCGAGGACAAGGAAGCGCTCTTCAACGACTTTTTGGCAAGGGTCAGCGAGATGGGCTACCCTTATGTCGATGAGACGAACAACGAGGCCTACCGCATCTTCCTCGGCTGGCACGGCAAAAAGTAACGGAAGGACATCGGCTTTAGCTGAAAGAATAGGGGGACGGTCATCTGATCGTCCCTTTGCTTTTTATGCGGGCAGCAGCGCCTGCCACCCCAGGCTCCAAGAAAAGGCTTGCACTGTCTTGTGATTTGCCCCAATACTACTACTGAAACGGCTGCACTGGCATGAACCCAAGACCATGACAGTCAGATGGCAGCCTTATGACACATTCAGAAGACTATGGGGGCAACAATGAACCTCTCACGAATCAAGTTCATCTTCTCTGCAATGCTTCTTTCCCTGGCAGCTGCAGCCCTGCCGGCGCAGGCGGCATCCAAGGTTGACGGCCAGTGCCGCTACAAGGGCATCAAGCTGAACGGCAAGGTCAAGGTGGTGCAGCATGGCGCAGACCTCAAGGTGCAGGTCAAAAACGCCTTCCCCGACCTTAAGGTCCAGCAGGTGTCAAGCTTCCCCAACAAGTGCGGCCAGTGGCAGATGGTGACAAGCTTCCCTGACTTCACCGTGCAGTTTGTAGACAGCTTCCCGGACATCACCATCAAGTATGTGGAAAGCTTCCCCGGCAGGCCGTAAGGCAGGGCAGCCCTATTTGCAAAAAGTCTCCCCTGAATGAGCCCATGATGGCATCGTTTCAGGGGAGACTGTCGTTTTCTGTATCGTTAATGGCGCAGTCTTGAAGTGCGCAGCGTTTAAAACCTGGCTGCGGCTCTTAAGAAAAGCAGAAGCACTGGCAGGAGCGCCAGCAGGAAGTGGTGCCTTCTTGGCCTGGCAAAGAGTATGCCCCAGCAGACTATGCTGACGGAGGTGCACACAAAGGGGCCAAAGCGCATGCTTAGGGCGCGCAGGCTGCTGCCCATAGAAGAGGCAAGCGGATTGAAGGCGGTAAAGCTTGCGTCAAGGAACTGGAAGACGGCGCCTGCGATGGCAAAGGCTGTGCACATGCGCAAGGTGGTCTTCTGGACGTCTGAGAAGGGGATGATGTCCTCTGCCGTGCCGGGTATGACAGCCTCAGCCCGCTTTTTCCTGTCGAGCGTTTTGACCGATTTTGCGACCGGCTCAAGCTGCAGAAAGAAGGTCAGCACGGCAAGCCCGCCAGCCGGCATAAAGGCGGCGCAGGCAGTCTTCCAGACGTGCTTCACAAGGACTGTCAGGACATTCTCCTGCGTCATCTGCGCAGGAAGTCCCAAAAAGGGCCAGTTGCGCAGGACAAGGGAGCCTGCAAAGAGGAAGAAGGCGGCAGCGGCAACAAAGGCGGCAATGGTGCCGCAGGTCGTCATGGAAGAGGCCGTTGCCTCATCCATCTCCACAAAGCATGTCCTGTAGACAGGGCGTGCTGCACGCCAGCTGGCGGCAAGCAGCATGAGGCCGACAAACCAGGCGGCAAAGCCGGTTGTGGTGGCAAGCCAGGTCTCGGACAAGGGATCAAAGGGCGCCGGGACAAGGTCCGGCATGGCAGCGGGGATGGCGACAAGGGAGACCAGGCCTTCCCCCAGGACGGCGCACAGGCCGAAGCAGGCTGTCACCAGGGCAATAATATGCAGAAGCATGCCTGCCTGTGCCATGGCGACGCGCTGCCTTCTGCGTCCAAGGAAAAGGCAGACAAAGAGCATGACAGGAAGGACAAGGGCGCTTTCAGTTGCGATGGAGAGAATAGATGCTATGGCCTGCCATATAGGAAGCCAGAACGGTTCTTGCATAAGGGGTACCCGTACTAAGAAAAGGACTGCATAAAAGCAGGAAGAAGGCAGACTCTAAGCAATAAAGAAGAGACTGACAAGAACCAGGAAGCCCTTAGGCTGCCTGGCTCTTCAGAGAGAGCGCATAAGACAAGAAAAGCCCCTTTCCCATAAAGGGAAAGGGGCAGGAGTACTGTTGTAAGGAAACCCGGAAGACTATTCTTCCTCGCCCCACTTGATGAAGCCGGGCTTGACGTCAACCATGGCGTTGACAATCAGTTCAACCAGGCCGCCGTAGGCGAAGCTGTTCTTGCTGTAGAGGTCGTGCATTTCCAGGATGTCGCGGATTGCGCCCTTGCAGTTGGAGCAGGGAGCACAGATGTACTTCTTGGTCTCAGGTCCGAGGCAGTCCTTGAAGGCTTCGCTGATCTGCCAGAACTTTTTGCGGGAGGCGATGTTGTTGCGCCACACGTCGGCGTTGTTGCGGGAGATGATGGCAAAGCCGGAGCCGCCGCCGCAGCAGTAGTTGTTGACGCCGTGGCAGGGCATTTCACGGAACTGGGGAGCAATGGCGCGCAGAATTTCGCGCTGGGGCTCAACAATGCCCATGAGGCGGACGATGTTGCAGGGGTCATGCAGTGTGACAGGGAAGTTGTTGCGGGAAGGATCGAGCTTCAGGCGGCCTTCCTTGATGATGTTGTTCAGTGTCACGTAGCAGATTTCACGGGGAACCTGCATCTCGTAGGGAATGACGCGGTCGGCGATGACGTTCAGGGCCTTGGAGGCATGTCCGCATTCGCCGATGACAATCTTCTTGACGCCCAGTTCCTTGGCGGCCTTGAAGTGCTGGAGTGCGACGCGGGCGGTCTGGGCATCATCGTAGAAGACGCCGTAGTTCACGCCGTCGTAGCCGCACATCTTGCTGGAGAGCGTCCAGCTTAATCCTGCCTTGTTGAAGATGAGGGAGAAGCTGGCGATGTTTTCAGGCCAGGCCATGACTTCGCCGGCATTGTGGATGAGCAGGATGTCAGCACCCTTCTTGTCAAAGGGCGTCTCGATGCCCACGCCGGTGATTTCGGTGTAGTCCTCGTCGATGAACTCAACGTTGTCCTTGACGATTTCGGGAGTCATGCCGGTGGAGGAGCCGCGCTGCTGCTGGAGCTCTGTGCCCTTTTCATGCAGCTCCTTGGGCGCGAAGCCCAGCTCCTGGCTGAAGACCTTGCGCAGCTCGCGGGCGATGAGGCCGTTGTCAACGCCGATGGGGCAGACCTGGGCGCAGCGGCGGCAGAGGTTGCAGCGGTAGGCCAGCTCGCCTAAACGGACGACGGTCTTCCAGTTCAGGGGCATGTCGCCGTAGCGGAGCTTAGCAAAGGGTTCCTTTTTGATGTACTGATGGTAGATGCGGCGCAGTATCTCCGAACGGAAGTTCGGGCGGTACATGGGGTTCTTGCCGCTCATCTCGTAGAGATGGCAGGCATTGGAACAGGAGTTGCACTGGGCACAGCAGTCCATGCTGGCTTCCAGCATGTTGACGAAGGTCCAGTTGTTGTTCTTGTCGAACAGCTTCTTCATGCCGGACAGGAACTTGTCCACCAGCTCCTGCTCTTCAATGGGATTCTTGGGACGGGGGATGTTCAGCATGGAAACGCCGTCCAGAAGGTCGCAGCAGGTTTCGGCTCTCTGCTTTTCTGTGGGTTCGGCGTAGGGAAGCGGCTCGACATCGAGGGGGAGCTTGGGCAGGTCATTGTTGTCATATTCAATGAGCTGGCCCTCGACTGTGGAAATATCCGTAAGCTTCTTGATTGTTTTCATGTATGTTTAACCTCGCTCGTTGCGTGTCCTACTTCTCTTCCTGGGCGGGGTAGCCGGATGTGGCAATCTGCACCCATGTCTTGTCTTCACCATTGGGGTTGATGTGGGGGGCAGCCCAGGTGCACTTGTACTGCAGCAGGTCGTTGATGGCAGCCTGGCGCTTGGTGCTTGTACAGGTGGCAACGTCTTCCCAGCGGATGTCGTGGTAGAGGAAGTACTTGAGCAGGATGTGGCTCATGAAAGACACGGGGATGAGGAGCATGAGGATGAAGCCCAGGCACATGTGCACGATGAAGCCGCCGCTGCCTACGCCGACAAAGTTGAGGGTCAGGGCGTTGTAGACGAAGTCGCCGGCGCATCTGGCAAAGCTTTCGTTGGTGAGCCAGGTGATGAGGCCGATCAGGCCGAACATGCTGAACAGACCGATGGAGAAGAAGTGCTCAAAGGTAGAGAACATGCGCAGGCCTTCATCGGTCAGACGGCGGACCATGAGGCCGATGCCGCCGTAGAGCAGGCAGATGCAGCCGACAAAGGACATGATCTGGATGAACCAGTAGAAGAAGCCGATGATGCAGCCGTCAGCGGAGAGGCCGAACATGCGCAGCACTGCGGTGATGATCAGGATGATGGCGCCGCCCATGAGCAGATAGAGGCCGACATGGAAGGGGTAGGTGCGGTACCACAGGGGACGGTTGTGATGGAAGGTGGCTTCCAGGAAGAACACTTCCCTCAGAAGATAGATGAGGTCGCCCATGTGATTGGGCTCATGCTTGTGCTCCCACCAGTTGACCTCTTCCATGTAGCTGCCGCCGTAGGCGGCGCGCTTGCCTTCATGCGGAATGGGGTACAGTTCCCAGCGGATGTGGCTCGGTGTTTTGCTCATGTAGGCCCGAATCTTCAGGAAGGACGTGACAATGAAACCGAGGAGGGCAAGATACCCCAGCAGGTAAAAGATTGTTATCATGCATGTACTCCGTATTAACAGGCGCTGCGCGCCCAGTGAAACCACGTGGACTCCGGTCCGACGCAGGCAGTGTCCTTCTGCCGTCTCCCAGGACAAAAGAGTTTCCAGCCAAGGTCATTGTCTTCAGGCACGACAGGCCATACGAAGGAGCCGCCGGCTGAAACCCGATCAGTAAACTGGAAAAATTATCATACTGGCTTGATCATATACGATTTTCTGAAAAAGGCAATGATAGAAGCCCGTCATGCGCACTATGGCACAAAGCGGCTGCATCCTCTTAAGATGCTGTATATATTGACAAAAAGGTAGACCAGGGCAGGAGCACTTTCTTTAAGGCAATATGATTTGCACAAGCATTCTTCCTGTTGCAAACCGTGCCCTGTCTCTTTTTTCACAAAAGGACCGGCCAGTGCCTAAAAAAGAGGCACTCTGCCTGATGCAGCGTGCCTCTTAAACCATACCAAAAAATGGTTAAAACCTATTTCCTGCCAGCGCCCTTCAGGACGGACTTGATGCCCTGGACGGCCTGGCGGATGCGCTTGTTGTTTTCAATGAGGGCAAAGCGGACGTACTCATCGCCCATCTGGCCAAAGCCTATGCCCGGCTGCACTGCGACGTGTCCTTCCTGCAGAAGCAGCTTGGAGAACTCCATGGAGCCCATTTCCCTGAAGGGCTCGGGGATCTTGCCCCAGCAGAACATGGTGGCCTTGGGCGGGGTGATCTGCCAGCCGATGCGGTTTAACCCTGAGCAGAGGGCATCGCGGCGCTTGCGGTACTCGTCGCAGATTTTGAGCACGGCATCGCGCGGGGCGTTGAGGCCCACGGTGGCGGCGATCTGGATGGGCTGGAAGATGCCGTAGTCCAGGTAGCTCTTGATGCGTGCCAGGGCGTGCACGAGGGTCGGGTTGCCAAGGCAGAAGCCCATGCGCCAGCCGGCCATGGAGTAGCCCTTGGTCATGGAGTAGAACTCGACGCCCACGTCCTTGGCGCCCTTGGCCTGCAGGAAGCTGGGGGCTTCATAGCCGTCATAGCAGAGATCGGAGTAGGCCAGGTCATGGATGACCCAGATCTTGTGCTCCTTGGCGAACTCAACGATGCGCTCAAAGAAGCTCAAGTCAACCGTGGCCGTAGTGGGGTTCTGGGGATAGCTTATGACCAGCAGCTTGGGCTTGGGCCAGGTCTGCTTGGTGGCAAAGAGCAGGTCCTCAAAGAAGTCCCTGTCCTCTGAGACCGGTATGCGCCTGACGTCTGCACCGGCAATGACGGGTGCATAGACATGGATGGGGTAGGTCGGGTCAGGTGCAAAGACGACGTCGCCGGGGTTGAGCATGGCCAGGCACAGGTGGGCGAAGCCCTCCTTGGAGCCGATGGTGGCTATGGCCTCGGTCTCGGGGTCAAGCTCAATGTTGTAGCGCCTTGCGTAGAGATCGCATATGGCCTTGCGCAGGTTGGGGATGCCGCGGGAGACGGAGTAGCGATGGTTGACCGGCTTGCGGGATGCCTCGCACAGCTTATCGACGATAAACTTGGGCGTAGGCAGATCCGGGTTGCCCATGGACAGGTCAACAATATCTATGTTCTCGTGACGGAGCTTCTTTTTGATGTCGCCGACAACGGCAAAGGCATAGGGAGGAAGACGCTGTATTCTGTCGAACTCAAACATAACTCACCTTAAAAGAAAAAAGCCATAAGACTTCCCGTGTTGGAGATGCCCGCTCGCATTCGGGAAAAACCAGCGTGGAAATGCTCGTGACTGCTGAGTGTTGGAGGTTGCTGCGTGGAGACAGACCTACAGAAAAACGAGAGGATATACCGCTGCCCCCGGCACGTTCGCATCATGCCGGAAGCGATCCATCTCTCTATAACAGTGCAGTATACAAAGCGGAATGCTGGGAAGTAAAGCACAAATCAAAAATTTTCCGGCAGGATCCCCAAAAAAAGCCCCCTCTGCGCACAAGGCGCAAAGGGGGCGGGAAGTACTTTCAGCCTGTTCCCTTAAAGGGGAGGGCAGGCATTGCTAGTTGTTGTAGAGGGGCTCCTCGCGCAGCTCCTCAAGGAACTTGTCAGGACGCTCCTTCTGCTCGGGCACGGAGATGTCGCTGTCGATGTACTGGCGCAGGCCTGTGCCGGCAGGAATGAGGCGGCCCACAATGACGTTTTCCTTCAGGCCGGCAAGGTAGTCGATCTTGCCCTTGAGGGAAGCTTCGGTGAGGACCTTGGTGGTTTCCTGGAAGGAAGCTGCCGAAATGAAGGAAGAGGTGGTCAGAGAGGCCTGGGTGATGCCAAGAACCATGGGCTCTGCCGTAGCGGGCTTGCGGCCCTCGGCAATGGCCTTCTGGTTGGCGGCATGGAAGTCTGCCTTGTCCACCTGCTCGCCTTCCAGCAGGCTGGTGCCGCCGGAGTCGAGCACGCACACCTTGCGCAGCATCTGGCGGACGATGGTCTCGAAATGCTTGTCGTCGATGCCCACGCCCTGACGGCGGTAGACGTTCTGGATTTCGTTGACCAGGTAGCTTGCCAGGTACTTTTCGCCCTTGGTGCGCAGGATGTCGTGCAGCTCGGGGCTGCCTTCCGTCAGCGGCTCGCCTGCCTCGACAAAGTCGCCGTCAAGGGCGGTGATGTGCTTGCCGCGCGGCACGAGGTATTCCCTCTCCTCGCCAAACTCGGGCTTGACCACCAATCTGCGCTTGCCCTTGCTTTCACCGCAGTGGGTGACTGTGCCGGTGATTTCGGAAACAACGGCCATGTCCTTGGGCTTGCGGACTTCAAAGAGTTCGGCAACGCGCGGAAGACCGCCGACGATATCCTTGGTCTTGGAGGTTTCGCGGGGACGGCGGGCGATTGTCTGGCCCTGGGTGACCGTGTCTCCGTCCTTGACCATGACGACTGCACCAACAGGCAGGGCGTAGACGGCTTCCGACGTGGCAGTGCCGTGCGTCTGCGTCTTCACCTCGCCTGTTTCGGGATCGATGATGGCGATGGCGGGCTTGAAGTTCGTGGTCTTGAACTCCTTCACCGTCAGGGTGACGTTGTTGTTCTCGTCCACGTTTTCCTGCACGGTCTTGCCGGGAACAAGGTCAACAAAGCGGATTGCGCCCTCTTCCTCGGAGATGAAGGAGTCGTAGGTGGGATCCCATGTCGCCAGGACGTCGCCCTTGGCAACTTCGGCTCCGTCGTTGACCATGATGCAGGCGCCGGAAGGAACATTTTCCTTCTGGATTTCACGTCCCTGGGCGTCAATCAGCACGAACTGGCCGCTCTTGTCCAGAACCACCAGCTGACCTTCCGCATTGCGGACGGTGCGCATGTGCTTGAACTGGATGCGGCCGCTGTTCATGGCGTCGGCCTTGCTTCGCTCAACCGTGCTGGATGCCGTGCCGCCGATGTGGAAGGTGCGCATGGTCAGCTGGGTGCCGGGCTCGCCGATGGACTGGGCTGCGATGATGCCGACGGCTTCGCCGATGTTCACCAGATGCCCGCGGGCAAGGTCGCGGCCGTAGCAGAGGGCGCAGACGCCGTGCTTGGCAGCGCAGGTGAGGGGCGAGCGGACCGTGATGCTGGTGACGTCCTTGTCCTTGAGGAGCTTGGCCTCAGCCTCGCCGATGAGCGTGTTGGCAGGGAGGAGCACCTTGTCGATGTCGTCGGGATCCATGACGGGCAGCAGCAGCACGCGGCCCAGGGCGCGCTTGACCAGAGGCGGACGGTTCTCGCCGCCTTCTGCCACTTCGGTGAGCTCAATGCCGTCAACCGTGTTGCAGTCGTGCTCGGAGACGACGACGTCCTGGACGACATCGACCAGACGTCTGGTGAGGTAGCCGGAGTTTGCCGTCTTCAGGGCGGTGTCTGCCAGACCCTTGCGGGCGCCGTGGGTGGAGGTGAAGTACTGCAGGACCGAAAGGCCTTCGCGGAAGGATGCCGTAATAGGCGTTTCGATGATTTCGCCGTTGGGCTTGGCCATCAGGCCGCGCATGCCGGCGAGCTGGCGCATCTGCTCCTGGTTGCCTCGGGCGCCGGAGTTGGACATCATGTAGATGGAGTTGAAGCTCACATCGTCGATGGTCTCGCCGGTCTCGGGGTTGGTGCGCTTCTCATGGCTGATTTCCGTCTTGATTTCGTTGGAAATCTGTTCGGAAGCCCTGGACCAGACGTCAACCACCTTGTTGTACTTTTCAGTCTTGGTGATGACGCCGGTGTTGTACTGCTCCTCAATGGCATCGACCTGCTTCTGGCTGTCTGCCAGGATGGCCTGCTTCTTGGTGGGAACAAGCATGTCCTTCAGGCCGATGGAGATGCCGGACTGGGTGGCGTACTCATAGCCCAGATTCTTGATGCGGTCGCAGAGGATGACCGTCGCCTTGATGCCGCAGGTCTTGTAGGTCACATCGACCAGGGCGGCGATGTTCTTCTTGGTGAGCACCTTGTTGACATGCTCAAAGCTCAGGCCCTTGGGCAGCACGTCGCCCACGATGACGCGGCCGGGGGTCGTGTCGTAGACCTTGCCGTCGGGCATGCGGACCTTGACGCAGCTCTGCAGGGTGACTGCACCGTAGGTGTAGGCCTGGATGGCTTCCCAGGGCTCGCAGAACATCATGCCTTCGCCGGGCTCAAAGCGCTTGGCGCTGGTCATGTAGTAGAGGCCTAAGACCATATCCTGGGAAGGAACGATGATGGGGCCGCCGTTTGCGGGGGAGAGAATGTTGTTGGTGCTCATCATGAGCACGCGGCATTCAATCTGCGCCTCCACGGAGAGCGGAATGTGCACGGCCATCTGGTCGCCGTCGAAGTCGGCGTTGAAGGCTGTGCAGACGAGCGGGTGCAGGCGGATGGCCTTGCCTTCAACCAGCTGCGGCTCAAAGGACTGGATGCCGAGCCTGTGCAGGGTAGGTGCACGGTTGAGCATGACAGGGTATTCCCTGACAACTTCGGCGAGAATATCCCAGACTTCCTTTTCTTCGCGCTCCACCATCTTCTTGGCGCTCTTGATGGTGGTGGCCAGCCCTCTCTTTTCCAGTTCGGAGTAGATGAAGGGCTTGAAGAGCTCCAGGGCCATCTTCTTGGGAAGGCCGCACTGGTGCAGCTTCAGGTAGGGGCCGACGCAGATGACGGAACGGCCGGAGTAGTCCACGCGCTTGCCCAGCAGGTTCTGGCGGAAGCGGCCCTGCTTGCCTTTGATCATGTCGGACAGGGACTTCAAGTTGCGGCCGTTGGTGCCGGTGATGGCGCGGCCGCGGCGGCCGTTGTCGAAGAGGGCGTCAACGGCTTCCTGCAGCATGCGCTTTTCGTTGCGGATGATGATCTCGGGGGCGCCCAGCTCCATCAGCCTCTTCAGACGGTTGTTGCGGTTGATGACGCGGCGGTAGAGGTCGTTGAGGTCGGAGGTGGCAAAGCGGCCGCCGTCCAGGGGGACCAGGGGGCGCAGCTCCGGCGGAATGACCGGAATGACTTCCAGGATCATCCATTCGGGCTTGTTGCCGGACTCGATGAAGGACTCAACAATCTTGAGGCGCTTGGTGATCTTCTTCTTCTTGGTCTGGCTCTTGGTCTCGTCGCCCTCTTTGTGCAGCTCCTCGCGAAGCCCGGGCAGGTCCTGGCCGATTTCCTCCAGCAGGGTGCGGATGGCCTCGGCGCCCATGCCGACGCTGATGCAGTCCTCGCTGCCGTAGTGGTCCTTGATCTGCTGGTACTGCTCCTCGGAGATGACCTGCTTCTTGCTTAAGGAGGTCTGGCCGGGGTCAAGAACGATGAAGCTGTCGAAGTAGAGGACCTTCTCCAGATCGTTCATGGACATGTCGAGCAGCGTGCCGATCTTGGAGGGCAGCGTCTTCAAAAACCAGATGTGGGCGACAGGAGCCGCCAGCTCAATGTGCCCCATGCGCTCGCGGCGCACCTTGGAGGCGATGACTTCAACACCGCACTTTTCACAGACAATGCCGCGGTGCTTCATGCGCTTGTACTTGCCGCAGTTGCACTCATAGTCCTTGGTGGGGCCGAAGATGCGGGCGCAGAAGAGGCCGTCGCGCTCGGGCTTGAAGGTGCGGTAGTTGATGGTCTCAGGCTTTTTGACTTCGCCGAAGGACCATTCGCGGATGACTTCCGGGGACGCTATGGAAATCTGTATGGCCTTCAGGTTGCGGACGTTGGCGAGGTTCCCCGAAGTGCCACGGTTGGAATAGAGATTGTCCATGCTCATAGTATATATATCCTTAGCCTGGGAAGGCATGAATCCTTCCCTAGGCTCAAGCTGTATGCGTACCAGACAAATCAGGCAGGGGGCGGGCAGGGAGCCTTAAGGCTTCCTGTCCGCCTTCCTGTCATCAGCGCTCGTTGAAGGGCACAATGCTGCTACCTAAGGGGCTCGGACGTTTTTTGCCTTCTTCCTGGTGGAGCGTCACATTGAGGCCTAAGGACATAAGTTCCTTGACCAGAACGTTGAACGACTCAGGAAGGCCGGCTTCAAGGAAGTTGTCTCCCTTGACGATCTTCTCGTACATCTTCACGCGGCCGGTTACGTCATCGGACTTGATGGTGAGGAATTCCTGCAGGAGATAGGAGGCGCCGTAGGCCTCGAGACCCCAGACTTCCATTTCACCAAGCCTCTGGCCGCCGAACTGGGCCTTGCCGCCCAGAGGCTGCTGGGTCACCAGGCTGTAG
>CAZWGJ010000024.1:0-5687 GCA_964633375.1 uncultured Desulfovibrio sp.
TTGTCGTGTTCGTTGTCGTGCGCCTTGTCGTATTCGCTGACGTGCGTCTTCTGCCAGGCAGAAAGGGTCCGTTTTAGGCGTTGCATGCAGCATCGTCCTGCACATCGTTTGGGATATCGTCTTCTGCATCGTCTCCTTTGCCGGAGCAAAAGACAGGGGCGTTTTTGCTGCCTTGCGCCCTGCCGCTTTCTTGTCGTGTTCGTTGTCGTGCGTCCTGTCGTTTTCGCTGACGTGCGTCTTCTGCCCTGCAGAAAGGGTCCGTTTTAGGCGTCGCATACGGCATCGTCCTGCACATCGTTTGGGATATCGTCTTCTGCATCGTCTCCTTCATCGGAGCAAAAGACTGGGGCGTTTTTGCTGCCTTGCGCCCTGCCGCTTTTTGTCGTGTTCGTTGTCGTGCGCCTTGTCGTATTCGCTGACGTGCGTCTTCTGCCCGGCAGAAAGGGTCCGTTTTAGGCGTCGCCTTTCGGTTCGTCTGAGGCATCGTTTAAGGCATCGTCCGGTGTGCTGCCTGGGGTGTCGTCTTTGGCGCAGTCCAGCAAATCGTCCGGTTGCTGCGCCTGGGCAGCGGCGGAAATTGCGTGATTTTTGTGCGATTAGACGTCGCCCAGTGCTTGACAACACCTTGTATTTGCGTTTATTTGAACTATCTTAATATCAATATATCTTGATATAGTCAATTTTCTACAAGAGGAGCTGGCCATGTCCGGGATGCGTTTAGAGGATTTCTTTTCTGGTCCAAAACCGAAGCTTTTTGACGGCGGCATGGGGACCATGCTGCAGGCAAGGGGCATGCCGGCAGGCGTGTCGCCCGAAGCCTTCTGCATGGAGCGCAAGGACATTCTCTACGACATCCACAAGGCCTACATCGAGAGCGGCGCCGACATCATAACCACCTGCACCTTTGGCGCCAGCCCCTTCAAGCTGGACAAGAGCCTGTCCGTTTTTGAGACCTGCAAAAGCCTGGCTGAGACTGCTGGAAAAGCTGCCCGGGATGCATCGGCAGGACGCCGCATTCTTGTCGCAGGCGACGTTGGTCCGTCCGGCCACTTTGCAAGGCCTTTGGGCGACCTGACGCCTGAGGAGCTCATTGAGGGGTACAAGGAGCAGATGCGCGGCCTGGCAGCGGGCGGCTGCGACCTGATCCTGCTTGAGACGCAGTTTGACCTTGCCGAGACAAGGCTTGCTGCCGCAGCCTGCAGGGAGGTCTGCGATCTTCCCATCCTGGCCTCCATGACCTTTGAGGGCGAAGCCAGCCTGACCGGATCAAGCCCTGAAATTTTCGCCGAGACCATGCAGAATTTAGGCGCAGCAGCCATAGGCACCAACTGCTCCGTAGGCCCTGAGCGCATGAAGGACATCGTGCGCAGGCTGCTGGCTGTCTCCTCAGTTCCGGTTTTTGCCGAGCCCAATGCCGGCATGCCGGAGCTTAAGGACGGCAGGACGGTGTTCCCGCTTTCGCCTGAGCATTTTGCCGAGGTGACGGCCTCCTTTGCCGATTTGGGCGCCGGCTGCCTTGGCGGCTGCTGCGGCACGACCCCTGACCACATCAGGGAGCTTAAAAAGGCCCTTGAGGGACGATCTTGCGATCCTTCCGCCAAAGTTGCCCGCATCAGGCACGACGGCATTGTTTTGACGTCGCGCCAGGAACTGGTGCGCATAGGACCGGACGAGCCCTTCACCTTGATAGGCGAGCGCATCAACCCGACAGGCAAGAAGGCCCTGACTGCCGAGCTGCAGGAGGGCGTCTTCAGCGAGGCCATGAACTTTGCCGCCCAGCAGCTGGCAGGAGGCGCCAGGGTGCTGGACGTCAACGTCGGCGCCCACGGCGTCAACCAGGTGGAGCTTCTGCCCAAAATCATCGCCGAGCTCACTGCCGGCTGCACGTGCCCCTTGTCGGTCGACTCATCGGATGACGCTGCCATTTTGGCAGCGCTGCCCTGGTGCCCCGCCTCCTCCCTGGTCAACTCCATCAACGGGCACGGCGACCGCATGGAGGTGCTGGGCTCCGCCTGCCGCAGGTTTGGCAACCCCTTCATCCTGCTGCCCATGCGCGACGCCAAGCTGCCGGTGAAGGCCTCCGAGCGCATAGCCATCCTGGAAGATCTGCTGAAGAAGGCCGAGGACCTCGGCATTCCCAAGAGGCTGATGATGGTGGACATCCTGGCGCTGGCCGTCTCCTCCAAGAGCGAGGCCGCAGTCGAGTGCCTGAAGCTTCTGTCCTGGTGCAGGGGAAACGGCTTTGCAACCACGCTTGGCCTCTCCAACCTCTCCTTCGGGCTGCCGGCAAGGGAGCTTGTCAACGCAGCCTTCCTCACCATGGGTGCAGGGCACGGCCTAAGCTCCTGCATAGCCAATCCGCAGAGCACCCGCATCCGCGAGGCCATAGCGACGGCAGACCTGCTCTTGCAGCACGACGACAATGCCGCCGGCTTCATCGCCGGCTTTGCCGACTGGAAGAACGGCGCCTCACAGGCAGGGGGTGCAGGTCCGGCAAAGGCGGAAAAGACGTCCGCGCAAACGCCCTACGACGCCGTACTTACAGGCGACAGGGACCACATCGTCCCGCTGCTTGAAGCCAGGCTCAAGGAGGGGCTTGAGCCCTTCCATATTGTCAATGAGGAGCTCATCCCGGCCATAACCGAGGTCGGCGCCCGCTATGAAAAGAAGGTCTATTTCCTGCCGCAGCTCATCCGCTCGGCAGAGACGATGCAGAAGGGCTTTGCCTACTTAAAGCCCTTCATGCGCCATGACGCCGCAGAAAAGCGTCCTGCTGTCGTTCTGGCTACCGTTGAGGGCGACGTGCACGACATCGGCAAGAACATCGTGGGGCTCATGCTCTCCAACTACGGCTTCAGCGTCGTTGACGCGGGCAAGGACGTTCCGGCAGAGAAAATAGTGGATCTGGCAGTCGAAAAGGGCGCCAGCCTGATAGGCTTGTCCGCCCTGATGACGACGACCATGGTGCGCATGGAGGACACCGTCAAGCTGGTGCATGAAAGGAAGCTTCCCATACGCATCATGGTGGGCGGCGCAGCCGTGACGGAAGCCTTTGCCAAGTCCATAGGCGCTGATGCGTACTGCGTCGATGCCGTGGACACGGTGCATGCGGCGCAGAGGTTCTGCGAGGAGCTGAAGATGGGCCAGGCCTGATAAAAGTCCGGCAGCACGGCTGATTTTTTGGCGGCAGATGCTTGTGCCAGCTTGGGTTTGGGCACGGCGTCTGCCGCTTTGCTTTCCTTTGCCTTTCAACTTGACCTGTGCTACAAAGCAGAGACTTTTCATGGAACAAAACAAGGCAGATACGCCTTCTTTTGCCTGCAAAGTCATCTTGCGACAACAACAGCGTCCCCCCATATGTTATGGGCGGCGGCGCTTTTTTCCCAGGGGAGCAGCAATGGTTGCACGTTTACTAGCCCGTCATATGGCACGTTCTCTGGCCTGCCTTATGGCGCTGGTCATGGTCCTCAGCGTCTGCGCGGGCTCAAGCCACGCCCAGGACGCCCAGATTCGCGATATGTCCGTCAAGGAGCTGGACGCACTGGTCCAGAAGACCACCAAGGAGGGCAGGGGCGTCTTCATCAACTTCTTTGCTACCTGGTGCCCTCCCTGCAGGATTGAGCTCCCCATGGTGGCCCAGCTTGAGAAGAAGTACGGCAAGAAGGTCCTCTTCATCGGCCTGTGCGTGGACGACAAGAAGGACATGGAAAAGGTTGCCTCCTTCAAGAAGGACAAGAAGATAGGCTATCCCGTCTACATGGCCGGCAGGGACCTCGTCGCCAAGTACGGCGTCAGCACCATTCCCTACAATGTGGGCTACGACAAGAAGGGCAAGATGGCCTTCGCCTATGTCGGCGTGGTAGAGGAAGACGAGCTGGAAGACCTGGTAGCGGGGCTGCAGAAATAAATTTGTCTCAGAAAAGGGAAGTGACCAGGGGCTTCTGCCTTTTCTGGTCGCTTTTTCTTTTTGGCCGGCAGGCTGCCGCCTGCCCTGGACCTGGGGTTTAAGGATAAAGGCTGATGAAAGGAACGTACTCTGTCCGCAAGGCAAATGTTGCCGACGTCAAGGCTATTCACGGCCTGCTCATGCAGGAGGCGCTGAAAGGCATGCTCCTGCCAAGGGCGCTGGCCTATCTCTACGGGCATGTACGAAACTTCTTCGTCTGCGAAAACGCTCAAAAGGAAATCGTCGGCTGCTGCGCCCTGGCCCCTGTGTGGGACGACCTGGCAGAGGTCTGCTCCCTGGTTGTCAGGGAGGATCTGCGCGGCGAGGGCCTCGGGCGCCTGCTGGTTGAGACCTGCGAGGACGACTCCCGCGTCCTTGGCGTCTCCAAGCTCTTTGCTTTGACCTACAAGGAAGAGTTCTTCAACCACATCGGCTTTGCCACCGTTGAGAAGGAAGTCCTGCCGCAGAAAATCTGGGCGGACTGCGTGCACTGCCCCAAGTATCCGGATTGCGATGAAAATGCCGTCCTCCTTGATCTGTCTGCTCAGGGCTCGGCTGAACAAGGAGATCTGGCATGAAAAAGATAACGAAACTGACGCCGCTTTTTACCAGGGAGATGATCGCCAAGCGCGTAGAGGAAATGGCTGCTGAAATTACGGAGGTCTACAAGGACGAGCCGGTTATTGCCATCTGCGTGCTGAAGGGCGGGGTCATCTTCTTTGCCGACCTGGTCCGCCAGATCAAGAACAAGAATCTGCAGCTGGCCTTCCTGACCATGAGCAGCTACGGCGCCGGCACGACCTCCGGCGAGATCAAGTTCAGCTGGACCCTCAACACCGACATCACGGACAAGCACGTTTTGATCGTGGAAGACGTCGTGGACACGGGGCACAGCATGAAGTTCCTGCTTGAGGAAGTCCGCAACCGCCATCCCAAGAGCGTGCGCCTGGCCGTCATGGTGGACAAGTACGAGCGCCGCGAGGTCGAGGTCCACGCCGACTATGTGGGCTTTACCATGGACAAGGGCTTTATCGTGGGCTTCGGTCTGGACTTTGCCGGCCAGTACCGCACCCTGCCTGACATCTGCGTGGCCGACTGGGTGGAGGAATAGCCCATACCGCAGGCGTCCTGTTCCGTGGAACTGCCTGAAAGAGGTTTGCCGGGAACCGTAATTCGGCTTCATTTGAATGAAGAGAGTTGGGAGATGAGTATGGAAGTAACATGTCCAGGCTGCCAGAGCCGGTTTCTGCTTCCTGACGGGGTCAAGCCCGGTGTCAGGCTGAGATGCTCTGTCTGCAAGACGGAATTTGTCTTTGAGGCCCCCAAGCCTGCTGCGGACAGCCCGGCTGAGGAAGAAGCGAAGCTGGCTTCTGCAGCCCCCATGGATGCTGCACCCCAGGCAGCTGAAGCCGCATCTGACCAGCCGGCACAGCAGGAGCCGGAAGAGGAACTGGGCGCAGGCGCTTTTGCCGAGGATCAGAAGCCCTTCAGCCCGTCGGATTCTGTTCCCCTGCCCGAACTGGGCGTGAAGGAAAAGAAGGGGCACGGACTGCTGGTGCTGTTCCTGATTCTGGTGATCGGGGCCGGCGTCGCCTGGTTTGCGGTGCCGCAGGTCCGCACCCAGGTGCAGTCATGGCTTGGTTCAGCAGCCGGCAAGCCGGCCCAGAAGGCTGAGGCTCCCGCAAAGGCGGCTGAGGCAGCACCCAAGGAAGCTGCTGCTCCGGCACCGGCGGCTCCTGCA
>CAZWGJ010000024.1:5787-18483 GCA_964633375.1 uncultured Desulfovibrio sp.
GCGGCTCCTGCAAAGCCTGATGCTGCAGCCAATGTCCAGGACAAAGCAGCTGCCGGCGCAGTGCAGCGGGAGCTCTTCCTTGGAAACGTCAGGTACCGTTATGTGGAGAACACCCATGCCGGCACGCTGCTGCTGGTAGAAGGCGAAGTCCTCAATCAGAGCAAGGAAGAGCAGGGGGACATCAAACTGCATGCCGCCCTGCTGAACCAGGATCACAAGGAGCTGGACGTCCAGGTGCAGAAGGCAGGCGTGCAGCTGACGGAAGAGCAGCTTGCCGGCATGACGCGGGCAGAGCTCTACAAGGCGTTTAATGATCCGAAGGATCAGACGCTGTCCGACATCAAGGTTCCGGCAGGCGGCAAGCTGCCCTTTATGATCGTCTTCTACAACATCACCGACGACGTCGCTGAATTTGCCGTCAAGATAGAGGACGGGAAGACGGTTCCCGCAGTGCAGGGAACTGAGCAGGGTGCTGCCGCCCCCCAGCCGGCGCCGCAGACGCTGCAGCAGACGATGCAGCAGCCGGCACCAGGCACGGCGCAGGATGTTCCCGCACAGCCTTCCGGCCTGACGCCTGAACAGATTGCGCCGCCTTCAGGGACAGGTGCGCCTCTCACCGGCCCAAGTGTTGTGCCCGGCGCTGCGCCAGCCCAGCCTGCCGATTTATCCAAGCAGCCTGAAGTCCCCGTTTCCGTGCCGGGGAAGCAGGCCAAGTAAAAGCAGCGTATTGATGTTTGCAAGCCTCGCCTTCGGGCGGGGCTTTTTTGTTGGGTGCCAAGAGGAAGCCGGCAGGCTGATGGACAAAAAAAACACCCCCGGACTTTGGGAAGCCTGGGGGTGCTGCCTTTTTTAAGGTGAAGGAAGGACTACTTTTTCTTGGTGTGGCTTGAGCGCAGCTTGACGCGCATGGGAGCGTGCTGGATTTTGAAGATGCGCCTCAGGCTTGATTCAAGGTACCTGGCATAGGTGGGAGAAACCCTCTCGGAGTCGCTGACAAAGAAGACAAACGTCGGCGGCTCGGACTCTGCCTGGGTCAGGTAGAAGAACTTGGGGCGCACGCCTTTGACAAGGGGCGGCTGATGCGCATCCAGCGCCTGCTGCATGGCCCTGTTGAGCTGGGAGGTGGGAATGCGCACCAGGCATTCCTTGCGGACCTTGGCGGCCATGGGCAGGATGCGCTCCAGGTTCAGGCCGCTCAGGGCGGAGACAGTCAGGATCGGCACATGATTGCAGAAGCCCAGGATTTCCTTGGCTCTCTTGACGACCTCGCCAAGCTCGCTCTTCTTTAAGAGATCCGACTTGTTGATCAGGATCATGAAGGGAATCTTGCGGGTGTTGAGCATGTCCATCAGGCGCTTGTCCTGGGAACTCACGCCTTCAATGGCATCCAGGGTCAGCAGCGTCACGTCGGCCTTGCCGGCGGACTTGATGGCCGAGTTGGCGGAATACTTCTCAACTGAGTCCGTAATGCGCGTCTTGCGGCGGACGCCTGCGGTGTCGACAAAGACGTAGTCTGAGCCGTCTACTGTGAAGCGCACGTCCACGCTGTCGCGGGTGGTGCCGGCGACATTGGAGACGATCATGCGCTTTTCGCCGGAAAGGGCGTTGATGAGCGACGATTTGCCGACGTTGGGGCGGCCGAGCATGGCAAGCCTGAGCTCTGGCGCCTCAAAGGAGTCCACCAGCTTTTCCTTGGGAATCATGCCGGCCAACTCTTCAGCCAGCTCGTTTAAGTGGTGTCCGTGTTCGGCAGAGACGTCGAGCAGGGGGAAGCCCAGGGCATGGAACTCGCTGCACAGCCTGTCTGCCAGCTCTGCGCCGTCTACCTTGTTGACAACGCACAAGACGGGGACGTTGAGGCGGCGGAGGTGGTTTGCCAGATAGGTGTCGGTGGGAAGGAGGCCGTCCTTGCCGTCCACCACAAAGGCGATGACGCTGGCAGTCGCCATGGCGGTCTGGACCTGCTGCAGGATTTCTGCCTCAAAGCCCCTGATGCCGTCGGGACCTTCCTGGACTGCGGCCTTTTCGTCGAGGGTGACGCCGCCGGTGTCGATGAGGCCGTAGAGTATGTTGTTTTTGCGGCGGACAATGCCCTCCAGACGGTCGCGGGTGACGCCCGGACGGTCATGGGTGATGGCGCGGTTGGAGTGGATGAGCCTGTTGAACAGCGTCGATTTGCCGACGTTGGGGCGTCCGACCAGGACGACGTTGGGAAGACTAGTAGACATGGCGTGTCGCTCTTGATTCGTAAATATGTTCACGCTCCCTTCAAGGAGCGGGATGCTCGTGATCCCGGCTGGGTGCATGATCCGGCAGCGGCTGCGGCAAAGCGCTTACAGCCAGCCTGCCGCTCCAGCGGGGCAGGGCTTCATAGCATCTGCCGTCAGGCAGGATGAGGCGGGCGGAGTGCAGGTGCAGCGTCTGCCCGCTTCCCTGGTCCTGGCCGTATTTGCCGTCGCCAAGGACGGGGTGCCCGACGCTGGCAAGCTGGACGCGGATTTGATGGGTGCGCCCTGTCAGGATGCGCACCTGCAGAAGGCTGCTGCTTCCTTCATGCCGGACAAGCCTGGCTATAAGGACGGCTTCCTGCCCCTGGCCGGGCTTTGTGCCTGCCAGCATGCGCTCTCTGCCTTTGACAGCGTCCTTGCGCAGAAAGTGGCGCAGCTCGACGGGCTCCTTGGGATGCCAGATGCCGTGCACCCAGACAAGGTATTCCTTGTGCAGGCTGTGCCGGTTCCTGATGGCGTCATGGGCCAGCTTGAGGGCTGTGTAGGATTTTGCCACAAGCAGGATGCCGGTGGTGTCCCTGTCCAGGCGGTGCACTGGCGTGGGCGCAAAGGATCCTGTGCCGTCCATGGCAGCAAGGCGGCTCGTTACGGCATCCGTGTGCCCTGTGCCGGGATGGACTGGCAGTCCTGCCGGCTTGAAGACGGCGCAGTAGTCGTCGTCCTCGGCAACGACGTCAAGCCTGCCGGCTTTTGCGTGCGGCGTGCGCGGTGCGGCATGCCGTTCAGGCCGAGCAGAGCTTCCCTGGGGAGCATGGCTTTGCAGGCGGCTGCGCTCCAGGCTGTTCTTGGAGGCTTGCCTGGCCTGCTGGGAAAGCGTTCCCGCAAAGGGAGGCAGGCGGACTGCGTCCCCTTCATTGATGCGCAGGAAGGGCTGGCAGCGCTTGCCGTTGATGCGGACCTGCCCTGTGCGTATCCAGCGGTGCAGCAGGGGCTGGGGCAGGCTGAGGCGCCGTTCCAGAAGATTCATGAGCTTCTGGCCAGCCTCGGCAGCTTCAACGGTAAAGTTCACAGGTCCGGCAGAGGACAGCTTGTCAGGGGACAGCTTGCCGGCAGGGTCACTCATGGCGGGTCCTCCTGCAGAAGCTTCTCTCTGGGAGCCTGGCTGTCCGCCTGGATGCGGCAGTGTGCAAAACGCAGCGTCCTGAAGGAGGCTTTGGACCGGCGGCGCCGTCTGTGTCAGGTAACATCAAAATCCCTTTTTTTTAGTGTCCGTCCGGCAAAAGGCGCGGACGAAGCCCTGCACCTGATCCTTATAAAGGGAACAGGACAAAGGCACCCAATTTCTACGTATCTTGCAAGTACCCGTCAAGTGCTCAAGCCCTTCCTAAGGCGCCGCAAAAGGGGGCGTGCAGGGGAAAACCTCTGCCTTGGGACTGGATGTGGAGAGCTGGGGGCATCTGCACTGAGGGCAGGGGCGCTGAGAGGGCGCCAGCAAAAAAAGTTTTCCCTGGTTGCTGTACAGCATGGAGCTGTAGACCTTTGAAGATAGTGTAGTATTTTCCTATGATTGATCGGCGTTCAGCGTAGATTGGTGATTTTTTTACATTTTTTTTTTGACGTAAGAATGTGGATGTGTTACAAGACCCCTAAGTCTTTTTTTTGGGCCGGCTGCATCCTCTTTCCTCAAAGAGACCAGGCAGCCTGGTTCGGCGAAATCCTTATACCTGTTCAAGGAGTGACTTATGGAACCTTGGTCCCAATTGTACAGCCCTGTAGGAGGTTCTACGCTGCTCTCCGCTTTGGTTGCAGCAATTCCTCTGTTCGCTCTGTTCTACATGCTGGCCTTCCGCAACGCTAAAGGACATCATGCTGCATTCGTGGCAGTGATTCTGGCTCTGCTTTGTGCTATTTTTGCCTTCCACATGCCGGTTTCCCTGGCTGCCAGCTCATTCGTCTACGGCGTCTGCTTCGGCCTGTTCCCGATCATCTGGATCGTCATCACCGCAGTCTGGGTCTACAACATGACCGTTGAGTCCGGTGATTTTGAGTACATCAAAGTATCCATTGCCCAGCTGACGGATGACCGCAGGCTGCAGGCCATCTTCATCGCCTTCGCCTTCGGTTCCTTCCTTGAAGGCACCGCAGGCTTTGGTACGCCTGTTGCCATCACCGCCGCCATGCTGGCCGGCCTTGGCTTCAAGCCCCTGTACGCAGCCGGTCTCTGCCTCATCGCCAACACCGCCCCTGTGGCCTTCGGCGCCATCGGCGTTCCGGTCATCGTCGCCGGCCAGGTTTCCGGCATCTCCGACCTGCACATCGCTGCCTATGTCGGCCATCAGCTTCCCCTGCTGTCCGTGTTTGTGCCTCTGTGGCTCTGCGTGACCATGTGCGGCTTCAAACGTACTCTGGAAGTTCTTCCCGCCATTATTGTAGCCGGTGTCTGCTTCGCAACATCCCAGTTCGCTTTCTCCACCTTCCATGGTCCCACGCTGCCTGATATCATGTCTGCCCTGTGCACCATCATCGGCCTGGTGATCCTGCTCCGTGTCTGGAAGCCCCGCCACATCTTCCGCTTTGAGGGTGAAACTCCTGCCAAGGTGAGCGCTGAATCCCTTTCCGTTGGTACAGTGCTCCGCGCCTGGAGCCCCTTCATCATCCTTGCTGTCATGGTCTTCTTCTGGGGCCTGCCCGAATTCAAGAAGATCCTCAACGGCATCCCCGGCGCCGTCCTCGTCTTCTCCTGGCCCGGTCTTGACGGTCTGGTCATAAAGACCGCCCCCATTGCTGACAACGCTGTGTACGGCGCCAAGTTCACCCTGAACTGGCTCTCCGCCGGCGGCACCGCCATTCTTATCGGCGGCTTCCTCGCCGTGCCTTTCCTGAGCAACTACAGCTTCGGCAAGGCCGTCAGCTGCTTCTTCAAGACGATCTACGTCCTCCGCTTCTCCATCCTCACCATCGCCCTCATCCTTGGTCTTGCCTACCTCATGAACTACGCCGGCATGAGCGCCACAATGGGTATCGCCTTCACCATGACTGGTGTTGCCTATCCCTTCTTTGCACCTCTGCTTGGCTGGCTCGGCGTGTTCCTGACCGGTTCTGACACCTCCTCCAACGCCCTGTTCTGCGGCATGCAGAACAACACGGCTCAGGCTGTCGGCATGGATCCCACCCTGGCAGTCGCCTCCAACTCCTCCGGCGGCGTCACCGGCAAGATGATTTCTCCCCAGTCCATCTCCGTCGCAACAGCTGCTACGGGCATGGTTGGACAGGAAGGCAATCTCTTCCGCTTTGCCCTGCCTCACTCCATTGCTATGACGCTCATTGTCTGCGCACTGACCTATCTGCAGTCCACCAGCATCTTGAGCTGGATGCTCCCCACCTTCTAAACCGACAGGTGATGCCGGCTGGCTGCTAGTCAGCCGGTGAGAGCAGCATATTATGAGAGCCGTTTGTTGATTTGCTTCAATGGACGGCTCTCTTTGTCTTTTTTTGACCGGCAGCCGGCAGGTGTGCAGGGCTGGTTGCTTTACAGTTTTTTGCAAACAATAAGCGGTCGTCATGGGCTGCGCCTGGTAAAAGATGCCGCCTGCCGCAAATATATCAGAAAAAGTTGTATTGACGCGTTTTTTTCAACTGTGGTAAATAAGAGCTAATTCCGACAATCCCCCTTTACGTTTTTGCCGGAAATGGCATGCACTACCTTTTCGTTATGGAGGACCTATGTCCAACGACGCTTTGATCAAAGAATTCGAGCAAATGCTCGGCAAGGAAAACGTTTTTTCCAGTGAAGCCGACCGACGTACCTACGCCTATGATGCAGCAGTGCTTAATCCCGTTGTCCCCGCCTTCGTGGTGCGCCCGACGACAACAGAGCTGCTCGCCAAATGCGTGACCAAGCTGTATGAGGAAGGCATCCGCATGACAGTGCGCGGTTCCGGCACCAACCTCTCCGGCGGAACAATTCCGGACAGCAGCGACACGGTCGTCATCCTGACCTCCGCCCTGAACCGCATCCTGGAAATCAACACCAACGACCTCTACGCTGTCGTGGAGCCCGGCGTCGTCACCCAGGATCTTGCCAACGCCGTTGCAGCCAAGGGCCTTTTCTATCCTCCGGATCCGGGCTCAATGAGCGTGTCCAGCATCGGCGGCAACATCATGGAGAACGCCGGCGGCCTGCGCGGCCTGAAATACGGCGTGACCAAGGACTACGTCATGGGCGTCGAGATTGTTGACGCCACCGGCGCCATGGTCAAGAGCGGCTCCCGCACCGTCAAGTGCGTGACCGGCTACAACCTGGCCGGCCTCATGGTGCAGTCCGAAGGCACCCTGGGTGTTCTGTCCCAGGCCATCATGAAGCTCGTTCCTCCGCCGAAAGCCTCCAAGGCCTGCCTCGCCGAGTTCAACAGCATTCAGGACGCAGCAGAAGCCGTTGCCGGCATCATTGCCGCCCACATCCTGCCCTGCACCCTGGAATTCCTCGACAACAACACCATCTGCAAGGTCGATGACTTCACCCATGTGGGCCTGCCCCGCAATGCCGCAGCCATCCTGCTCATCGAAGTGGACGGCCATCCCGCCCAGGTTGCCGACGAAGCTGAAGACGTGCTGCGCGTGCTCAAGGAAAACAGGGCTACCAACGTGGTCGTTGCCAAGACAGCCGAGGAAAAGGACAAGCTGTGGTTTGCCCGCCGCCAGGCTCTGCCCGTGCTCGCCCGCGTGAAGCCCACCACCATTCTTGAAGACGCCACTGTGCCCCGCTCCAAGATTCCTGCCATGATGAAGGCCATCACCGACATCGCCACCAAGTACCGCCTGGATGTGGGCACCTTCGGCCATGCCGGCGACGGCAACCTCCATCCCACCTTCCTGTGCGACAAGCGCGACAAGGACGAGTATGCCCGCGTTGAGCTGGCCATCGACGAAATGTTCGACACCGCCATCAAGCTGGGAGGCACCCTTTCCGGCGAACACGGCATCGGTACAGCCAAGGCCAAGTGGCTCGAGAAGGAAACTTCCCGCGGCACCATTCTCTTCTCCCGCCGTCTGCGTAAAGCCCTTGACCCCAAGGGCCTGCTCAATCCCACCAAGCAGGTGAGCTTCATGGGTAAGGAGGCGTAATGTCTGATTTACATAAGCTTGCCAGCCGCCTGATGACCTTGGAGGACAAGCTCATCGGCTGCATGCGCTGCGGCAACTGTCAGGCTGTCTGCCCTATGTTCGGCGCCACCAAGATGGAAGGCGACGTGGCACGCGGCAAGATGGCCCTTGTCGGCGACCTTGCCCATGAACTCTTTAAGGATCCCCAGGCTGTAGCCGACAAGCTCGGACGCTGCCTCCTCTGCGGATCCTGCCAGGCAGGATGCCCCTCCGGCGTGAAAATCATGGACATTTTCATGGAAGCCAGGGAGATAGTGTACAACTACATCGGACTTGGCCCCCTGAAAAAGGCCATCTTCCGCATCCTGCTTGCCAAGCCCAAGCTGTTCAACGTGGCCATGCGCGTAGGCAGCCCCGCCTCAAGGCTGCTCTTCAAGAAGAACAACACGGCCCAGGATACTGTGTCCGCTCCTCTTCTGAAGGGCCTTATTGGCGACCGCCATCTGCGCAGCCTTCCCCTGACTCCCCTTCATGCCCAGGTGGGCGCGCTTGATCAGCCCCGCATCCATGGCGGAATACGCATTGTCTTCTTCCCCGGCTGCATGGGCGACAAGTACTACGTGGACATGGCCAAGGCCTGCCTGAAGGTCTTCAAGCACCATCTGGTTCCTGTCTTCATGTCCCCTGACTTTGCCTGCTGCGGCATCCCCGCCATTTCCAGCGGCGACGGCGAGGGCATGATTGCCGAACTGCGCAAGAACCTTGCCATCCTGGAAGACCAGGACTTTGACTACCTTGTGACTCCCTGCGGCTCCTGTACTGCCACGATCAAGGAGATCTGGCCCAAGTACGCCGAGCGCATCAGCCCGGCAGCTGCTGCCGAAGCGCAGAAGATTGCTGAAAAGACCTTGGATGTGACCCAGTTCATCGTCAATGTGCTGGGCGTGCAGGCTGTCGAGCCCAATGCCACGGCCAAGACTGTCACCTACCATGACAGCTGCCATCTGCGCAAAGGCCTTGGCGTCACCAAGGAGCCCAGGACACTTCTGCAGGCCAATCCCAACTACAGGCTGGTTGAGATGAAGGAAGCAGAGCGCTGCTGCGGCTGCGGCGGCTCCTTCACACTCTACCACTACGACCTGTCCCAGCAGATCGGCCAGCGCAAGCGTGACAACATCATAGCCAGCGGCGCCAGGGTGGCTTCTGCCGCCTGCCCCGCCTGCATGATGCAGATGGAAGACGTTCTTTCCCACAACAAGGACAACGTCATCGTCAAGCATCCGGTGGAGATTTACGCTGAAAGCCTTCCTGACTAACAGTCCGGAACGGTCTGGCTGTTAAGCCGGCAAGATACAAGTTAAGGGGGTGCAACCGTGTTTTTGCGGCTGCACCCCCTTTTTAGATCTTTGGGAGCATTGGTGAGATTTTGCGGGCAGGCTGGTGTCGGCATCGAAGAACTTTTGGGATGCCCGCAGGGCTGCGGAGCTGAAAGGCCGGCATTGGGCTGATGCCAGGGCAGACGCTGCTGTTTGGATGATGCCGTATAGGTCTGGCGTGACAGCATCCGGACGCATGCCTGCTGCATCTGCTCTGTTTCTGGCCTCCATGACGGATGTACATAGTGTTACAAAAGGTTGTTGTCCTTTGCAAGTTGCTCTATTTTGGCTTGTGATAAATAAGTGCTCAGCTGTATTTGCTCTAATGGAAATCTAAATTTCAGCATATTGATGGCAACTTCTTCCACTCCTTTTGCTATTCCTATTTCAATGCCTTTTGCGATACCTTTTTCCATGCCGTCTTTTAGTCCTTTTGCTATGCCGTCTTCATAAGAAAGCTTCTGTCTAGATTTATAATCCCAAATAGCCCTCTAATGGATGAGATAATTGAGCTGCAGTGTAAGTCTGTCTTCCTCTATTTCGCTGTTGATTTCATCTGCCATAACAGCTTTCTCCTTTTTATCAATGCTTTTGTTTACTGTGGTTGCGGCATTTAGGAAGCTGTTTGTCTCTTTGCTGTCATTTATAAGCAGGGGGAAAGCCTAAATTCCTCAGGCAGTACAAGACAGGAAAGCATTGAGCTCCTTCTGGAGTCTCTGCTGCCTTGCTCTTGCGCTGAAGACTTTGGGCTTTTCCCCCTCAAAAGTTGCGAAAAGCTCTTTTAGGCGAGTGCCTTGCGCAGCTTTTCAGCCATGGCGTTCATTTCATCCATGCTGTCGTATTTACCCTGCGGCCAGAGGTCAAGACCGTCGCCGGCAAAGCGGGGAATGACATGCCAGTGCAGGTGATCGACCATCTGGCCGGCGTCCCTGCCGTTGTTCTGGATGATGTTGATGCCGGTGCAGCCTGTCACAAGCTTGATGGCCTCAGCAATTTTCTGCATGGCGCTCAAGACGTCGCTGCCAATCTTTGTGTCAACGCTGAAGATGTCCTGGCAGTGCTTTTTGGGCACAATGAGCGTGTGTCCCTTGCCGGCAGGATTGAGGTCCAGAAAGGCGTAGACAGTGTCACTTTCATAGACCTTGGAAGAGGGCAGTGTGCCGTCGATAATTTTGCAGAAAATGCAGTCGTCCATAGATACCTCGATTGCTGTGCTGCTGAAGCGTCAGGCAGGGCAGCCAAGTGAAAGCGTGATGTCAGAGAGTGTGAAGAGAATGAGGGATGAGCGTCTTTCAGGCAGGGCCTACATGCGGTGGGCGCCCTTGCCGACACGTCCAGTTTCATGGCGGTTGCGCTGGGCCCTGGCAAAGGAGGACGGCCTTGGAAGGTCCAGCCTCTCCTTCTGCTTGTCGGCAATTTCCTCGGCGCTTGGACCTGCCTCGCCAAGAGGCGCTACAAGGCTGCAGCGCACAAGCTCCAGGCAGGCGCAGGCAAGCCTTGCCCCCTGGACGTGGTCAAGCACCATGGCCTGCTGGGCATTGGCGCTGCTTTTGGCAAGGGAGGAGGGCTCATAGACAGCCACCCTGGTGTTGACTTCAAAGGTCGGTCCGTAGCTCATGCCGATGAGCGGCCATCTCCAGCGGCTGCGCTCCTCGTCGTAGCGGAAGACGTAGATTTCCACGGAGTCCATCTTGTCGGCAAGGAGGGCTGCCTTCTTGACGCCCTTGGCATCGGTGCATTCAAGGAGCATGAAGGCCTGGGGAAGAGGGCGGATGGTGTTTTCGCTGTCAAAGAGGCTGGGACGCGTCTGCTCCTCGCGTTCTGCCAGGGCCTTTTCTATGCTTTCCTCTGTGCCGCACTCATAGACGGAGGCGCGGACCAGCCGTGCCCTTAGTTCATCCAAGGTCTTCCATGTGAAGTCCGCACCCTGGCGGCGCAGTGGGAGAATGTCCTGAGTGAGCTGATGAATGATAGCCCTTTGCCACATGGAGAAAACCTCGCAATGAATGAGAAAGTGATGGAAGAAGGATCAGGCTGCCTGAAAGTTTGAGCCTTGAGGCAGCCTGCAAAAAAGTTTGTCAGAAAGAGGCGGGTTCTGTCCAGAAGATGAGGAAGGGCAGATGCCGCAGGTTATGCCCTCTGCATCAGGCAGAGGGACTGTCTTCTGCCTTTTTGTGCTTGAAGCGCTCCAGCAGGCTGCCTGCCTTCTGCAGGGCCTTTTTGGCGCCCTCGCTTGCAGCCTGGCCTGATTTCTGCACTATGGCGATGCCGCTTTTGACAACTGTGCTTGTCAGATCGGCTGTTGTCTCGGCACCGGAGCTGACTGCAGAAGCAACCGTTTCGCCGCCGTGCTTTATTTTGGCGCCGGCGCTTGAGACGGTCTCCCCGACAGTCGTGGCCACTGTTTTGACAGCAGACACCGTGGCGCCCCCGACGCTTCCCGCCCCGTTTACGGCAGAGGCGACGGCTTCGCCTACCGTCTCTGCAGCCGACCCTACGCCGTTGACGACAGCGCTGGCTGCACCCTTTGTCTTTTCCACGCAGGATGTGGTGACGGACTTGCCCATGTTCTTAACCTGGTCTTTCAGTCCGCCTACGATGTCTGTGATGCATTCCTTTGAGAGGGCAAGCATGGCCTGGGTTATCTCCTTTGTGGACATGGCGCGGCTGCTGGGTTCGTCAAGGGTTGAGAACTTGAACGCATTCTTGGTGAGGATGCCTGCCCTGATGGCCAGAAGGCCGTTGGCGGCGCCGTCCAGAATGGATGAAGAGAAAAGATGCATGGCCGTCCCCATGAATGGGAGCGTTGTGCCTGCGACATGGGGGCCGACAGCCGGAACAAGGGAGTTCATGGCCTCTGCGACCGTGGTCGGGATGTCCAGGGCATCCAGGGAAAAGGCAATGAAGGCCGTGCTGGAGACCGTTGTATAGACGCTCCAGATTTCAGCCGGGGTGGGGCGCTGGTTGTAGACCTTGGAGATGCGCCAGATCATGCGGGACAAGGCTACAAAGACGATGAGTGCGTCCAGCCGCCCGTTCTGCGCCAGGGCGGTGCCGAGGAAGATTTTGCGGCTGTCCTGCCGGATGATTTCCTCGGCTTTCTTGTCCAGGACTTCCAGCGCCTTGCTGACATAGTCCGGATCGCTGCTGCTTAAGCCGCTGGCACGGACCAGGCTGTTTTCATGCAGCCTTTTGCGCATTTCCGCCGCAAAGACGTCCAGCTGCTCCTGGGTTGGATTGCTGCGCAGGAGCAGCTTGGCCCTTTTGGGGGACCAGGCAAGATAGAGGTACACAAAGCCTGCTGCTTCAACGGCTGTCAGCGCCAGGAAGACAATGTGTCCTGATCCTGGCTGCCAGGAGGAAGCAAACTGCATGGCAAATACATTGAACTGGAAGAAAAGGCAGCCAAGAGCCGCCAGGCAGAGCAGTCCAAGGAATTTAACAAAATGGGCAAGGCAGTTCATGGAGGTGGACCTCACAGAAGATTCTCACAGAGGGTTCTTGCAGAACGGAGTTTTTAAAGGATTCTTATAAGACCGGCTGCAGATCAGCCTTATAGGACAATAAGACTGTGAAGTCCGCTGTCAAGAAGAGGCTGCCGGGCGAACTGCATGCTTTCCCCGTTGCCAGAGCAGGCTCAGGCAGCGGGCAGGGCAGTGCTTAGCGTCCGCGGCGTGCGCGGCGCTTGGCACGCTTCTTTGCCAGCTTGTCCTTTTTGGCAGACGAAGCCCTGCCAGGCACTGCTTCACTCTTTGCAGGCTCATCCTGCTCCGCTGCCTGGCAGACAGCCTGGTTGAGCCAGTCGTTGTCAGGCGTGCCGAAGTCGTCTGCGCTGACGTCTGCCTTGTTGTCTGCCTTGTTGTCTGTCTTGCCGTCTGCGGGCTCAGTTCCTGCAGGGCTTTCAGAGGCGGCTGCCTTGCAGGCGTCCTGGCCTGCGCAGGCAGAATTTCGGGCGCTGCCTTCCTGGAGCAGCCCTGACTTTCTGGCTT
>CAZWGJ010000025.1:0-5600 GCA_964633375.1 uncultured Desulfovibrio sp.
ATAAATTTTTTGCTTGGACTTGGGCTGTTTTCGATATCAGCAATTTCATTTTTGCTGGCGGAGACAGATTTTTTGCTGTTTATTATTGATTGCATCGTTGTATTGATTGAAGTCAATTTGGCATTGATTTCATTCTTTTTGGCGATAAGTTCATTATATTTAGTATAAATATTGTTTTTGCTTGCTGTAATATCTGCTAAAGTATTTGTGATTAAATTATTGTCCTGCGTGATTTGAGTAAGAGACTGCGTAGTTGCCGTCTTATGATCTGCAAACTCATTTATCTTGGCAATAGTCTGCTCTTTTAGGATTGCATCGTTGACATCATTAACTATGACGTCATTTTCGTCTACTATTTGAGCATATGATGCTTTGAGAGCCTCAAAATGAACATCATCATCTGATACAATATTTGAAACGACATAGCCTTTGAATTGTATGTAGTTGTAATTAAGCAATGAATAAGACAGCTTGAAAGCCATGCCAACAAAGACTGAAAGCTTCACTCCTAAAAAGAGGCTGAAATCGACGCCGCCTTTGACGCTGAGGTCGATTCCTCTGACGGTTATCTTCGCAGATGCCATCGCCTTGATGTCGATTTCTTTCGCCTCGCATTTGATGCCGTTTTCGGTCTTGTAATTCTTGTCCACGCTCATGAGGTTGCCATGTATTTTACGCAGGGCAGGCTTAGCTGCCCGGGAGGGAAAGCTGGAGAGGCCTGGACCGCACAAGACCTTGGTGTGATGCGCCATGCAGGATTGTACCGGGCGCTTGAGGGCAGCCCAGCCAGGGCGCGGCATCACAGACCCTTTTGCCGGCAGCATCCGGCTGTACGATTCCCAGGGCGGGCCGCCGGTCTTAACGACCGTTCAGCAGCCGCCTTCCATGCCGGTTATCCTATCGTTTGAAAAGACGATGGCTGCGCCGGCGCGGCGTTTACGGCATAGTCCTTTTAGTTGATGAGGTAGGCCGCATAGGTTTCGTTGTCCTGGGCGTACATCTGCGTCGCATAGCTGTCCTGCAAAGAAAGCGTTGAAATAACTGCGTTGTAGTCTGCAATTGTCTGCTGCACCTTGCCAAGCATGTCCTTTGCGCTGTTGCTGACCTTTTTAAAGTCAGAGACTGTGCTGGTTATGGCCTGGCTTGTTGCCGTTATGCTGGCAGCCGTTTCATTGACGGTGTTCTGCAGCGTGTTTTTGGCAGTGATGATAGTCGTGTTGTACTGTGACAAGGACTGGTTCGATACAAAAGTTTCTGCCGTGTCCAGGGAAACCAGGTTGAAATTTGCCGTATTGTCCAGCATGGCAGCATAGGCTTTCGTTGCCTTGACCACGGAGCTGACGCGTACTGAGGTCACTTCGCGGTTGGAGAGAGTCCGCTTGTAGGCATGGAGTCCGCCGGTGAAGCTGAAATTGGCATTGAAGGAAAAAGAGAAGGCTGACGCCTGGAAGGTGGCGGAGAGGAGGCCGGTGGCTTTGCCGAAGGCGCCGCCAATGAGACAAAAGCTTGCTCCCGCAGTTACGGTCAAGTAAAAGAGCGCGCTTATGGTGATTTCGTCTGTATTAGCGGTAATAGAACTGTCGTCACTCATGCCTGATATCCTTATACTATCTGTAAACAGCAGTACACTATTTATTGATAATTCCAGCCATTTCTTTTTTTACTGAACCTTTTTCCTGATTTGCTGCGCCGACATTAGAGCGGCTCGATGCAATTTCAGTAAGTGAGGTATGTATCTTTTTGAGCTGTGCAATGGTTGTTTCCAGGAAGGCAATTTGAGACTGCGTGCTTTGGTTAATCTCTGCTTCCTTTGCTGCCACGGTGGCTGCAGTATTGACTGCAGTGGTTTTGGATGTCTCGACGCTGGTAGCGGCCTCAGTTATTTCTGCTGCACTTTGCTCGATGGACGTCTTTTGGGCATAGGTGGCAACAGAGTTGTTGATAACGTAGGCACCTCCAAGGATATTGTTAATTTTCTGCGTGCAGCTTGCTATTTTGTCTTTGCACGTCTCTGTATAGAAATTTTTTGTTTCCGCCTCATGCGGCTTGTAGTGCTTGGCATTAACTGCAGTTTCAATGGCAATTCCTGCCGAGAGATTGGTATCAATGCCATCTGTGCTGGCAATGGCGAGCGGGAGTGCATCAAAGGCCACTGAGGAGCCGCCGTAAACTGTTGCAGTTGCACCTAGGATTATTTTGTTCTCCTGCTTGCAGGTAATTTTGACATACTCATTGGAAACAATTTCCAATGAGCCTGTCCCGTCTTTGTAGGTGAAGTCATCCATAGTTAAAGCCCTTGTTGTCCTGATGATGCTGCAGCTCCTTAGTTAGGAATAGGTGTGCATCCCTGGGCTGTTGTCCGTGCTGCTCGCTATGCTGACACTGGCAGCTGTGGTATCCTTCTTTGAAGTTAATTCATTGATGCTTGTATTTATTGAGGTTACTAGATTTTCAAGTTCGTGTTTCTTTGCAGTAAGCTCAGTCAATTTATTTGTAATACTTGTTCTGTTGTTTGTGATTTGTGTTGCTGATGTTGCTATTTCGCTGGTGTTGTTGGTTATAGCTGTCAAGTTTGCATATGTTGACTGCTTGTGAGCGTCAAATTCATTATGCTTAACAATGTTCTGCTGATGATTTAATGCTGTTAGTATGGTATTTGTCACCATGCCATGCTCATTGACAATGTTGTTGTACTGGGCTCCAACTGCTTCAAAATCACTTAATTTTATTGAGGCATAATTTGAGAGAACACACGCCTTGGAAAAGACGCAGCTGACATTAATCAATGAGGCGCTGGCTTTGAATGAGCCGCCAAGAAAGGCAACGACGCTTGCCCCGATGATAATGCCGGCCAAGCTGTTGGCATTTTCCCCGACGTTGACCTTGGTCGCATTCAATGAGGCCGAAATGGCGGCGTCTGCCTTGGCTGTGATGTTGAATGCGGGGCTGTTGACGATAATGCCGCCCTCGGTGGACGGCGTTATTTTTGCAGGGTTCTTTGTTGTCTTTGCCATGGCCTTTCCTGATGTATGCAGCCTGAACTCTTCGGCCTGGCTGCGGCTGCAGCCAGGCCGTGTTCAGCAGGAAATTTACTGGGTAATTTTGATGAAGCTCTTCTTGTCTGCGGAGCAGAGCAGGATGTTGGAGCTGCCAGGCGTGTCGTCCATGACGAAGTGCTGGCCGGCAGCGCTTGTCAGGTTGATCTGGGCGGCATTGGCGTTGGTGGTCGGGCTGGGCGTTGCCGGGTTGGGTATGGCGCCGGCTATGACGGGCTGGTCCGGGTCGCCGTTCAGGAAGGAGATGAGGACCTCCGTCCCCTTGTGGAGCGGCGCATGGAAGCCCATGCCCTCGCCTGCGTAGGGCTGCATCATCCTGACCCAGCAGGAGGCCTTGCCGCCGCCTCTCTGGGCCCTGTCAAAGGGCATGACGATTTTGTAGCGCCCCTGCTCGTCCAGCTGGGCCATGCCGGCAGATCCCTCGCCGTCGATTTTGGCAGGGAAGGATCCTGCAAGCCTAGGCCATGGCGTCGTGCGCCCTGCCCTGTACTGGGTCGAGGCGGGGATGCAGGTAAAGGTGTTGCGGTAGAAGAGCTTGTCTGAGTCGGACAGGCTTATGTCCCTGCCGGTGCCAAGGGTGCGTGCCACAAGGCGCGCCTGGCTGCCCTCATGGCGGACAGTGCAGGTCAGGTACTCCTGGTTCCAGGCAGAGCGGAAATGCTTGCGCAGCGTAAAGGTGTGCCCTGGGCGCAGGGCGGGGTTGTGCGACATGCCGCTGAAGACATTGGCCTTGCTCAGCAGGGCCTGCGCCTCCACCTCAGCCAGCTCCTTCCCCTCGGAGGTGGTGCTGTAGTTGTCGCCGTAGCGGTAGAACGTGCCGCGTCCCTTGTCGCTGACTGCAGCGGTGCAGGTGAGGTCCAGCTCGGGCTTCTGCGGGTTGTAGTTCTTGAAGCAGACTTCCTTGGGCAAGGGCGGGCAGGTCAGGCTGAAGTCGGTGATGACCTGTCCGGGGTTTTCCGGATTGAGGCCGCTGGGCTCTGTAAAGTCGCAGAACTCGCTGCCCTTCATGGGCGTGTGGGCCATGCTGGTGTCGGCAAGGACGCAGCACGGGCCGCTGGCGGTCTGCTCAAACCAGTAGTAGATGCCCAGGCGCTCAAGCCAGCGGCTGAAGAAGGCAAAGTCGGACTCCCCGTACTGGCAGATGAACTCGCGGGGCTTGTACGTCTTCTGGCACTTCCACTCAAAGTCGTTCCCCTTGAGGTCGGCTTCGTTCAGCACCTGCGTGCAGGCCTCAATAGGTGTCTTGTCCACAAAGACGCGGTTCTGCTGCACCAGCGTCAGCCACCACAGCTTGTGCTGCAGCCTGGCTGCATAGACATAGCGCTCGCCCATGCGGTGCAGGACCTGGAAGGAGGCGAGGATGCCCGTGTATTTCAGGCCGCCTTCCGGCGCAAACGGGGGAAGGATGCTTAGGTGCGCCGTGCTTTGCAGGATGTCTGCGGGGTTGATGTCGTCTCTGTCAGAGACCAGCAGAATATCAAAAGCATAGAGGACAGAGAGGCCTTCCTCGCCGCTGAAGCGGACGACATCAAAGGTCTTTTCGCTCTGTCCGTCTACGGTAAAGGTGAAGACAGGCTGGCTTAAGTCACGCATAGTCTCTTTCCCTCTGGTTAATCAAATTTCGGCCTGCCAAGGTGTATCCTTGTGTGCAGGAGCCGGTCTGCTTCAAGCTTGCCCATGGTCTTTGACATCATCTTGTAGAGCTCGATCAGGGCAGGAATAGGAAGAACAACACGTTCGCTGAACAGGTAGTCCGGTTCCGTGGATGGGGCATGGCCGTCGACCTGAATGCGTTCGTACATGTCGATGATGGCAACTCCGTTTTCAAGATGTATCTTGCCGGGCATGTCATAATAAACGGGGGCTGTCATATATTCCTCCCAGAAGGGATTTTTATCAAAGTACGTCTGTCTATAACCTCTGCCCGCTGCCTGCGGGGGCAGTCCTGCGCAGGACGCCGTGCTGCTCCATGTCGGCCACGATCTCTTTCGACAGGCGGTACAGCTCGAAGAAGGCGGGCATTGTCAGGGCAATACGCTCGGTAAAGCTGTAGTCATTCTCGTCGTCTGTTCCCGGCGTCCTGTCAAACATGTCGATGTGGACGACACCATTTTCAATTTTAATTTCGCCCGGCATGTCGTAGAACTTGGTGAAGCTGCTCATGGAAATAACCTCTGGCTCATCATGCCCCCTTTCACGTCCCAGAACCTGCTGGACAGGTTCTGGGACGTGAAAGCCAGGGAGAAAAGGGTGCCGCTAAAACAAATGTGCAGAGAATATGGTGAAAGACGCTGCGCCGTCCGCCTACTTGCCGTCGGAAAGAGCTTCGTGCTTGGGGGCAGCGGACCTGGTGAGAACGCCCTGCTCCTCCAGCTTGTTCACAACCTGGCTGGACATTTCATACAGGCGCAGGAAGGCCTGCAGGGAGAGTGCAAGGCGTTCGCTGAAGGCATAGGCCTGCTCTTTGTCGTCGCCGGGCTTCTTGTCGAACATGTCGATGTGGACGATGCCGTTCTCGATCCTGATGTTGCCGGGCATGTCGTA
>CAZWGJ010000025.1:5700-12025 GCA_964633375.1 uncultured Desulfovibrio sp.
ACATGTCGATGTGGACGATGCCGTTCTCGATCCTGATGTTGCCGGGCATGTCGTAAAATCTGGTAAAGCTGCTCATACCATTTTCCTTTTGTTCGTTATTGCTGCAGCCGTGCCGTGCAGGGCGCGGCTGCTGTCATCGCAAAATGCATCGGGACGGATGCCGCCGAAGCTACTCAGCCTTGTCGGCGTCTTCCTTGGCGGCGGGCTTGCCCCTGGTCAGGACGCCCTGCTCCTCCAGTTTGCTGACAATCTGGCTCATCATCTCATACATGCGCATGAAGCCCTGAATGGAAAGGGCGATGCGCTCGCTGAAGGCATAGGCCTGCTCTTTGTCGTCGCCGGGCTTCTTGTCGAACATGTCGATGTGGACGATGCCGTTCTCGATCCTGATGTTGCCGGGCATGTCGTAGAATCTGGTAAAGCTGCTCATAGGTGCTTCCTTAAGTTCCTTGTGCTTGAAAATGTTGTCTGTCCGGCAGCCGGCTTATTCTGCGCCAGAGGCTTCTTCGGCCTTTGGCCTTGCTGCTTTTTTCCTGGTGAGGACACCCTTTTCCTCCAGTGTGTTCACCACCTGCCCAATCATTTCATAGAGGCGCGTGAAGCCCTGGTAGGGCAGGGAGAGCCGCTCGCTGAAAACATAGGGGCTTTCTTGGGCAGCAGCATCGGAACTGGGCCTTTTATCGTACATGTCGATGTGAACAAGGCCCTGCTCAACGCTGATGTTGCCGGGCATGTCGTAAAACCTTGTAAAACCGCTCATTGGGATCTCCATGCAAGAGACAACTTGTCAGAGGCATTGGAAGCCGCAGTTTTACTTGCGCCTGGTGTTGGCTCTGCCCTTGCGCTTCTTTCTCAGGCTGCTGTTCTGAGCCGGTTTTGCAGGCGCAGCGGCTGGCGTCTCCTGCTGCACAGCCTCGGAGACGGCCTCGGCATCAATTTCGCCGATCTCGGACTTGTTGGTGGGATCCACCTGGACGGTCGGGGCGGAAGCAGCCGTGTCGGCGCTGACTGGTTCCTGAGCTTCAGCGGGTGCAGCCTGCTGCGCATTGTCCGATCTGCTTAAGACGCCGGACTGCACCAGGGAGTCCACAACCTGGTTCATCATCTTGTGCAGTTCCAGGAATGCGGGCAGCGTCAAGGTGATGCGCTCGCTGAACACAAAGGAAGGCGCTGCGCCCTGTTGCTGCTGCCCCATATCGGGACTTTCGTCGTACATGTCGATATGGACTACACCATGCTGGAACTTTACATTGCCGGGCATGTCATAAAATCTGATCGAATTATCCACAAAAATCTCCTTGTAGGCAGACAATGTTTTGGAAGCAGTTGGACAAAAACAAGTGAAAAATCACGCTGCCTGTCTGGAAACAGGTCTCAGACCAGGGGGCTGTTCCAATTAAAGAATATACTAAAATGTGTCCGTTGTCAGTCTGTTAGTACGATGCTGATCCCGCGGTCGGTCAGCGTCACCTTCGGCGGGCTTTTAAGCTCATGGCCGGGGTCACGGTAGAACAGCTTGAATTTGGCCCTTGTCTTGTTGACAAGCACGACGATGGTTTTGACAAGCGGGTGGTCCACGTCGATGTAGGCCTTGCCCGGCATGGTCCAGCGGCCCGGGAGGTTGATCATCCAGGCCGCGACCTTGCTCTGCTTTGTTATGCTGACTTCGCCTGACGGTTCAATGCCAAGGTCGAAGGAGACGGAAAAGCTGCCCTGCTCCGTTCCAAAGCGCGGGTTGTCAATGACGGGGCGTCCGCTGCGGACATGGGGTGCAGCAGTGCTCTCCTGCACAGGCGCCTTGGGTGCTGCCGGCTTTTGAGGCTGCAGTGCGGCCGGCGGGACGACGGGGAGTGGCCTTGCCAGCATCTCCCTATGGCGCGCTTCATCGTGCGTTGTGCTTGTGTTGACCCGCTCGTATTTGGGCGGCTCCAGCAGGACCACGTTGGCTGTCAGCCAGGCCAGGTAGGAATTGATGCCAAAGAGGAAAAGCAGCAGGACGCAGAGCATCCAGATGCCGAGGTAGATTATCGGTATGGGAGAGCAGGAAAGTTTGAGCGAGGACATCAGTTGCTGCTCCTCTGCAGGGAAGCGGGCGCGCCAGCGGGCACGGCGCCCGGCGCAGTGTTCGGCACGGGCCTTGAAAAGGCGCCCTTTGTCTGCTGCCTTGCCCCCTTCTGGACCGCCTTGCCCTTCTTCTTGTCGTAGAGCTTGCTCTGGGGCAGGACGGTCAGGGGCAGGTCGTTCAGCAGGAGGCTGGAGAAGTTGGAGAGGGAGTTGTTGTCCCAGGCGTCGGTGGCGTTGGCGACCTCAGCAGGCACAGGCACAAGCGGCGTCCTTGTCGCCATCAGGGCCTCGCTTGCGTTGCGTATGGCGTAGCGCACCCGTATCTCCTTGACGTCAAGCTCCTGCAGCACATCTTCCTGCCCCGGGAAGTCCTCGGGCGTCAGGAGAACTTCCCCGCCTGAGAAATCCTTGAGGAAGGTCTGGAACGCCCACTCATCCTCCCAGGTGGTCGTGACCGTCTGCTTGTCAAAGGTGAACTCCAGGCTGACCCTGCCGCATACGGCGGGCTCCCAGGTGAAGCTGGTGCTGACCTCGTAGTTGTAGTTGTCCAGGATCTGCGACTTGTCGCCGCAGTCCAGGCGCAGCCTTGCCCTGTGCGGCTTGATGGCCATGTCGTTCACGTTGACCGGCAGCGCCGTTATGTTGACGGTGTACTTTTCCTGGGCCTTGTTTGCCGGGTTGAGGCCCTGGTCCAGGAACTCGAGGAACTCGGGCCGCAGCGGGTAGCGCAGCCCCTTCCAGGACGCCGGCAGGTACTTGCCCTGTGTCATGGAGAGGAAGGGCTGGCAGGGGCCCTGGGCAAATTTATTGACAGGGCTCTGCTCGTCGTAAAGCATCTCCAGGATGGAATCCTGGGGCATGAGCGTTAAGGGATTGAGGACGACGGACTCCCAGATCGTGTTGAGCTCGGTTGCCGAGCGCAGGATCGCTATATACGTGTACCAGGCCAGGGGGCCTTTGATGAGGCGCCAGAATTCGTCCTGCTTCTTGTTGGTTCCCGTTGCCTGTATCTGGAGGCTTTCCACGCTCTGCATGGCCTTGATCAAGGCTGTGCCGGCGGCTTCCTCCCCGCCCTTGAAGACTGAGGACATGGTAGTCAGCGCCTTGGGCATGGTCTCCGTGCTTTGGCGCAGGTCAAGCAGCGCCTTGTGGTAGTTGGCAAGCTCGGCAGAGGCTGCCGCACGGTCCTGAAGCGCCTGTGCCGCCTTTTCGCTGATCTTGGCCGCGAACTCTTCCTTCTTGGCCTGTATGGTCTTGTTGAGCGTGTTGGGGGAGTCGTTCTGCTTTTGGAACTTCAGAACCTCGGCAAAGGCCAGGACAAGGGAGTCCTGCATGGTCGGCGTACCCCAGTTCTCAACGAGCTTGAAGGCGTCCGCCATGGCGAGGATGAAGGAAAAATAGGGGTTGTCATAGCCTGACATGGAGACATTGAGCAGGGTCCAGGAATCCCTGGAGATGTTGTTCTGCAGCCCTATGGGGAAGGCGCTGGCCAGGTTCCACCAGGCAGCGCGCAGCTCATCCGCATACTTGGTGCGGTACTGCTGCGCCAGGACGCCGAAGTTCTCCTTCTCATTGATGGCGGCGTTCATCCTCTCCAGGATGCTTTCCATTCTTTTGAAGCCGTCGACTGTGAAGGCCGGCGGAACAGCCGGCGCATTGGGCCCTGCCGGCCAGAAGTTGGTCAGCGTGACAGGCTTGAGGGTCGGGCGCTGGTTCAGCCAGTCGGTCAGCCAGTCCAGGTTGGATCCCAAAATGTACAGGAATGCGTTGATGCTGGAGCTTTTGTCAGCAGTGACGGTGTCGCGTATATGCGGGTTTTCCCATTTGGCGTAGTTGACCAGGACGTTGCGCAGATGGACGCTGCTGTAGGGCAGAAATTCCTCCATGTTGGCCAGGAAGGGATCCATCTGGTCCCTGGGCTCGGGGAGCTCTGCGCCTGTCTTGACGCCGTCGAAGATGGTGCTTGTCCAGGTTGTGTAGTCGCAGAAGGAGACGAGCAGGTTGCGGCTCTTGTCCGGAGGCAGCACCGTCATGGTCTGGTCCACCTTGTCCTTGTCGGGGAAGATGAGGTCCGGCCTCACCCAGTTCACATAGTTGTGCTTCAGGCTGTCCAGCACGGCGTTTGCCTGCCTTCTGCCGGGGATGAGGAAGGACTGGTCGGCGACGTCCTTTTCAAAGGCCAGGATGGTGTCGGCAGCGACGCTGAGCGAATCGACGCGCTTGTTTAAGTTGGCGTCCAGGGGGACGGCAACCGGGATGTTCTTCTGCCGCATCTGCATGTTGTTCATGTGTATCTTAAAGGAGACGGTAAAATACGCATTGAGCACGAGCAGCAAAAGCAAAAAGAACAGGTAGGGCACATAGCGGCGGAAGCTTTGTCGGGAGAGCCAGCGGTCGGCAATGTCGCTTATGGGCCGCTCCTTGGGCAGGATGCAGGAGAAGAAGTCGCTGAGGAAGAGGCTTTTGTTCGTCCCGGGCTGCGCCCAGGAAACGTCCTTGAAGGTCTCAAGATCGGCGAGGAGCGAAGAGGACACAGCACCGCTCTGGCTGCCGCTGCTGAAGAAGATCCCGCGCAGATTCGGCGTCTTGTCGTAGGAGCTTGGCGCAAAGACGGCGTCTGCAAAGGCCCGTATGCCGGGGAAGCAGCGGCTCAGCTCCTCGGGCAGGGCGAGGATGCGGCTGGCGTCCTGCCGGTTCTTTTCGCAGAGCAGCATGGAGAGGTCCTGAAGGCGCTGCCTGACGTGCCCCAGGGCTTTTTCCAGGAAGGCCCTGCTGTCCGTGGAGACTGTCGTTTCGTTTTTCTCGTTGAGAAGGCCCAGCGCCTGATGGCATTCCTCTTCTGTGAGGAGGGAGCCCAGCTCGTTGAAGCCCAGAATGCGGTCAACCTTGGTGACGAGGATGTAGATGGGGAAGTGGGCGCCCATGGCGCGGGACAGGGTGTGTATGCCCTTGCGCAGGTTGTGCCCGTAGGCGGTCAGGCTTTCTGCGCCCCGCTCCAGCTGTTCTGTGGAGAGGGTGAGGATGAGGCCGTTCAGCGGCTCTTTTTGTCTGTAGGCGGAAATAAGGCGGACAAATTCCTGCCATTCGCGCTCGTCGCTCTCTCCGTTGACAGGGACGGCATAGTGCCCTGCCGTATCGAGGACGACGGCGTTCTTGAAGAACCACCAGTCGCAGTTGCGCGTGGAGGCAGGCTTTTGGGCGGTCGCTGCATTGGCGCCGGCAAGGGCTGCCATGCGGGAGTGCATGACGGCAGTGGACTTGCCTGTGCCGGACTCGCCGAAGAGCATGAACCAGGGCAGGGAATAGACGGCATTGCCCTGGTCCGGCAGCAAGGAGTTTTCCAGGGTCTGGATGCCGGTGCGCCAGCTCTCGCGCAGCCTGGCTATATTGGAGTCGTTTGACTTTGCCGACAGGGAGGGCGTGTCCTGCTCCACCATGTGGCGCAGGTATTTTTGCTCGCGCCTTTTGTAGTAGAAGTGGCGCACCAGGGCGACGGCAAGCACCAGGACCAGCAGCCCCAGCGACAAGGCCAGCAGCTCCTGCCATGTCCAGCCGCAGTAGGTATAGAGCAGCCAGCCGCCGGCACCCAGCAGGGCAAGGACCAGCACAATAAGCAGCGTGCGTATAATAAAGCCCATAACCCTGTTCATTGATCTTCAGGGCAGCATTCACTGCACAGGCATCATGATGCAGCAGTGAAGGCGCCCATCCTCCTTGTAGCAGCGTGCCGGGAAAATCTCCGGCAGCGGGAAGTCTGTATGAAAAAGAAGAGCCAGCTTGAAGGGGCCGGCCTTTGGAAATGCCGCAGGGTGCGGCTTTTCTGTGGGGCTTGAGCCTTTAGCCTCCCAGTGCCTGGATCCAGTGGCTGGCAAACGCAGAAAGCGTATGCGAGTACGCCATAAAGAGCGCAATGGTTAAAAACAGCGGGACGACCGCCAGAATGACCCTGGCATACATGGGCATGTAGCGCTTGGGGCCGGCTGCCTCGGGCATGTAGTAGGACTCGGGTGAAAAGAGCCTCTGCCCTGGCGCGACGCGGCTGCCGACAGCCTTTTCCAGGCTGGCCCTGGTCATGGCAAGAAGCGCCTCCTTCTTGGCAGAGTCGTAGTAGCGCCCCTTGAAGCCCATGAGCAGGCAGGCGCCGTAGACTGCCAGGATGTCTTCCTTCCAGGGGGAGCCGTCCTCATTTTGGGAGACGTCTGTCTGGCTGATGGAAGAGTCTTCAAGGAGGGCCGTCGTCCAGGGCGCGGAGGAAGACTGC
>CAZWGJ010000025.1:12125-18444 GCA_964633375.1 uncultured Desulfovibrio sp.
TCCTGGAGCGGATGCCCAGCATCTGCTTCAGTTTGGAGGCGACGGACGCCTTTTCAGGCTGGAGGGAATACTCCGGCAGGGGGTCGCCCAGCTCTATCACCTCGTCGTCTGCAGCATCGTCCTGGTCCTCCTGCTTCAAGTTCAGCAGGGCCCGCAGATGATCGTAGAACTCAATGCCGGCATTGACGGTGCTGAAGTACGTCTGCTGCAGAGTTGCCCTCTGCCAGAGGGCTTTTTCCTGCCACTGGCTGGTTAAGAGCGCTTCGTCCACAAAGGCGCAGGCGGCAAAGAGCGCTTCCTGCTGGTCGCGCTCGGGGATGTCGGCGCAGGCTTTTGACGCCTGCTGCAGAAGAGCGGCTATATCCTTGCGGACGACGTCGAAGGACTTGCCGGCAAGCTCCTTGTCCGAGGCTGCTGAATCATGAAAGATGCCGGCGAACACCAGCAGCGGCAGATAGGCCTGGAAGAGCTTCATTATTCCTCCAGTACAATGAAGTACGCTTCAAGATCGTCGGGCATGCTGGTCCAGGACATGGCGATGCCGCCCTGCATGCGCACCATGGGCCAGAGCGAGGAATCTGTGTGCAGCTGGAGGTAGACGGCTCCCTGCCTGCGCGGCATGCCCATGGGCGGATGGCTTTCCATCGTGCACGGCAGGCCCGGCAGGGCATGCGTCAAAAGCGTGCTCATTTCGCCGGTCGGCGAGAACTTGGCAGTGCGGATGAGGTCGGGGTTGCCGGCCAGGTTGCTCTTGGCTGAGTAGAGGCTGATCCAGTAGGAATTGCGGCCTGTGGGATTGTCGAAGATATGGGGCGCCAGATGGGCCTGGTCTAAGTCGTCCTCCTTTTCAAAGCGCACCATATAGCGCGGACCGACTGCCAAAGCGTCCAGAAGGAGGACGATGGCGTCGCGCAGGCTGCGGTAGCAGGGGGCGGGATTGTTGTGGTCGTAGGGCAGGAGCTGGCAGGTGCCGGTGCTGTCCTCCCCCAGCGCATTGAAATGGTTGGAGAAGATGGAAAGGTCGGCCAGGATCTCCCGAAGAAGGATGTAGCCGTCCCAGGGGGCTGCCACAGGCATATCGACCATGATCTGCAGCCTGGGCACAAAGCGGGTCAGGCTGCGCAGAAGCAGCATGATGGAGGCAAGCTCGGCCAGATGTGAACGGCGTGCCAGCCCCTTGTAGCTGTCCATCTCGCGCGTTTTGACCAGCATGCGGTCGCGTATCTCGCGCAGGATGGACAGAAGCACGGGTGCGTCTGCCAGGCGCAGGCAGGGCGGGGCGTAGTCTGTGTCCACATACAGCCCCTGGGCGGACTGCTTGAGGTGCCCGACAGGCAGGAGGGACATGTCCCTGGTCTGATCCAGCTCATTGCCGAAGACAATCTGCAGCACGTAGCGCAGCTGGCGCACCGTGCCCAAGGGGCCCTGCTGGTAGAGGTCGGCAGAGTCGGGCTGCCCTTCCATCACCACCATCCTGGTGGTTGCTGCAGCCTGCTCCTTGGCAGAGGCTGCCACCGTGACGTTGGGATCGCCTTCCTTCAGGTTGGCAATGCCCAGCCAGACGTCAATCGTGTCGCCGGCGTTCAGGTAGTCCGGTGCCCGGCGCCCGGCGCAGACTGAGTTGCCTGGAATGGAGAGCTCAAAGCCCATGCCCGGCATGAAAAGCTCAAGGCTTTCAATCTGGACTGTCCCGGCAGCCAGTGCGCCCTTGTCCCATTCCAGCTTCTTGACGCCCCACAGCCAGGGGCGGCTGACGGCTGCCAGCTCTGACAGCATGTCGGTGGTGCGCTGATCATTGCGCTGGAAGTGCTGCGGCTGCAGGAACAATCCCTGATGCCAGAAAACCGGACCATTAGACATGAGTTGCGCTCCTAAGGCTATTTGCTTTCTACCGGCTGGGTAAAACGCTGCAGGGAGGAAGGTCCGAAGAGCAGTATCATCTCCAGGGGACCAGGATAGTAGTATTTTGTCTTGAACAATATGCCGTCCTCATAGATGGCGGCAGGCACGGAAAAGGTGCGGCTCACCATGCCCGGCTCCAGCTGGTAGTAGCCGGCAACCACGGCAACGTGCTTGGCGCCCTCCGCCCTGTCCAGGGTGAGGGTCTCAACCTGCCCGGGCGTGATGATCATCGATTCTATGTCGCACACGGACTTGTCAAAGCTCTTGCCTTCCATGAGCTTTGAGAGGCCTTCCTTGGTGGCGGCAAGCTGCGTGAAGGCGTCCAGCTTCTGGACCTGGTAGATGATGAGCCGCAAGGTGTGCGACTGATCGTCGGCAAAGTTCAGCTGCGGGTCTGCCTTGATGTGGAGCACCAGCGCCCTGGGCGCAAAGTTCCAGGCCATGGTGTCCGGCGTGAGGCCGGGCGTAATGGTCGATCCCGGCGGCACAATGGTCGGCGCGCTTGACGAGGAGCATCCGCAGAGCGCCAGGGCGCAAAGAAGGCAGAGCTGCAGTGCAAGGAGGCAGGTGCGGCTGGTTTTCTTTGCGCAGGGCAGTGTTCTGGCAGGGCGGAGTCTTGTCATGGGAATTTTGGGCAGGGGCGGCAGGATCAGCACAAGTTGAGCACGAAGAGTTCCGGGTTGTCGTCCGCAGGGTAGGGTCCAAAAACGATGGCTGCGGGCAGGGCTGTGAGGCGGACAAAGTAGGAGTCCGCAGGCGTCAATGTATTCTGTGTGCCCCAGGCGGTAAAGTCCGTGTCATGCACGGAAAGCTTCATGCCCTTGACCGGGTACTTCAGGGTGCTGCGCTGGGGGACTGCGCCGGAAGGACCTACGCCGTGGGCGTCGGGTTCGGCGCCGGCAACGCCCAGAAGGACGCCCTCCCAGGGGTCGCGTCCGGGTCCGACCTCAAGCCAGAGGCCAAATTCGTTCAACGGCAGGACGTCCAGCCTGTAGGGGCTTTGGGGAATTTTCTTTGCCGTGTGGATCATGGCAATGGTTTTGGCTGCCAGCGAAGCCGTTACCACGGAGGCGTCCGCCAGGGCATTCGGGAGCGGGGGAAGAGTCCCGGAGCTTGGGCTGAGGATGATGGGCAGCTCCGGCAGGTTCCGCTCAGCCCGCAAATGCCTGGATGCAAGAGCCGTCAGGGACAGGGCGGACAATATGGGCTTGGTAAAGGACTTGGGCTCTCCTAAGATGACCCAGGCGCCGATGTCCGGCCTGTCGACGGCGGTAAAGAGCTCGTCGAGAAGCTGGGTGCTGGGCTCGTCTGTCAGGTAGGCGGCCGCACAGCCGACGCGGAGGCTGAGGAAGGAGTTTGCAACCTGTGTGAGCAGCCTCTCGTTGGGCTCCAGTGCAGTCAAAAGGACAGCAGGATTTTTGATCATGAGTAGTGCTCCTGTTTTTCCTTATGCTTCATCCACGCCGGCCTGTCCGTTCTTTCTGCCGTCAAAGGCGATGCTCATTTCGCCGTCGGCGATGTCCAGGCTGACGCTGCCTGGAGGGCAGTCCGATGCCATCTGGGAGAGGATTTCCCTGGCCAGCCTGGGCAGGACGGATCCTGCCAGGACGTAGTCGATGTTGCGGGCGCCGGTCTCGGTCTCCGTGCAGCGTTCGGCAAGCCAGGCAGGCACTTCGTCGGAGAAGGTGCACTGCATGCCGCTGTTGGCCAGAAGACGGCCTGCCAGGGTGTTGAGCTTCAGCCTTGCGATGTTCTTCAGGGCGTCAGGCGTCAGGCTGACGTAGGGAACAACATTCATGCGGGCAAGAAGCGCCGGCTGGAAGTGCCCGGACAGAAGCGGGCGCAGAGCCTGAAGGACGATCTCGGATTCAGGCATGTTCTCCGGATCCTCGCAGAGTGCCTGGGTGATTTCCGATCCCAAGTTGGATGTGAGCATGATGACGGTGTTGCGGAAGCTGACCTCCGTGCCTTCGCCGTCAGTCAGGATGCCCTTGTCAAAGACCTGGTAGAAGAGCTGCATGACGTCGGCATGGGCCTTTTCCACCTCGTCCAGCAGCACCACGGAATAGGGCCTGCGGCGCACCGCCTCGGTGAGCAGGCCGCCCTCGCCGTAGCCGACATAGCCTGGAGGCGATCCGATGAGGCGGGAGACCGTATGCTTTTCCTGGAACTCGCTCATGTTGATGGTGATGACGCTTCTCTCGTCGCCAAAGAGCGCATCGGCCAGCGCCAGTCCGGTCTCGGTTTTGCCGACGCCTGAGGGGCCGACCAGCAAAAAGACGCCCAGGGGCTGGGTGGGGGCGCGCAGTCCTGCCTTGCTTGCCTGGATGCCTTCGACGACGGTCTTGAGGGCCATGTCCTGACCCTGGATGCGGGCGGAGAGGATGGAGAAGAGATCGCCTATCCTGCCTGCCTGGTCCCTGGCCATCTTGCCGACCGGAATGCCGGTCCAGTCGGAGACGACCTGGGCTATGACGTCGCTTGTGACTTCCACGCTGACAAGCTGGCTGCCGCCCTGGAAGCCGGCAAGATCGCTGCGGGCTTCCTTGAGCTTTTCTTCTGCCTCCTGCACGCTGAGGGGGGCAGATGCTGCCTCTTCCGGCTTTGCCGAAGCGTCCTCGGCTGAGGCTTCCGCCTTCTCTGCCCTGCGTGCCTCGGAGAGAATTGTGCGCGCCTCAAGCACCTTCAGGGCCAGCTCCTTTTCCTTGTGCCAGTGCTCCTCTATCTGCTGCGCCTCTGCGGATGCCTCGTCCAGTTCCTGCTGCAGGGCGGCAATGCGTTCTTCATCGACTGCCACGCCCTCAGCCTTGTCGCGGTCAAGCGCCGTCATCTGCCTTATGCAGGCCTGGGCTCTGCGCTGCGCATCCTCCAGGGCGCCCGGCTTGGCAGCCAGAGAGACCTTGACGCGGGCGCAGGCTGTGTCAAGCAGGTCCACTGCCTTGTCGGGCAGGAAGCGTCCGCTGATGTAGCGCCCTGCATAGTCGGCTGCAGCATCGAGCGCCTCGTCGCGCACCAGGACGTTGTGGGCTTTTTCGTAGCTTGCCCTGAGGCCTCTCAGGATGAGGGCCGTGGTCTCAACGGAGGGCTCGTCCAGCTTGACCAGCTGGAAGCGCCTGGCAAGGGCTGCGTCCTTTTCAAAGTACTTTTTGTATTCCTTCCAGGTGGTGGCGGCGCAGGTGCGTATCTCGCCGCGGGCAAGGGCCGGCTTCATCAGGTTGGCGGCATCGGAGCCGCCGGCTGAGCCGCCGCCCCCGACCAGAAGGTGCGCCTCGTCTATAAAGAGGATGATGGATTTGGGTGAGGCCTTGATTTCATCCAGGACGCCCTTGAGGCGGCGTTCAAACTCGCCCTTGACCGAGGCGCCTGCTTCAAGAAGGCCCATGTCGAGGCCCAGCAGGGTGGTGTCCTTCAGCGTCTCAGGGACGTCGCCCTCGCTGATGCGCAGGGCCAGGCCTTCCATGACGGCCGTTTTGCCGACGCCGGGTTCGCCCACCAGGATGGGGTTGTTTTTGCGGCGCCTGGCCAGGATGTCCACCATCTGGCGTATTTCCTGGTCGCGCCCAAAGACCGGATCCACCTTGCCGGCGTGGGCTTTGGCGGTGAAGTCCTCGCAGAAGCGCTCGATGAAGCCTGAGGCTGCTTCCTTTCCTGCCGTCTCAGGCCCCTTGGCGCCGCCTGCAGGCAGCGCCTCTTCTTCGCAGGAGCCGCTGGTCAAATTGGCATAGTCCCTGGCCAGTGCGTCGGCGTCGACTGCGCGCAGAAGCTGGGTGTAGTCGCCCTGGGCATAGAAGCCCGGGCGCCTTAAGAAGGCCAGCAGCACGCCTGAGGAGCGCATGGCCTGGCAGTGCAGGTCGATGGAGGCGACGAGCCAGCCTGCTTCAAGCACGTCCTGCAGGGTAGGGGAAAAGACAGGCCTGCCGGTATTGCCGCTGCGGAACTGCGAGAGGGTGCGCTGCACCTCCCTGAGCAGGGCGGCGGTGTCGATGCCGCTTTTGTCCAGCATCAGGCAGAGGTCGCTGTGCTTTTCTTCAAGGCAGGCAGCCAGAAAGTGCTCCACGGTGACTTCATAGTGCTCCCTGTTGACGGCTGCGCCGGCTGCTGAGTTGAGCGCCTGGACGCAGAAGCCGTTCAGCTTGTCGATAAGCCCTTTCATGTCAACGCCGATCATGAGTGCTCCTTTTCAGTGAAGAGGAAGGAAGAGGATGGACCTGCTGCGGGGAGCAGACAGCCCTGCACTGCAAGTATGCAGGGAAAAAGTAGATGTATCAACTGGTTTAGCTCAAATCAGCTGAAGCCTGGCCAGTTGTGGAAACCACGGGATGGCTGTGCGCTGCCAGGCAGGCGTCCTAGGTCCTGCCCTGCTTTTGCAGCTGGTCTGCCCAGCGGGTTCCGCGGATGAAATGGATGCCTGGGCCTT
>CAZWGJ010000026.1:0-18281 GCA_964633375.1 uncultured Desulfovibrio sp.
CTTCATCGCAGCCAATGACCAAAATGATGATCAACAACCTGTATGCCCCAAGGCTGTAACGCGCACGCAAAGGGCTGCTGCACGCCCCTACCCGCCAAGGTAGGCTTCACGCACCGTAGGATCAGCCAGAAGAGCCTGCGCCTTGTCGTGCATGACCACATTGCCGACTTCCAGCACGTAGCCGCGGCTGGCCAGCTTCAGGGCAGCCCTGGCGTTCTGCTCCACAAGAAGGACTGTCACGCCGTTCTCGCTGATGCGGCGTATGGTTTTAAAAATGCTTCTCACAAGCAGGGGTGCGAGACCCAGGGACGGCTCATCCAGCAGCAGAAGCCTTGGCTGCGCCATAAGCGCCCTGCCTATGGCCAGCATCTGCTGCTCGCCGCCCGACAGGGTGCCTGCCAGCTGCTGGTACCTTTCCTCAAGCCTGGGGAAGAGCTCATAGATCCAGCGCAGGGTGTGGGTGCGCTGGTGCACATTGTTGACCAGGAAGGCCCCCATGAGCAGGTTTTCCTCGACGCTCATGGTGCCAAAAACCCGGCGGCCTTCCGGCGACTGGGCAACGCCCAGCCCCACCACCTCATGGCTCTGGTACTTGCGCAGGTCCTTGCCGTCAAAGAGTATGGAGCCCTGGGTGGCTTCCACCAGGCGGCTGATGGTAAGAAGGGTTGTGCTCTTGCCGGCGCCGTTGGCGCCGAGCAGCGTCACAATCTCGCCCTCTTCTACATGCAGTGACAGGCCATGCAGCACTTCGACACGGCCATAGCTCACGTGGAGGTTTTCAATTTCCAGAAGGGCCATGCTAATAGACCTCGTCCTCGTCGTCAGTGCCCAGGTAGGCCTCGATGACGTCAGGATTTGTGCGCACTGAAGCGGGATCGCCCTGCGCTATGAGGGAGCCGTGCTCCAGCACCACCAGCTTGTCGCAGACCTGCATCACAAGACGCATATCGTGCTCTATGAGAAGTACCGTCACGCCGCGGTCGCGTATGGCTCTGATGACGTCCACCAGGGCAACGGTCTCCTGGTCGTTCATGCCGCCGGCTGGCTCGTCAAGCACAATAAGCTTGGGGTCGGAGGCCAGGGCGCGGGCAATCTCCAGCAGACGCTGGCTGCCGTAGGAAAGGGAGCCAGCCTCGTCGCGCCACAGCTTTTCCAGCCCGACAAAGCGCAGCTCTTCCATGCAGCGCTTAACTGCCTGCTCTTCTTCCTGCCTTTGGGCGCGCGTATGGAAGAGGGACGCCCAGATGCCTGACTTCAGGCGGCAGTGGCAGCCTGCCAGCACGTTCTCCAGCACGCTCAGGGTGCCGAAGAGGCGTATGGCCTGGAAGGTCCTGGCAATGCCCAGCTCCACCACGGCATGCGGCTTCTTGCCGCGTATGCTGCGCCCCATAAAGATGATGTCGCCGCTCTCAGGCACGTAGTTGCCGGTGATGCAGTTGAAGACCGTCGTCTTGCCTGCGCCGTTTGGCCCGATGAGCCCCACGACAGAGCCCTTCTCGACAGAAAAGCCCACTTCATTGAGGGCGACAAGGCCGCCAAAAATCTTTGTTATGTCTGCGACCTGCAGCAGCTCGTTTTCGCTGCCGGCCCCAGCCTTCTTCTCCGTCTCGCAGGTCATGGCTGCTTCTCCCCCTCCGTGCCTGTCTCCGGACAAAACTTGCTGACTATCTTCTCATAATTGCGCCCCAGGGGAGGCAGCAGTCCCTGCGGACGCCAGATCATCATCAGCATCATGGCAAGGCCGAAGAAGAGCATGCGGGATTCCGTAAGGGAGCGCATGACCTCAGGCAGCCCTATGAAGAGGAAGGCAGAAACAAGGACGCCCAGATGGCTTCCGCCGGACAGGATGACCACGGCAAAGATGATGATCGACTCCATAAAGTTGAAGGAGGCGGGAGCAATGGTCATCATCTTGGCGGCATAGACGGTGCCGACCATGCCGGCCCAGAATGCGCCCAGCACAAAGGCTATAAGCTTGTACGACGCCACATCGACGCCGCAGCCCTCGGCAGCCACGTCGTCTGCCTTGATGTAGTTGAGCGCCCTGCCGACACGCGAATTCCACAGGAAGTGGAACAGGAGCACGGTGACGGCGCACATGCCCCAGACCAGGTAGTAGAAGTGGATGCTCTTGACGATGCGGAAGCCCATGATGGTGGGGCGCCCGATGCCGAAGATGCCGTTGGATCCGCCGGTAATGCCGAGGACGTCGTTCACCAGGGCAATGCGCACGATCTCTACAATGCCTATGGTCACAATGGCCAGGTAGTCGCCGCGCAGATGGATGATGGGCCTGGCCACAACCAGGGCAACAAGGCCTGCCATCAGCCCCGCCAGGGGCATGGTCCAGAAGATGGGCCAGGAGAACATGGTGTTCAGGATGGCTGTGGTGTAGGCGCCGATGGCGTAAAAGGCTGCATGCCCCATGTGGAAGATGCCGGCCTGCCCCAGAATGACGTTGAGGGAGAGCGCAAGCAGGGCATAGAGCCCTATGCTCACGCACACATCAGTCCAGTAGGAGTTGATGAAGAGCGGCAGCACAGCGACAAGCACGGCAAGCAGGACCGAGGCCGCAAGGCGTAGTTTTTTGCTGTCAAGCCTCATAGTTTGTCCGCCGTGCGCTCGCCGAGCAGGCCGGTCGGCCTGACGATGAGAATAAGGATAAGCACCACAAAGGCGACGGCGTCCTTCCAGGCAACAGCCACATAGGCTGAAGCCAGAGCCTCAACCACGCCGAGCAGGAGCCCGCCCAGCATGGCGCCGGGAATGTTGCCTATGCCGCCCAGGATGGCTGCCGTAAAGGCCTTGAGGCCGTAGGACCAGCCCATGAGGAAGTCTATCTGGCCGTAGTAGATGCCGACCAGGATGCCGGCTGCGCCGCCCAAGGCAGGACCGATCAGGAAGACGAGCGAAATGATGCGGTTGACGTTGATGCCCATGAGCCTGGCCGCGCCCTGGTCGATGGCCACAGCCCTGATGGCCGAGCCTGTCTTGGTGTGCAGCATGAAGGCCTGCAGCCCCAGCATCAGGATGATGCTGACGGCAATGACCAGCAGGCGCATGCCCGGTATGGAAAAGCCCACGATGTTCAGCGTGAAGTCGGGGCGCAGAAAGTCAGGATAGACAAAGACGCGCGCCCCGTAGATGATCATGAGCGCATTTTCAAAGAAGATGGAGGCACCAAGTGCACTCACGACAGCGGACAGACGGCCGGCGTTGCGCAGCGGCCTGTATGCCACGCGCTCCAAGAGGTAGCCTATAAAGGCAACCATGAGCGCCACCAGCACAAAGACGCAGAGCACTGCGAGCCACGGCGGCATGACTGATGCCAGATGGCAGGAAACCAGCAGGGTCAGCCCCAGATAGGCCCCTATGGCGAAGAGGTCGCCGTGGGCAAAGTTGATAAGCTTCAAAACGCCGTAGACCATGGTGTAGCCCAATGCCACCAGGGCATAGATGCCGCCCACGGCCAGTCCGTTGAGAAGCTGCTGTACAAAGAAGTCCATACGCTGTCTTCAAAAAAACACAGAGAAGGAGGGGAACGCACGGCTCCCCTCCCCGTCTGACAGGATTAGCAGAAATTAAAGCTTGGGCTCGAGCACGAAGGCGCCGTCCTTCTTGACCGTGTAGATCCTGTAGAAGTCGCCGATGCGGTCGCCCTTTTCGTTGAAGCCCATCGTGCCGGTGATGGCAGGAATGTCCTTGGCGCCGTGCAGGTACGCGGCAATGTCTTCAGCCTCAAACTTGCCGGCCTTCATGGCATTGGCAATGGCAACGAAGGCATCGCCTGCCATGACGCCCCAGACTGAGACGGGCAGGCTGTTGTAGGTTGCCTTGAAGTCGGCCAGGAAGGTCTTGGCCGTCTGGGTGTCCATGTCCTGGGGCAGCGGCGGGCTGATGAAGAAGTAGCCCTCGGCAGCCTCGTTGCCGGCAATCTTCACCAAGTCGGCATGGTTGGAGGCATCGCCGCCCATCATGGGCACATCCCAGCCCATTTCCTTCTTCTGTCGCAGCAGCATGCCGGTCTCAGGATAGTAGCCGGTGAAGAAGATGAAGTCGGGGTTGACGGCCTTGAGCTTGGTCAGTGTCGCCGTGTAGTCGCGCTCGCCGGGAGTCAGGGCGTCAAAGAACACAATCTTGATGCCGGATCCTTCCAGGGACTTCTGGGTCGCCTCGGCAAGCCCCTTGGCATAGGAGGAGTTGTCGTGCACCAGGGCAATGGACTTGTAGCCCTTCGCCTTGATGATCTTGGCTGCAGCCTCGCCCTGGGCGTCGTCGCGGGGACAGGTGCGGAAGAAGTACTTCAACCCCTTTTCCGTCAGGCGGATGCTGGTGGAGCCGGTGCCTATCTGCACAATCCCTGACTCGTCGTAGATGCTCTGGCTGGCTTCGGTCACGGCCGAGCCGTAGGTGCCGATAACAGCCGCCACTTCGGAGGAGGCCAGCTTCTGGGCAGCCAGGGCGGCAGAGCGCGGGTCGCCTGCGTCGTCAGCTACGACAAGCTCGATTTTATGCCCGTTGATGCCGCCGTCCTTGTTGGCCTTGTCGACCAGCATGGACACAATGTTCTTCATGTCCAGGCCTTCAGAGGCCCATTTACCTGTCACAGGGCACATAAGACCCAGTTTGAACGTATCCTCAGCCCATGCCTGCCCCATGCCTATCAGCATTGCGGCCAAAGCAACGGCTGCTGCCAGCAGTTTCTTCATCATCAATCCCCTATCTCAGACAAAGTTGAGACCATCCGTCATGCAGGGCTGGGAATGGCACCCGATGAACCAAACGATCAATCAGACGTCATGCCAGCGGTCCCGCAGGGGTCTGGCTCCCGTCAGCAATACAGACAATAGAAACAATCTTCTTACCCTAAATTTCAGCAAAAAAAAAGACCTGTCTTTTCTGCGTGCACTGCGCACAGGACAGGTCCTTCTTTTTTTTCGTTTGTTTGTACGATCGCCAGCTCTTCTGCGGCTGCACCGGCTTTCCTCAAGCCTAGATGAGGCCCAGCAGCATGCGGACTGCCACTATAATAAGGAAGCAGGCAAAAACCTTCTTCAGCTTGGCCGTAGGGAGGGAGTGGGAGAGCTTGGCGCCCAGAGGTGCGGTGCAGAAGCTGACCACGGCAATGCCGGCAAAAGCCAGCAGGTTGACATAGCCAAGGCAGCCTGCGGGAAGCTCAGGCACGCTCCAGCCGCCGTAGATGTAGCCCAAGGTGCCGGCCACAGCGATGGGGAAGCCGATGGCTGCGGACGTGCCCACAGCCTCATGCATAGGCACGTTGCAGAAGGTCATAAAGGGGACGGACAGCGTTCCGCCGCCGATGCCCACGAAGCTGGACACAAAGCCGATGACGCCGCCCACGCCGACTGTGCCCATTCTGCCGGGCAGCTCGCGCGAGGCCGGCGGACGGTATCCGGACAGCATCTGGGCCGACACAAAGAAGAGGAAGCACACAAAGAAGGCTTTCAGGAAGAAGGGCGACATGGCCGTTGCCACCAGGGTGCCGACAAAGGTGCCTATCAGGATGCCGGGGGTGATGTTTTTGAAAATGTCCATGTGGACTGCGCCGCGCTTATAGTGGGCCCTTGAGCTCGATATGGATGTCACCATGATGCTGGCAAGGGACGTCCCCAGGGCCATCTGATGAATAATGCCGTCGGCATAGCCCAACTGGCTGAACACGATGTCGAGCATGGGGACAATGACAATGCCCCCGCCCACGCCAAGCAGACCGGCCAGTACGCCGGCAACTGCGCCGCAGGCCATAAAGACCAGAATAGTGATAACCATCTTCCTTTCCTGCCATCCTTAAGTTGCGGGGAGCGGCTGGCCAAAGCAGCCAGGGCTCCTGGAAAAAAGCGCCTTTGGGCCAGCCGCCCTTTGCACGCCCCAAGGAGGCGGCAAAAGGCAGACCGGACAAGCGCCAAACTTGTGCAGTGACTACCATATCCACAGCCTGCTTTCAATTCTCCTGCCGTCTGCAGCAAGGACGGATGCGCCATGAAAGCCACGTGATCCTTCACGATAAAGCAGACGATTGTCTTAAGATCCATCATGCAGGCAGGACAGCGCCGAGCCTCCCTTTTTCCTGCACTGCACTAAAATCTTGCCTTTTCTCTCCGGCTCTGCCATAGTAGCCTTTCAGAAGACAGGATCTGACGCCTTCATTGGCATCCGCCCTGTCCAACTCTGAACTTTTTGGGAACCAGGACGCCACAATGATGCACACATTCCGGACTTCTCGGAAGCATCTGCCTTCAGTGCAGATGCAGGCTGGCACAGACAATGGCTCTTCTGTTTCTTTTTTTCCGCCGCAGGGCGGATTTTTTTTGCCCGTTTTCCAGCCTTGCCGGCCTTAAGGGCTGACAGGCGCAGCCATACTCTTTTTTCAGCAGGGGGTCTTACGTGCAAGCCGAAACACAGTACGTGTGGAAACACAAAGATTTGCTGGATGTCAGTCAGCTGAACAGGGAAGATGTGATCCATCTTCTTGACCTGGCCGTCAGCTTTCAGGAAATCAACAACCGTTCAGTCAAAAAGGTGCCCACGCTGAAAGGCAAGACAGTCATGCTTTTCTTTGCCGAAAACAGCACCAGGACAAAGACAAGCTTTGACGTGGCAGCCAAGAGGCTCTCCGCAGACACCTTCTCCCTCAGCAAAAGCGGCTCCAGCATCAACAAGGGCGAGACGCTCAAGGACACGGGGCTGACGCTGCAGGCCATGCATCCCGACGTCATCGTCATCCGCCACTCCTCAAGCGGTGCTGCCGAGTACCTCTCAAAGCTTCTGCCCTGCAGCATCGTCAACGGCGGCGACGGCTGGCACGCCCACCCCACCCAGGCGCTGCTGGACAGCTATGCCCTGCGCACAGTCTGGGGCTCGGACTTCACCGGCAAGACGCTGCTCATCCTGGGCGACATAGAGCACAGCCGCGTCGCCCGCTCAAACCTCTACCTTCTGACCCTGCTGGGGGCAAAGGTCCGCATGTGCGCCCCGCGCACTCTGCTGCCGCGCTGGACAGACGAGTGGAACTGCGAAATCTACACAGACATCAACGAAGCCCTGCAGGGCGCTGACGCCGTCATGTGCCTGCGGCTGCAGCTGGAGCGCCAGGAAGCAGGCCTTCTGCCTGACTTGAGCGAGTACTCCCGCCGCTATTGCCTGACCAAGGAGCGGCTGGCCATGGCAAATCCCGGCGCCTATGTCCTGCACCCGGGCCCCATGAACAGAGGCTACGAAATCGCCGACGATGTGGCAGACAGCGAGCAGTGCCTGGTTCTGGACCAGGTCTCGGCTGGCGTGGCAGTCAGAATGGCCGTGCTCTATCTTCTGGGCACCCGCAGCGACCACAACTAAGCAGGCGGCGCTTGGCAAAGCCCTGCGCGCAGCAGCTGAATCAGGAAAAGGAACGCAAAGCCCGCTCAAGCCTTGAAAAAGGAAGGCGGGAGAGCGTCAAGGATATAGCTATGAAATTCTGTCTGACCAACGCCAAATATCTTGAAGCACCTGTAGACGTACTGGTGGAAGACGGACACATCGTCACCATGATGCCGCAGGGCAAGCTGGATCAGCCTGCGGACTGCGAAAGCGTCGACGCCGAAGGCAAGGTCCTTCTGCCCAGCCTCACGGACTGCCACGTCCACCTGCGCGACCCGGGCTTTGAGTGGAAGGAGGACATCAACACCGGCCTTGAGACCGCAGCCCGCGGCGGCTTTGGCAGGGTCATGTGCATGCCCAACACCAAGCCAGTCAACGACAATGCCGCAGTCACCCGCTACATGCTGGAAAAGGCTGCCAAAACGCACCCGCACGGACCATTCCTCTATCCTGTGGCGGCGGCAACGCCCGGCCTCAAGTGCGAGGGGCTGTCCCCCTTGGGCGAGCTGAAGGAGGCAGGCTGCATTGCTGTCAGCAACGACGGCAAGCCCATGAGCAACACCGAGCTCATGCGCCGCGCCATGGAATACGCCTGGGACCTGGGGCTCATCTTCACAGACCACTGCGAGGATCCGCAGCTTGCCCCCGACTACCTCATGAACGAAGGCGTGGTCAGCGCCAGGCTGGGCGTCATGGGCCAGCCTGTGGTGGGCGAGGCCCTGCAGGTTGCCAGGGACTGCATGCTTTCCGAGTACCTCGACATTCCGGTGCACATCGCCCATGTCTCCTGCGCCATGGCCGTGGACATCATTGCCTGGGCAAAGGCGCGCGGCACCAAGGTCACAGCCGAGACCTGCACCCACTACCTGATGCTGGAAGAGTCCAGCATGGAAGACTACAACACCCTGGCCAAGGTCAACCCGCCCCTGCGCACGGCAAAGGACCGCGCACGCGTGCGGGAGGCCGTCAAAAGCGGCCTGATCGACATCGTCGTCACTGACCATGCGCCCCATGCCGCCATGGAGAAGGAAACCACCCTGGACCTTGCCCCCAACGGCTACACCGGCATGGATCTGTCCCTGCCCCTCATGTGGCAGCTGGTCCGTGAAAACGTCCTTGACCAGTCCGACATCGTCCGGCTGATGGCAACGCGACCCAACGAAATCTTCAAGCTTCCCTGCAACCGCTTCAATCCCGGCGATCCGGCGGACTTCATTCTCTTTGATCCGGACCTTTCCTGGACGGTCACCAAAGAAGCGCTGTACTCCAAGAGCTGGAACACCCCCTATCTTGGCCAGACCATCAAGGGGCGCGTCATCCACCACTGGCTGGGCGGCGTACAGCTCTTCTAGCTCTTTTTCACGGTCTTCCCGCCAATCTTTGCAAAGCCCTGCACCAGACGCTGCCAGCCCACTGGCGGCGTCTGCCTGGCATCAGGCAAAAGGACATCCCCTACAAGGAGAGGACAAAAATGCAGCGTCAGCCTGTTGTCGCCAACCGCTTCTATCCCGGCAGCAGAAGAGAGCTTGCTGCTGTTCTGCAGGATCTCTTTCCAACCTATGCGCTCACCGACAAGCCAAGCCTGGTCATGGTCCCGCACGCAGGCTACATCTTTTCGGCAGCCACTGCGGCTGAGGCGCTGGCAGGCCTGCGCCTGCCAAAGACCGTCGTCATCCTCTGCCCCAACCACACCGGCATGGGCACAAGCCCCTTCGGCGTCTGGCCCGAAGGCGAGTGGCTGACGCCGCTGGGCTCTGTGCCGGTCGATGCCAAAATGGCGGACGCCCTCTGCGCCGCAGACGTCTTCAGCAAAGACGAATCCGCCCATATGCAGGAGCACTCCATTGAAGTGGTTCTGCCCTTCCTGCAGTACATGGCAGGAGGCGACGTGCCCCAAATCGTCCCCATCTGCGTCTCCACGCAGAATCCCGCCTACATCAGCCTGGCAGCCTCGGTCCTGGCTAAAGTTGCCGGCAATGGTCTCAGGGACGGCTCCATACTGCTCATCGCAAGCTCGGACATGAACCACTATGAGGATGAGGAGACAACGCAAATCAAGGACAAAAGGGCCCTAGAGTGCGTGCTGGCCCAGGATGCAGACGAGCTCCTTGCCAGGTGCCGGGCTGAGCACATCACCATGTGCGGCGCAGCCCCCATGGCGCTGGCGCTGAAAACACTCGCCATTGTGCGCGGGGACAAGGCGCCCTCCCGTCCGGCAAGGCTGACCGGGCACACGACCTCAGGCAGGGCGGCACACGACTATGAGCACGTGGTGGGCTACGCCGGCGTGCGCGTCTATCTGTAGACGACCGCAAACATTTCAGGGAAGGAGGCAGCATTGCTTGGCAGTGCTGCCTCCTCCCATTATGGCTGCTTCAAGGAAATCCTGCTGCCGTCGATCACAACGCGGTCCCGCAGCAGATCCAAAGCCTCGTCCATTGCCTCGTTGATGGCCCTGCCGACGCGCGTCACGCCGCACTGTTCAGCCAGGGCATGGTACAGTCCGCTTTTGTCGGCAGATCCGTTCTGCCGCAAAATCTCAAGCATGCCGGCTGCCAGCTCCTCCGGGGCAATATGCTTGACTTCACGGACGATGTCGCCAGGTCTGCGGAACTGAATCTCCTTCCCGTCATCCAGATACAAAAAGCCGTTTCTGCGGGTGATGCCCAGGCGCTGGCAGAAGCGCATCTTCTGGGCAAACTCCCTCTTGACAACGCTTGTCACCTTCTCGCGTCCAAAGGACCGGACCATGCGCTTCAGCAGCAAGTCTTCCGCCAACGGCGCCTCAACTTCCAGAATGTCCTTCACCAGCCCCTTCAAGTCAGAGGCAGGATGCCTGAGCATCAGCGCATCGATGTCTGCCGCCCTGTACACAGGAAGCCCGGAAAGCTCCTCGTCGGCAGGAGACGCCCACCCCGACAGGTCAGGCAGGTCATCCTCATGAGAATTGGCCAGGTGCAGATCGTCATCCAGCTCTTCTTCAGCCGCGGGGTCAACGTCAGGACCGTCGTCTTCAAGCTCTTCGCAGTCAGGCTCTTCCTCTGCGGCTTCAGCCCTCCTGACGGCCTCGGCAGCTGCCTCCAGAAGACGGTCCTGCTCCACCGCCTTGTTCCTGAACCAGTCGGTGGACCATATGCGGTAGAAGGTCCAGCCCATGCGCTCCAGCACTTCCTGCCGCAGGCGGTCGCGGTCGCGTGCGTTCTTGGAGGAGTGGTAGGTTGCGCCGTCGCATTCTATCGCCAGCACGTAGTCGGAGCTGTCGGGACGCTTCAGCCCAAGGTCAATCCTGAACCCTGAGCAGCCGACCTGCGTGTCCACGGCAAAGCCGTTTTCCCGCAGAAACTCGCACACCTCAAGCTCAAAGTCGGAGTCAAACTGCTCAAACGGATTGACGGAGATCGTCCGCGCCAGCGCAATGCTGCCGTTCTCGGCATAGTCGAGGTACTCGCGCAGAAGCTTGGCGCCCTCTGCCGCGGTGCGCGACAGGTCGATGTCCGTATAGTGCATGGAGGACACCAGCTGGACGTTGTGCTTTGCACGGGTGACGGCAACATTCAGCCTTCTCTCGCCGCCGACCCTGTTCAATGGTCCGAAGTTGTGCAGCAGGCGCCCCTGGGCGTCATAGCCGTAGGCCGTGCTGAAAATGATCGTGTCCCTTTCGTCGCCCTGCACCGTTTCCAGGTTCTTGATGAAGAACGGCTCCTTTTCCTCCTGCCTGAAGAAATAGTCCTTGTTCAGCTCTGCCTGCCTGCGCTTGGAGAGCAGCCTGTCAATCAGGTTCTGCTGGGAGATGCTGAAGGCGACCACGCCAAGGCTGCGGTTCGGATAGGCGTCGATGTTGCGGTAAATCAGGTCAACGATGAACTCCGCCTCTTTGCGGTTGGTGTGAGACCTGCGGTCGTAAAGACCGTCTACATGGTAGTAGTCCACCCCGATGCCAGGCGCGTCGGCCCTGGAGGACGGAAAAGTCACAAGGGAGTTGTTGTAGAAGTTCTTGTTGGAAAAGGCGATGAGCTGCTCATAGCGGCTGCGGTAATGCCAGCACAGGCGCAGCTGCTGCATGGAGCCTGAGCACATGTCCAGGATGGACTCAAAATCCTTTACATCGCCGCTTTCCTCATCATTGTCATCCACTTCCATGCTGGCATTGAAGAAGTTGCTGGGCGGCATCTGCTTGGAGTCGCCGACAACAATCAGCTGGTTGGCGCGGTAGATGGCGCCGACTGCGTCCTGCGGAAAGACCTGGGACGCTTCGTCGAAGACAACCACGTCAAAGTGCACGGAATCAGGGGCCAGGTACGTGCTGACGCTCAAGGGAGACATCAAAAAGCACGGCTTGAGCCGCTGGACAAGATCTCCTGTTTCCGCAAGCAGGCTGCGTATGCTCTTCCGCCTGCGCTTTTTCTCCCCCTCGCGAAGCAGAACCGACAGGGCGCTTCCGGAGGCTATCACGTCAAGCGACGGGCGCTGGGCGGAAAGATCTGCCCTGAGCCTGGCCTTGTTGATTTCAAACTGCTCGACATCCTTCTCTTTAAAGGTCGAGATCGCCTTGTCCTGGGAGATGCGGTTGAACGAAGACAATACCGGATCCCCTGACAGGATGCAGTCGATCCACTGGCAGCAGAACTGCTTTTTGAAGGCCAAGGCTATATGCCTTGCCTCCAGGTTCAGGCTGATGACGGCATCCAGGAACGGCATGACCTGCGCCTCATCCAGCCTGGAGAGCAGGCTCCTGAAATGGCACCAGTTGCCCAGCCCGCCTATTTCCTGCAGGCAGGCGGAAAGCCTAGCCAAGACCTGCCGGCAGGGAGCCGAAAACAGGTCCAGCGATTTGTCAAAATACCCGTCGGCCCGCTGGAGCGTTTCGGCATCGCACATGGCAAAGGCGTCGGCAAATTTCTGCTGGTACTCCTGAAAGACGCTCCGCTCGGAGGCAAAGGAACTGAATTCTTCCAGCCTGCCAAACGAACTGATGCCGGCAGCCAGGATGCCCAGCACCGGCATCTGCGCCGCAATATAGTCCCAGTCCGTCCCAACGCCCTGCCAGACGCTGCCAAGAAGGGCTTTGACAGGCGCTTCCGCCCTGGCAAAGTCCGCCTCCTTCTGCTGGCAGGCGGCAAGCCGTTCTGCCAGGGCGCAGGCCTCGCTGTAGGAAGGCTTCCTCCCGTCCTTCCTGCACGAGCGCAAATCTGCGGCAAGCTGCCTGTACTCGGCACTGAACAGCCTGGAGAAGAAGCCGCTGAACTGCCCTGTCAGCTTTTGGCGGCACGCTTCCCCGTCCAGCTTGTAGACATCGTCCTTGAACACGGCGTTCAAGGCATCGCGGTCGGCAAGGATGCCTGCGCCAAGCTCCTGCAGCCTGGGCAGGGCAGCATTTGCCGCAGCAAAGTTCCTTCCGTTCAGGAGCGCCGGAGTCAGCAGCCTGGACTCTGCGGCAAAGGCAAAAAAGCTGTTCCAGACCTGTGCAGCCTTCAGGCAGCCGCACTGTATGCCGTACCGCTCCGAGAGCTCCTGCCCAAGGGAAGCCAGCTTCTGCAGACACTGGACGGCAGAAGACAGGGTGAGCTTTACTTCGTTCTTTGTCTGGTACGATGTGTCCTGGTTGACGTAGCCGTACCAGGGGTTCTTCCTGTAGTCGTAGCCGATGGACGGAATGTAGTCGGCATACTGCTCCAAAAGGGAAACCGTTTCCGCCAGGTACACGGCTCCCTTCTCAGAGAGGTTCCGGACATAAAACTGAACATCCGGCGCCGTGCGCAGGGCTGAATAGGACTCATACAGCTGGTACAGGCTCTTTTCTATGACGGGGTGCTGCGCGTGCAGGGCGGCAGCATAGCCGTCCAGCTGGCGCTCGGCCTTCTTCTTGAGGGCGATTTCGGCCTCAGCCCTGGCGGAAACCGTGCTCTTTGGGGTGCGCAGCACGGCGCAGATGTCCTCGATGACATCCTTCTTGTTGGCCTTGTGGCTGTGGAGCTGCAGGCAGAATTCACCAAGCCCTGCCTGGCGCAGCTTTTCGTAGGTCACATTCAGGGCTGCCAGCTTTTCAGCGACGAACAAGACCTTTTTGCCGTCGCTCAAGCATTCCGCAATGATGTTGGCAATGGTCTGGCTCTTGCCGGTGCCGGGAGGCCCCTGCAGCACAAAGCTCTTCCCGGACTTGGCCATCTCGATGGCTTCAATCTGGCTGGCGTCCGCATCAACCACGCAGTGCAGATCAACCAAGGGATCGGCCACGCGGACTTCCCCCGTGCCGTACTCCGGCTCCGAACTGGGAAGCTCATCCAAAAGCCTGCGGATGATCTGGTTGGCAAGGATGCTCTCCTCGTTGTCCTTCAGATCGCGGTACATGTTGATCTTGAGGAAGGAGAACGTACTGATTTTGCACTCTGCGGTGACTGTCCAGTGAAATTTTGCAGCCAGGCTCCTTACCTTCTCAAGGTAGGGCATAAGCCCCTCGTCAGCGTACTCGGGGAGATTCACCCCGTGCTCCGCCTCCATTTTGTAGGAAAATGTCGGATTGACAATGATGTCTTCCTCTGCCTGCCTGACAGAATACTGTGCCGAGGGCGCATGGACCACCTGTATGGGGACAAGCAGGACGGGGGCGTCAAAGACGCAGCTTGAGGAAGCGCTCTCTTTCCAGTGGATGAAGCCAAATGCCATATAGGCCACGTTGACGCCGGTTTCCTCAACGAACTCCTTCGCCTTCTTGGCAATGCTGCTGAGTGCGTTGAGCGGGCTCCGCGCTGCGTTGTAGACCAGAATCTGGTTTTTGCGCTTGATGCATCCTGACCAGCGCGCCAGACAGGCTGCCTTTTCGTCTAATTCGCAGTCCTCATCAGACTCATCCTGAGCGCCCTCTTCGCCGTCCTCTTCATCGTCCTCGCCGTCGTATTCCTCATCGTAGTCTTCATCGTCCTCTGCATCGATGCTGTCCGGATCAAAGACATCGAAGACGGCTGCACCGTCCAGCCTGTCGAACAGCTCCTCAGCAGACGGGAGAAGAACCTCCACGGATGAAGCTTTCGTATCCTTGAAACTGATCAGCTTGTTGCGCTTTCCTGTATCCAGCAGCGACTCAGCCCACTTGTCAAGCTTCTTTGTATCCATGAGTTCAGTTCACCTCCTTGCGTTTCAGTCTGCTCGATTACTCTTCAAGGATGCCACTCAGGGCAGCGCCCCGGAGGCCGGCAAACTGACTGCAGGCTGCAGGCCGCGCGCCGCAGGGGCTTTGTCAGCTGCAGAATCTGCACAGTGCACGTGACTGGCTTTTGGCGCCCCATGAACGACTGCCCAGGCTTTCTGCAGGCTCCGCAGCGCCGCCGGCATCTTATGCAGCGCAACATCAGTCTGTAGCACGTCTATGGCGGCAGATAAAGAAAAAGGATGCCAGAACAGGTATTCCGGCATCCTTCATCACTTGTATAACTTTTTGCTCTTATGGTCGGGATGGCCCGACTCGAACGGGCGACCCTCTGGTCCCAAACCAGATGCGCTACCAAACTGCGCTACATCCCGAAATAAAAACCCCGCACCTATGCGGTTACGGGGATATTAGCAAAATGGGGCGAAAGAAGAGACTTGAACTCTCGGCCCTCTGGGCCACAACCAGATGCTCTGCCAACTGAGCTACTTCCGCCATGCAGGAAAGGACCATACAGAATGATTGCAGTTCTGGCAAGTCTTTTTTTTCCAGCGGCGGCAACATTTTCTCCCGATCTCTCCCAAACTGGCTGACCAGGCGGCTTTCCACATGATAAAAAAAATCCATTTCCCTGCCTGCGATCTGGCTTTTTCGCATGGTTGCGGCTATTGTCTCCTTGTGGCGCACTGATTTTTGCGCACCCGCAGCAAATCCTTTCACGAAGGATCGTCTTCAGGCTCGCCTTCATGAAGGATCACTGCCTGAAGCACTGCAAAGGCAACCGCAGAAATGCTTTTGCCAGTCTTTTCAGGGGCGCCTGCAGCACGCACTGCCTTATCAACTTGAGGCCCTCCCCACCTACACCACCTTGAACACTGCAAGAAATCTATGGATAAATTACTTATAGAAGGCGGATACCCCCTCAACGGCGTTATCCATGTCAACGGATCCAAAAATGCGGCCCTCCCCATCCTGCTCTCCTCCATACTGCTGGAAGACAAGCAGGAGTTCGGCAACGTGCCCAACCTGCGCGACATCAGGACGACACTGAAGCTTCTGGAGCTCCTCGGCTGCCACTGCGAGGCGGCAGACCACACCGTCATAATGACCCCCGGCACGCTGACGCCTGAGGCTCCCTATGACCTGGTGCGCACCATGCGCGCCTCAGTCCTGTGCCTGGGCCCCCTTCTTGCCAGGCTGGGACACGCCAAGGTGGCGCTTCCCGGCGGCTGCGCCATAGGAGCCCGCCCCGTTGACCAGCACCTCAAAGGCTTTGAAAAGATGGGCGCCGTCTTCACCCTGGAGGAAGGCAACATCATAGGACACTGCGAGCACTTGCGCGGCGCCGGCATCAACTTCGACATGCCGACCGTAGGCGGTACGGAAAACCTCATCATGGCAGCCGTCCTGGCTGACGGCACAACGGTGCTCAGCAATGCAGCCCGCGAGCCGGAAATCACGGACCTTGCCAACTTTCTCAACAGCTGCGGAGCCAAAATCAGCGGTCAGGGAACCTCCACGGTCACCATTGAAGGCGTCTCAAGCCTCAAAGGCACAAGCTACGACATCATGCCCGACCGCATCGAGGCCGGCACCTTCCTCACCTGCGTCGGCATCACCACCGGCAGGCTGGTCCTGAAAAACTGCCCAGTGCAGGAGCTGGAAGCCGTGATCGACGTGCTGGCGCAGATGGGCATGAAATTCAGGGACACAGAAGACGGCTTCGAGGCCATCATGACCGGACGCCTGAAGGCCACCGACATCCGCACCCAGCCCTACCCGGGCTTCCCCACCGACATGCAGGCGCAGATCATGGCCCTGATGTGCCTTGCCGACGGCGTCAGCACAGTCGATGAGCGCATCTTTGAAAACCGCTTCATGCATGCTCTGGAGCTGGTGCGCATGGGCGCCAACATCCAGCTGAGCGGACACACCGCCCTGGTGCGCGGCGTGGACCATCTGACAGGCGCCCCTGTCATGGCATCCGATCTGCGGGCATCGGCCTCCCTCATTGTGGCAGGTCTGGCAGCCCAGGGCACAACCCAGGTCAGGCGCATCTACCACCTGGACAGGGGCTATGAGCACATTGAAGACAAGCTCACCAACGTAGGCGCCCATGTCCAGCGCGTTCATGAAGACGATTAAGCAGCCGGTCCGCCGGCTGTTCCAGAGGTATACCATGACCAGATCATTTCAGCTTGCAGCCCTGCTCCTCATGGCGATCCTGATGCAGGGATGCGCTATTTACGGCGGAGCTACAGACCAGCGCCTGACCGGCACCATGACCGATGACAAAACGCTCACGACAGCCCTTAAAACAAAGCTTTATGCTGACAACGTGTCCTCCGGCTGGAACCTCTCTGTCTACAGCTTCTACGGCCATGTCTTCCTTGTCGGCGAATGTCCCAAGAACCTGCGGCCCACGGCCGTCAAAATTGCCAAAAGCGATGCGCGCGTCCTCTCGCTGCACACGCACTGGTTTGAGCCGCGCAAGGGCGAGAACAGCGACTTTGTCCTGGCGACCAAGATCCGCACGACGCTCATAGGCACTGACGGACTGAACAACACCCGCATCGAGACGGAGGTCAACTCCGACCGCGTCGTCCTTCTGGGCGTTGCCAAGGATGCCAAGGAACGCAAAACAGCCGTCCAGGCCGTCCGCAACGTCGTCGGCGTCAAGACGGTCACAAGCTACATCATGCTGCCCAAGAAGAAGGACGTGAACTACATGCCCACCGGCATCACCTACGAGGGCCTTAAGCCCAGCCCGGAGGCCAAGAACCAGAAGAAGCCCGATGCCTCAAAGGACAGGCCGGCTCCGGCAGAGGACGTTGACTACGATGATCCGAACAGGCCGAACCTGGCGCCAGTTGATGAACATTAGACGCTGACAAGATTTGAAGAAGGGGTGGAGACAATTCTCCACCCTTTTTTGATGCACATGGTACAGACATTCCTGCCGCTGCGGCAGGCGCCCCAGAGCACAAACTCATGCCGCCTCTTCTGTATCCTGCCTCTCCCCGCTTCCTTACCTGCTGACTGCTTATGCCGACTGCCGTGGAATTTCAGGACCTGCCCTCTTGCGCCAGCTTCTGGAACTTCCATCCAGCAGACATTCAGTAAAAAATGCCCCGCACAAAGAGAGAGCCCCCGCAGCGCAGGACAGCAGGCAGTGTCCACGCGGCGGGGGCAGAGTTTTGTCAGAGGAAAGCAGAAGTGCTGCTCAGGCTAGAAGGCATACTGGAACAGACAGGAGCCGGTCACGCCCTCCTTCTTGCCCAGCCAGCCCTGCACGCCGAAATTGACTGTGAGCGGCAGCTCCTTTGAAGGAACCAGCTCAATGCCCAGTTCTCCGCGTGCTGAATCGCCGCGCAGCGTCGGAGAGGAAACCTCATGCCCGTAGGCTGCGGAATCGCTGTCGCCAGCAAACTCATGCTCCCAGGCAGCGCCTATATAAGAGCTGAACTGCTCATTGACCTTACAGGAATATCTGGCACCAAGACGGGTTCTGCTGGACGTTGCGTTATCGAAGGTATAGCGGTCGCCTGTGGTCAGTGTGTCCTCTGAGCCCTCAGCCATGCTCCAGAAATACTTGCCATAGACGTCAAGCGTATTCTTCTCGTCTATATCCCAGGCATAGCCCAGTCCGCCATGGACTGCGTAATAGGGCGTTTCCGTCTCAAAGCTGGCTGAACGGCCGTCAACGCGCAAATCGTCATTGTTGTAGAAATTGTGCAGCGAGCCCATATGACCGCTGCCT
>CAZWGJ010000027.1:0-18058 GCA_964633375.1 uncultured Desulfovibrio sp.
CTGTGACTGAGGCAGGAACCTCTTCCTCGCTGTCCCAGAGCACGGCATAGAGGGAAGATGACCCTGCAAGGCTTGTCTCATAGTGGACTGTGGCAGCATCGGCAAAATAGGCGTCAAAGATTCTTTTTGGTCCAAGGAAGGCGATGTCTTTGCCTTCCAGCAGTGCCGTATTGAGCGCCTTGATGGCGGACGGGTTCAGGACCCTGCCCTGCTCCCCTGCGCAGACGTCGTCAAAAGCCGGCAGGTTGTTGACGTCCGTAGCCGTGGAGAGGACGGCCTGCCCGCCGGTGATGCGGGCGATGCGTCTGGCAAGCCTGTTGGCTCCGCCAAGATGCCCGCTGACAAGGGGGATGACGTGGCTGCCGTTTTCAGGCAGGGCAATGACTGCCGGATCCACTGCCTTGTTTTGCAGAAGAGGCGCTGTGCAGCGGACGGCTATGCCCGTTGCGCCGATGAAGATGTGGGCAGCACATTCTGGCCAGACAGCAGCAACGTGCTTTGAAAGCGGTCTTTTAAAGGTCTTTTCCTGTTCGGAGGAAGAGTCAAAGGGAGAAAAGATGACCGCCTTTCCTAAGGCTTTGGCAATCGTCCTGGCCTGCGCCAGCCCATTTTGCGTGAAGCAGTACAGGGCGCAGTTTCCGTCAAAGGACTCTTCTGCCAGCTGGTTGCGGTAGCCGTGGGAAAAGGCGGCTGCATAGAGTTTGGAAGAGGCTTCAGAGGCGCCAAGGGCGCTGCCTACAAGGATGAGCGCCTGCCTGGTTATGCCTGCCTGCTGCGCCTTCTCAGCAAGCGTTGCCGCGTCGGCGCGGATGATGCGCTCATCAGGCCAGGAGGCGCGGTACACCACCGCTGCCGGTGTTGATGGCAGAACGTTGCCTTCCTCCATGAGCTGCTGCATGAGGGAGGCTATTTTGCCGGCGCTCAAAAAGAAGACCAGGGTGGCGCCTGTCCTGGCAAAGCCGGCGGCACTCTCTTCAGCCCGCATGGGCGTTCTGCCGGGCGTGCGCGTCAAGACAACGCTCTGGCTGCCGTCAGGCGCAGTCAGCTCAGTCTTGAGGGCTGCTGCCGCAGCAAAGACGCTGCTGATGCCGGGCACGATGCTGACGTCGATGCCTTTTTTGGCAAGGGCTGCAATCTGCTCGTTGACTGCCCCATAGAGGGACGGATCGCCTGTATGCAGGCGGACGACAGTTTTGCCGGCTGCGGCGGCAGAGCTCATGAGCTCCACCTGCTCTTCCAGCGCCATGGAGGCGCTGTCTTGGCACTGGCAGGAAGCCTGGCAGAAGGAGAGGAGCTCAGGATTGACGAGGGAGCCTGCGTAGAGCACCAAATCGGCTTTCTGCAGAGCCTTCATGCCTCTGAGAGAGATAAGGTCAGCGGCGCCGGGACCGGCTCCGACAAAGGTGACTGTTGCGTTCATGGCTTTTGAAGGGATGATTTGCCTTGCAGCTTATGCGCTTTCCATAACGGCATGCAGGGCGGCTACGGCAAGGGGGCTGCCGCCCCTCCTGCCCTCAAGCACGATTTGCGGGACGCCGCACTGGCCAAGAAGCTCCTTGGATTCGACGACGTTGACAAAGCCTACCGGCATGCCGATGACCAGCGCCGGTCTGATGCCTTCTTCCAGGATGTAGCGGGCAATTCTTGCCAGCGCCAGCGGGGCGTTTCCGATGAGGACGACAGCCCCGTCAAGCAGGGGGCGGGCTTTCTCGGCGCCGCAGACAGCCCTTGTCCTGCCCTCGGCTTTTGCCCTGGCGGCAACGTCGGCATCGGCAATATAGCAGTGCAGGAAGCTTTGGTCGTAGCCGGAGTTGAGCTTCTTCAGGCGGGCAAGGGAGATGCCGGCGCGGATCATGTTGGAGTCGCAGAAGATGGGCGCCCCCCTGCTGAGGGCATCCAGCCCGTTTGCTATGGGTGCATGGCGGAAGACAAGCGTGTCTGCAATGTGCATGTCAGCCGTGGTGTGGATAAGCCTGCGGGCGACGCGCCATTCCTCGGCGGAGAACCGCTCCCTGTGGAGGTATTCCTCTTCAATGCGGCGGAAGCTTTCCTGCTCTATGGCCTGCCCCGACAAATTCCAGAGTATGCTCATGGCTTCTCTTAAGCTGCCAGCCCGAACCAGCGCATGGCGGCGACAAAGACCATGCCGAAGAGGATGGTGCCGACAAAGTTCTTGGTTATGACGCAGAAGAGGACAGTGAGTATGCCCGCTGTCAGGTAGAGGTTGTCCAGCACGTTGAGGTTGAAGGAGCCGTTGTAGAAAAAGAGATCGGGCAGGACCAGGGCTGCCATGACGGCTGCCGGAACGTAGTTGAGCCAGGCTTTCAGCCAGTCCGGCGTCTCCTTGCTGAAAATAAAGAGCGGCAGAACCCTGGGCAGCACTGTTACTGCGCACAGGACGGCAAGAAGCAGGACAAGGTTGTTGGTCGAAGTGAGATCCGTCATCAGTTGCGCTCCTCAGCTGTCCTGCGGACAACGTTTTTCTTTGTCTCAAGCCAGGTGCCGATGGTGGCGGCCAGTATGGAGGCTATGACGACGTTCCAGGAATCAAGGCCGGCAAAGCGCAGCGCGACCGAGAAGATGCCGGCCAGCACGGCAGTCAGGACATGCAGCCTGTCTATGCACTGCGGGATAAGCAGCGCCAAAAACATGCTGGAAAGGGCGAAGTCAAGGCCGAAGGCCTTCACGTCCGTGACGATGCTGCCGCACAAAGCCCCGATAATAGTGCCGACAACCCAGGATGCCTGCGCCGTGAAGGTGGCTGAAAAGATGGCGGTTTTGTTCAGCTTCCAGCCCTGCTGGAAGGCTGTGATGTGGACGGCGAAAAGCTCATCCGTAATCTGCCAGCCAAAAAGCAGGCGGAAGGGGACTTTCAGCTTGCCTACATGCGGCGCCAGCGCCATGGCCATGAGCACGTAGCGCAGGTTGGTGACGAAGACGGAAACGGCTGTGGCGAGATACCCTGCTCCGGAAAACCACATGGCAATGGCTATGAACTGGCCGGATCCGGAAAAGACGAGCAAAGACATGGCCGCAGCCAGGTAAGCCGGCATGCCCGACTGCGAGGTCAGGACGCCGAAGGCGAAGGCCACGGGAAGGTAGCCCAGCACAATGGGCAGGGCTCTTAGTGTTCCAAGACGGACTGCCTGTGCCGTCGTATCCTGGGTGACGATGGGGGAAGACTGAGACATGAAGCACCAACTGTCGGCAGAAGCTGCCATGGCAAGAGGGACCTTGCTGAAGCAGGGGAAAAGAACGTAGAAGAAGCCTTGCCGGCTGCTTTTTGCGGCAGCGGCAGGACTATGCACTCCTCAGGAAAGTCCCTTTTATCAAAAGGGCGTAAAGAAACAAGGGAGTTTAAGGGGGTATACCAGATGAGTTCCAGCTTGGATGAAATCACTGCAGGGCAGGTGCACGCAGGGAAGCTGTACTGCGTTATCGGGCAGCCCATAGCGCATTCCCTCAGCCCCCTGCTGCACAACACAGCGCTGAAGGAGCTTGGCATGGCCGGCTGCTACCAGGCTGTTGAGGTTGCAAAGGAGGAGCTTGCCGGCTTTTTTGCCGTCATGCGCTCAAAGCCGATAGCCGGCTGCAACATTACCCTTCCCCACAAGGTTGACGCCATGGCTTACGTAGACGAGACAACGCCCCGTGCCAGGCTTGTGGGGGCGATCAATACTGTCTACTGGAAGGACGGGCGCCTTGTCGGCGAGAACACCGATGTCACAGGCTTTGCTGCCCCTCTTAGGGGCAGGACGTTTTCCCATGCCCTTGTTCTTGGCGCCGGCGGCGTCTCAAGGGCGGCCATTGCAGCCTTGAAGGAGCTCAAGGTGCCGACCATTTCCCTCAGCAACAGGACAGGAGAAAAGGCAGTGCGCATGGCGCAGGAGTTTGGCATTGCACAGGTCCCGTGGGAGGAGAGGGGAGCAGTTGACTGCGACCTGGTCATCAATGCCACAAGCCTGGGCATGAAGGGGAAGAATGAGGCAGCAAGTCCCGTGGATGAGGCGTTCTTCTCACGCCGCCAGGGGCTTGCCTATGACATAATCTACACGCCGGAAAAGACAGTCTTTCTGCAGCAGGCCGAGCGGCATGGCTGGCGCATCCAGAGCGGCCTTGCCATGTTCGTGGAGCAGGGGCGTGCCGCCTTTAAGCTGTGGACAGGTGTTGATATGCCGTCTGACCCTGCCTATGCCTGCATTACCACAGCCCTTGAGGGATAGAGCGAAAAAGCTGGCAGCAAGGAAAGAGAAACGGGGTATGCCGATTTCCTTTCTTTGCAGCCAGCTGGCTTATGTATAGGATTTATCTTACGTTTGATAATATGTATACTGAAGTTAAATTTTCTCTTCTGCTATGCTTTGGACTGCATTCACGATAGACTCTATTTTAGATATATACTCAATTACAAACTCTTTATTGATATCATTCTGCTTTGCTGAAGCATGGCTCCTGTCGTTCTGATGGGCTATAGCATTTCTACGCTCGAAAAGAGATGCAACGACTTTTTTGCCGACAGAAATTGAGTTTCCTACATTATCTTGTGGGAAGGCTCTCACCATAACATCGTTAAAACCGATGCCAATTAAGTTTAATTGGTCGCACATACTTTTCATAGACAGAAAAACCTGACGACTAAAGGTCTCGTTTAGAAAGGAAAAGAACCAATTTTTTGATGGGGATGTCTCAATAGCCTCTTCTACCTTTTGCATTGGGACCATAATTAAAGCATACTTTGAAGATTTTGCCCATTGCCCTGTGAACATCCGGAAAAGGCAATATTTGCTTATCTCATGGAGATAGAAGTCAAGTAATCCTTCTGCTAAGGCAATTTGAGAACGTCCAATTGTCTTGCAACCCTCTATATTGCCATCTTTTAGCAGACTATCAGCTACAGTAAATTGTTCTTTTACAGAAGTTATGCTATCCGTAAAATGTTGCTTAATTTCCTGTAAAGAGAATTGAACTGGTGGTTCGATTGCCGATTCAATTCTAGGAGCTCTCCTATTTACTTTTCTGGAAGGTGCCGATATCTTTAGATTTGTTTCCATGCTATTAATTCCTTTTACATATTGGAAATAATATTGGCAAAATCAAGATTGAGCATTGGGATTGCCCCATATTTTCCAGAAATATATCCGCGCCTGAAGTTATCTGCTTTTCGTATATTTTTTATTTCTGTAAGAGAGTAAAGATCTGTTGAACGATCATTTTGCTTTAGTTCAGTAAACCATATCTGATCACGTCTAAATAGATCCATATTAAGAAGACCTATGTCATGAGTAGTAAAAATTAATTGCGCAGGAATATCTGTCTTAGTTGTTACAAATAGTTTGACTAGCCCGTATAGCAATGATTCATGCAGGCTCGTTTCCAATTCATCGCAAATAAGAACCTTCCCATTTATCATGACATCAATTAAAGGATAAAGAAACCATAAAATTTTTTTAATTCCGGCAGATTCTTCCGTCATAAGATCTGTAGAAAATTCATCATAATGTACAGTTGCCTTAATAGCAGTAAATTCTTTTTTTAAAAGTACTGATTTGAATTCATCTGAAAGGAGAAACGATGGAAAAGCAGAAAGATCCAGTTTCTTTTGCTTAGTTGAAATTTGAATATCTTTTATTCCTGTGTCTAGCTCTTTAAGAAAATTTAAGACCATGGATTTTGCTCTTTTATTTGTATCCATTTGACACAGAGAATAGTGCATCCATTGGTCTTGATTTTGAGGATCATAAAAAACAAGCTCATTATCGAAGAAGCTGAAAGCAGATGTTATTTCAGCAACTTTACTAAAATTTGCAGCACAAGAAAGAAGAAGTCTATTTTGTTTTAGAATATCCTTGCAGACAGAAAGCTTACCTCTGAATTTACTTCCGCATGAGAAGTCATCACCATTCCTTTCAAATATCTTTGTCTGTCTGCCATTTGGAAAATAATAGAGGTATTCGTCAGCTATAAGCATATTTTTAATGGAAAAACCGAATGCATACCTGACGTTATGTGTGATAAACTGAATTTTGTAGGTGCTTTCCTTCGCAAATCCATCCAACTTGTGCGGAGTCTGTAGGATTCCTTGGCCTGGTTGGTAGTTAATACTGCTTGTTACAAGTTTTTTTACAAACGACAACGCATCAAAAAAATTGCTTTTCCCTGAGCCATTTGCGCCATAAATGACGGCAGAATTCAGTACCTTGTACCCAGCGGCTTCTGGAATTCTGTCTTCATAGGTGTGGTCTTTTCCTGCCAAGGTAGAGAACTGCACTTCGCTTCTAATGGATTTGTGGTTTGCGCACGCAAATTCAAGTAACATTACTCTCGCCTACTTGTAAATATTATAAGCTATAATAGCATAATGCTAAAAAATAGCAAGCTTTTTTGCCCTTTTTACGCAAAATAGTAAGTTTAATGGTATATATACTTTGTCGTCCTAATGAAGCCAAGAGGGAGACGTCCTTTTTTTTGCTTGCCACATGATGCTGGGGAGCCGTCTCCGGCTCCATGTACGATAAGAAAAGCGATGCGGTGCAGAGGTGTAAAATGCCGTCACAAGCTTAAGCGCAGCCAAGGAATGAAAAAGGCTCTGCCGGTGTCCTCCTGGTAGTTCAGAAGGGCGGCAGAGCCTTTGTGTGCAGTTGAATTTGGCAGCTTATTGCTTGGCCTGAGGATGCTTAGGCTGCTTGACCTGAGACTGCTTAGCCGGCTTTTTTGACGGCTGTTGCTTGGCTGCTGCCTTGGGCTTTGCCTGAGGCTTTTTGTCCTGAGCCTGGACGGCGTTCCGCTTCACCGCGCCCTGTTTTGCGCCCTGGCCTGCAGCACCCTTTGCCTTTGGCCTCTGCAGCTGGCGCAGGGCCTTCTGGGCATCCTTGTCGCCGTTTCTGGCAGCCAGTTCATACCATTTCTTGGCATCAGCCAGGCTGTACGAAACGCCTGTTCCCTGCTCATACATGAGTCCCAGGCTGTACTGGGCTGAAGGCTCGTTGTTTTCGGCAGCCTTGCGGTACCATTCTACAGCCTTGCCGTAGTCCTGCGTGACGCCGGAGCCCTGCTCATACATGAAGCCGATGTTGTACTGGGCAGGAGCATAGCCCTGGCCGGCGGCTCTCTGGTACCACTGCATGGCCTTGGTGTAGTCGGTGGCAAAGCCTCTGCCCTGTGCGTACATGAAGCCTAAATTGTTCTGCGCCTTGACGTGGTCCTGGTCGGCGGCTTTTTCCAGCCAGTGCACAGCCTTGGCGTCGTTCTGATGTTCTTTTTCCTTGGAGTTCATGTAGATGGTGCCCAGGGAGTACTGGGCTTCAGCCATGCCCTGGTTGGCAGCCATCGTGTAGAACTCTATGGCTTTCTCTTCGCTCTTGCGCACGCCCTTTCCCTGGGAATAGAGGAATGCCAGGTTGAACTGCGCCTCAGCATTGCCCTGTTCGGCAGCCTTGGCGAACCACTGGCTGGCTTCCAGGAAGTTGCGCCGCACGCCTTCACCCATGGCCAGTGCTTTGCCAAAGGCGTTCTGGCCGCGCACATCGCCCTGCTCTGCGGAGATTTTGTAGTACTGGGCAGCCCTGGTGTTGCTCTGCTTTGTTCCCATGCCGGTCTGGGTCAGGCGCCCGAGCACAAAGGCGGCCTCGCCGTTTTTGCTGTTGGCGAGAGGCGTCAAAAGGTCCACGGCTGTGCGGTATTCCTTCTTGTCCAGGGCCTTCTGGACGCGCTCCAGGACCTGTGCGGCTGCCGAGTCGTCAGTCTTGGCTGCCGGAGTTTGCGGCACAGCCTGAGGCGCCTGGGCAGCTTCCTGCTTGGGGGCGTTCTGCTGGACGTCGTCTGCCAGGCAGCTTTGCGGCAGGGCTGCGAAGAGGCCGGCGGACAGAAGCGTCATAAAAAGAAGGCGGGGGTTTAGAGCTGAAAGAAAACCTTGTCTGGACATGGTAGTGAACATGGTATTTGAAAAGCTCCTGCAGGGAAGAGAATCTGTGCTGAGGTTAGATTAAGGAGATTGTCAGAACGTTTTGAGGCCGTGCAAAGCGGCAGACGATACGTTAGAGGCTGCGCAGGGCAGAGAGCCAGCGCTCCTCCAAATCGTTGCCACTACATAGAGCAAATGCCTTAAGAAAGGAAGATCTCGCCTTCTGTATGGAGGGCTGGCTCCACCACTTTTCAGGATCAGTCCAGACTGCATTGATGAGGGCTGAGGCTGACTCTGTGTCTTCATGCCAGATGCCGGCTTCCTGGAGAATGGGGAGGCAGTCGGCAAAGGCTTTGGAGAGCGGCCAGTGCACGGGGTTCCAGAAGCAGATGGTAGGCACATTGGCGGCCATGGCTTCAAGCAGCACGGTGCCGTGGTGGTCAAGGAGAAGGAGGCTGCAGCGGAGCAGCCTGGGCAAAAGGTCGCCTGAGCAGAGGCGGACCTTGGGAAAGCGCGCCAGGATCCAGGCCGCATCGTCCAGCGATCCGGGAGTCGGGAAGTACGGGCGGTAAAGGATGTGCTCCTGTATCGGGGCATCCAGCGCCTTGAGCAGTTTTTCCTTGTCTGTGCGGTAGGCCAGGTTTTCCAGCGGGGTGGGGTGAGAGTCCAGCTGGTAGGCAAAGGAGGGGATTTCCGTGCCCACAAAAAGGATGGACGGATCACCGCCCATCCAGGCGTTGCGGATTCTGGCAAGCCTGGGAGAGGGCAGGGGCAGGAAGCGGCATTTGCTGCTTTCCCTGCCCAGTGCGCCGTCGTAGTTTTCCCAGCCCCAGGTGATAAAGGCGTGCTGGCTGTACTCGACAAACTCTGCGGTGCAGGTGTGCGCCATCATGCCGTAGTTGCCGCCGTGCTGCATGGAGATGAAGCGTCCCCCGCCAGCCCGCCACAAGGCAAGCTTCTGCCGGTACTTTGCATCCTCATACATGGTGATGATGGCAAGGCGGGTCCGTGGAAAGCGCAGCCTGCGGATCGATTGCGGATGGTGCAGGGCGCGCAGGCTTTTGGGCATGAGCTCCAAAAAAAGCTCCAGGGTGTCAAAGGGGATGGTGCGCCTGACGCCGGCAGCATCGCTGGAAAAGTTGTCGGCAAGCACTGTTGCGCAGTCGCTGCCCTTGCTTTTGTGCAGGAGGGCCAGGGACCAGCGCAGGCTCTGGCTTAAGGAAATGCCCTGCCTTGGCGGAACTGGAAGCGCCAGGCAGATTTTCTTCAGCCAGCATGTCCATTTGGCTTCAGCCTTGGCAAGCAGGCTTTTCTTCTTTGGTGTGTTTTCTGTCTTCGCTGCCAGGTCTGTGCAGGAAGACTCATCCTTCCAGGGAACAGCCTTCCAGGATGCCGGCAGGACCGGGGTGAGGAGCTTGGAGAAAAGCCAGTGCAGAAAGAGCGGATTGAGGGCGCCCTTGAGGGTGATGTCGCTGTCTGCCTCCATGACGACAGGACAGCCCCCTGAAAGAAGTGGGACTGTCAGCTCGCTTTCTCCGTAGGTTTTTATGAGCTGCTGGATGCGGTGCCAGACATCGGTCACAAGGCGCGCGGCATTGATGGCAAAGGGCGCCAGCAGCACCTCCCAGTAGGAGGCAGGAAGGGCCGTGCCAGGCTGGAGTGCTTCCGCCAAGCGGGGGATGCTGTCGCTTGCAAGCGCCTCTGCCTCACGCATGGCGCAAACCTGGCGCGCCCTGTCTGAGAAGGGCTCAGGTGCAAGCCCAAAGCGCTGCTCCCAGTCCGGAAAGAAGTCCTCCCTGGCTGCAAAGCACCAGGGGCCTGCTGCCAGAAAGGAGGCAGGATCAGCCTTGAGAGGCATATAGCCCAGGACCAGCGTCCTGCACGATGCCTGAGACGACGTCTGCTGCGCCGTTTTGTTCCTCTCTTCTTCAGAGGCTGTGCTGCGTTCTCTCTGCATCATAAAAAAGGGTTAGCTTAAAAGCGACCAGGTGAGGACTGTGTCCTCATCTATGTCCTCTCGGGCAGTCATGGTGAGCACGCTGCCCAGGCAGCGCGGGGAGATGCCAAAGGCTGGCCGCTTCCAGGTCAGATCCTCCTTGGTGATTTGCTGCCCCTTGGCTATGCGCCTTGCTGCCACAAGCGAGCGCCTGGCATTTTTCCTGGCTGGCTCCTCCTCCGGCAGGGAGCGGACTTCATAGCTTCCGATGCTTTCCTGTACAGCCTTCATCCGCTGAAGGAAGAGCCTGAGATCCTCTTTGTCCATGGCATGGTAGTGGTCGTTGCCGGGAAGCGTTTTGTCAAAGGTGAAGTGCTTTTCAATGATGCGTGCACCCAGCAGCACGGCAGTGGTCAGGATCTGCATGTCATTGGGGAGCGTATGGTCTGAATAGCCTATGACAAGCTCGGGAAAGTGCTGCTTTAGACCTGTTATCATTCCCAGCGCCGCATGGCAGCCCAGTGTCGGGTAATTGAGCACGCAGTGCATGAGGGCTGCAGGGCAGCCTGCATCGCGGATCCACTGGACTGCCTCTGCCACTTCAAAAAGATAGGAAGCCCCTGTGGAGAGCAGGATGGGCTTTTTGAAGGAGCACAGGTACTCAATGAAGGGCTTGTTGGTGATGTCCGAGGATGAGACCTTGATGACGTCCATCAGCGGAGCCAGAAAGCGGGCGCTCTCCTGATCAAAGGGCGTGGACAGAAAGGCTACTCCCTCCTGGTCGCAGATTGTCTTGAGGGCTTCAAACTCCTTCTTCCAGAAGCTGTCATGCCTGGAAAAGAGCTCATACTGGCTCTTTGTCGGCTCCTTGCTTGTGTCCCAGTAGGCAGGGCTGTCCTTTGATGCCAGCGTGCCGGCCTTGTAGGTCTGAAATTTGACGGCATCAGCTCCGCCCTCTGCAGCCTCGCAGATCAGGCGCCTGGCAAGCTCCATGCTTCCTTCATGATTGACGCCTGCCTCAGCGATGACGTAGGGCATGGGGAAGCGCTGCTCAAAGGAAGGCGTCATGTAGTCGATGAGATTTTTCATAGGCCGGAAGATCGGAAAGAATGTTTTGCAAGGAAGAGGGCATGAAAACTGCTGTATTGTGAAGGAAAGACAGCGTAAAAGGCTATACCGTAATACATGCCCTGTCCATACCTTGAGAGGGTCCGCAGCTGTGCGCAGCCATTCAGAAGGGGATGAACGACTTGCAGCTGTGAGAACAGTGAAGCACAGCAGGGCGCATGGCAGTTGCAATGCTCCCCGCTGTGTTTTAAGTCGTTAGACGGCATTTGTGTTGTGAGTTCAGCCTGCCTGCCTTTGTGGGAGACAGCGGCACTGGCAGAGCATAAGGAGAAAGACGATGCGGCAGCAGATTGTGTTGGCTACCAAGAATGAAGGGAAAATTCGTGAACTGGCAGAGCCCTTGCAAAAGCTCGGCATGGAGCTTCTGGGACTGAATGCCTTCCCCGAGATCGGCGACATTGTTGAGGATGGCGCCTCCTTTGCTGAGAATGCCTTTATTAAGGCAAAGGCCGTAGCAGAGCAGACAGGGCTTGCTGCCATATCCGATGATTCAGGACTGGAAGTAGACGCCCTGGACAAGCGCCCTGGCATTTACTCTGCCAGATATGCAGACGACATGCCTTTCCTTGCCAATGAAACGAAGGATGAGCGCAACATCCGCAAGCTGCTCATGGAGCTGCAGAATGTGCCGGCTGGCAAAAGGACTGCGCGCTTTGTCTGCTGCATGGCATGCGTGCAGCCCGGCACGGAGAGCATGGAGCAGGCTGTTATTGTGCGCGGCACATGGGAAGGGTCTATTCTGGATGCCCCGCGCGGGACAAACGGCTTTGGGTATGATCCTGTCTTCTTTGATGAAGAGCTGCATCTGGCAGCGGCAGAGATGACAAAAGAACAGAAGATGGGGCGCAGCCACAGAGGGCATGCAGTACAGGCACTTCTTGAAAAGCTGGCTGCGATGAAAAAAGCTTAGCTGAAGGCAAGCGGGGAAAAGCTGTGGAGAGTTTACTGCGCTTCTCTGCATTCCCTTGCCCAGGAGGCTGGGAAAGACGCAGCGCAGTGCCTGGTCTAGCCCTGCAGGTCTGCAGTTTCGACGGGATTGCCCCTGCGTGACTTGGGCAGGGCGATGCTTCGCAGGAGGCTGCCTATAGCAAGGCCTATGCGCAGATGCCCTATGTCTGCCAGGTGGTAGCCGTCAGGCGCATCCATGCAGGGTACGATAGATGAGCCGTTGAGGAACTCGACATGTTCTTCAGCGGCTGTTTTTTCCAGTGCCAGTGGGAGTTCCTCGTTCAGAACGTCCTGTTTTGCCTGTTCTTCCTCCGACAGGGCTGCCAGGGCCTTTGGTCCCAGCGGCGGCGGGCTGACAAGCACGATGGCGCTCATGTCAGGGGCTGTTTCCTTGGCTGTCTGCACCATGCGCCTTAAGTTGGCTGCGATTTGTGCTGCGGACAGGCTGAGAGGCGGCACAACATCGTTTGTGCCGAGCATGATGACCACTCCGTCAGGCTGGGGCGTGTTTTTCAAGGCCTGTTCAAAGGTGGCGCCACCCAGCAGATCCGGCGGAATGCAGGCGCTTTCATAGACTGTGCAGCGCCCGTTGACGCCGTCTACAACAGGAATAACATCCGGAGCCTGCCTGGTGGCCATTGTAGTGTAGCGGCGGTTGGCAGGAAGCCTTTCGCCGCCTGAACGATAGCCCCAAGTATTGGAGTCTCCGTAGAAGAGAATTATTCTGCTCATGGCAATACAACCAGATCTGCTGATGGAATCAGCTTATTGCTTGCGTGGATAAAGGAGAGAAAGCGCTTCCCTTCCTCCAGGTCGCCGCAAAGGACCGTGAGAGCCGTGACATCGCCGTCAGTTCCTATCCACATGACGGAAGGTGTGCCGGTGCGGGTGACTTCAAGCCTTGTCAGCTCCCCCTGCGGCAGAGGATCCTTCAGCAGCCTGCAGGCATTGCTGCGCAGGCTGATCAGGGTTTGTGCCGTAATTTCCTCAAGGGTGGCTGCTGTTGTGTTCTCTGAGACTTGAATCATCAGGGACGTGTTCTTCTCTTCATTGACGTACTGTCCAAGAGACGACTTGCGTTCATTAAAGCCGGGGGGAACGATGACCTTCCATCCCTCAGGCATATCTGAAATGTCGTAGAAGTCACAGGTCAGCCCTTTGGCGTGCGAAAGGGCCGGACAGAAAAAGACAAGCGAGAAGACGATAAGCTGCGCACAAAAAAGACAGACTGCTGTACGATGCCTGAAGGAATGCATGGAAGAGAACAGGCTCCTGAAAAAAGAATGGAACTGACATCCTTGGAAGCGGCATATAAAGGAGGAAATAGTCCATTCTATGCTTCTATCCGTTCTCTATAGTATTTAGCTATGAAAAATCAAGGGAGTACCCGGCAGGGGGGCTGCAGGGCGGGTGAAAAAGGGCTGGGGCATGTCGTCCTCCTCGCTTCCAGTTCGCAGCGAAAGAAGATGGAGCAGGGCAAAAAAAAGAATCACCCGCAGCTCGGCGGATGATTCCTTGGAGGAGAGGGTGCCTGCCCTGCCAGGCAGGCGTCAGGCTGAAATTAGGCGTCTGCCGGAACTTCTGTCAGGCGGCAGGTGCATTCTCTGCCGGACTTCCAGGTCAGTAGGAAAATGGAGTTGATGACGACCAGCGTTGAGCCGGCATTGTGCACCAGAGCGCCGGTGACAGGGTTGAGGATGCCGGTCATGGCCAGCGCCACTGCCAGGAGGTTGAGGCCCATGGAGAAGGTGATGTTTGCCTTGATGGTGTTCATGGTGCGCCTGGCGAGCTTGAAGAGATGCGGGAACATGCGGATGTCGTCGTTGACGAGCACGATGTCTGCTGCATCGATGGCGATGTCGCTGCCGATGCAGCCCATGGCAATGCCGACGTGGGCGCGCTTCAAGGCAGGAGAGTCGTTGATGCCGTCGCCTACCATGCACACATGTTCAAAGCACTCTTCCTTGTCCTTGACGTAGTTCAGCTTGTCTTCGGGCAGGCAGTCGGGATGGACTTCCTCAATGCCGGCCTCAGCGGCAATCGTGGCGGCAGAGGCTGCATGGTCGCCGGTTAAAAGCACGGGGCTCACGCCGCATTCCTTGAGGGCGGAGACAGTGTCCCCTGCATCGGGCCGCAGGGTGTCGGCCAGGGCAAGAAGACCGGCAAGCGAGCCGTCTGCGGCAACATAGATGACGGAATCGCCTTTTGAGAGGAAGCGTTCGGCTGCAGAAAGGGCAGCTTCATCGGGCTCTATATTGAGTTCGTGCAGAAGCTCCTTGTTGCCGGCAGCGACCATATGGCCGTTGATGGAGGCAGTGATGCCGCGTCCCGGCAGCATCCTGAAGTCCTCTGCTGCATGGGGCAGCCTGCCGCAGCTCTTTTTGAAGCAGTCAACAACAGCCTTGCCCAGGGGATGCTCAGAGCGCTGCTCTGCGCAGGAAGCCAGCGCAAAGACGTCGTCTTTTGTATAGGAGGGTGCAAAGCTCAGCACTTCCTCTACGCTGGGCCTGCCGAAGGTCAGCGTGCCGGTCTTGTCAAAGCAGATCTTGGAGATGGAGGCCAGGCGTTCAAGGGTGTCGCCTTCACGGATGAGGATGCGGTGCCTGGTGGCATTGCCGATGGCTGCCACGATGGCTGTCGGAGTGGAAAGGACCAGGGAGCAGGGGCAGAAGACAACCAGGACGGTGACGGCACGGAGGATTTCGCCGGTGACAAAGTAGCAGACGACAGCGGCAGTCAGGGCTGCGACCACAATCCAGGCCGCCCAGCGGTCGACAGTGCGCACAATTTTGGACTTGTCCGCATCGGCAGACTCGACCAGGCGGATCATGCGCTGCAGGGAGCTGTCTTCGCCCACCTTTTCGGCGCGCATGTCAAAGGAGCCGAACTGGTTGATTGTGCCGGAGAAAACCTCGTCGTCCTCGCCTTTGTCGACAGGCATGGGCTCGCCGGTCATGACCGCTTCATTGATGGCGGTTGTGCCTGTCAGGATGGTGCCGTCAACGGGAATCGTCTCGCCTGGAAGGACGCGCAGTGTGTCGCCCACCTTGACGTCTTCCACGGCGCTGATGCGCTCTGTGCCGTCGGCGCCAAGGATGCGCGCGGTCTGCGGGGAGAGGCTCACCAGCTTTTCAATGCCGGCCCTGGTCTTGGCAACGGTTATTTCCTCCAGCATGCCGCCCAGCGCCATGATGAAGGCCACCTCGCCTGCTGCGAAGTCCTCGCCGATGACGACTGCCGCCACCAGGGCGATGGCGACCAGGACGTCGGCTGTGATGTCGAACTCAGTGACGAGCCCGCGTACAGCCCAGAAGATGATGGGGGTTCCGCAGAGGATGATGGCAACCCAGGCTGCGTCAAAGGGCAGCTCAAGGAGGTCGAAGCCGCTGGCGATGAGCGCCAGGAGGGAGAGAATAAGAACGGCGATGTCCTTCTTCATGCCGCCGAATGTCAGGATTTTTTCTATTGCCTCAAACATAAAATCTCCGGCAGTAATACTTATACCTGTATAGGTATAAACGAAACAGCTAAAAAAATAATCCGCTGGGTGGATTTTTTATACCCATGGGGGTATAAGTATCAAAACGGCTCGGAGGAAGTCAACGGTTTTCTGAAAAAAGTTTTCAATTTTGTTTTCTGCCGTGAAGCGGGCTGCAGGACCCCTGGCAAAAGGCAGTGAACCGGCCTGCAAAAGCCGTGCGCCTACATGTTGGCAAAGCGCTCAACAGCCTTGGTGAACTTGGCTATGGTTTCCTCGGCGTCGCCGTGCTCAAGCCCGTCGCGCACGCAGTGGCGGATGTGCCCCTCAAGGATGACCTGTCCTGCCCTGTGCAGTGCAGACTTGGCGGCATTGATCTGGGAGAGGACGTCCTCGCAGGGGACGTCTTGGTCCACCATGCGGTCTATGGCCTGGATCTGCCCGATGATTTTCTTCAGGCGGCGGTGCAGTCCTGCCTGATCCATGCATTGTATCATTGCCTGTGACCTCGTTTAGGGAAAGTGTGCTGAAGGGTGCGCCTGCCGCCGGTCGGGTATGGGGACGGGGCAGGGCAGCCTGCATGCCGACTTTTCTAGCCAAAAAGAGGGAACAACTCAAGAAGCCGGCCTCTGCCGGCAGGGAGGCCTCCGGCAGAGGCCGGCGGAAGCGCCCTGCACCGCGGGTCTGGTGAAAAATCAGCTTGCCTTGAAGGATGGAATAGGCTAAAAAATCAGCCTTTCCCATTAAATAAGCACATCAGACAGCCGCCCGGGGTGCCCTGGACTGGATTTCATCCTTCCATGGTAGAAGGGGCAACGGCTGCTGATGGAAGTAGAACCCTGGAGGTTTTTATCATGGCTTATGTTACCATGAAGCAGATGCTGGAAACCGGCGTCCACTTTGGTCATCAGACCCGCCGCTGGAATCCCAAGATGCGTCCCTACATCTTCGGTGCCCGCAACGGTATCCATATCATTGACTTGCAGCAGACCGTGAAGCTGTTCCGCATCGCCTACGACAAGGTCGTCGAGACCGTTGCCAACGGCGGCAAGGTGCTCTTCATCGGCACCAAGCGCCAGGCTCAGGAATCCATTTCCTCCGAAGCCACCCGCGCCAATCAGTACTATGTCAGCAACCGCTGGATGGGCGGCACGCTGACCAACTTCGTGACCATTCAGAAGAGCGTTGAGCGTCTGAAGAAGCTCGAAGCCATGTTTGCTGATGGTTCCATCAACCGCTACCAGAAGAAGGAAATCCTTCTCCGTCAGCGCGAGCTGGACAAGCTGGAGCAGACCATCGGCGGCATCAAGAATATGGAGCAGCTGCCTCAGCTTGCCTTCATCATTGATCCCAACCGCGAAGATATCGCCGTCAAGGAATGCCGCAAGCTCGGCATCCCGATTGTCGCCGTGACCGATACCAACTGCGATCCCGACCTCATCGACTACATCATCCCCGGCAACGATGACGCCATTCGCGCCATCAAGCTTTTCGTTGGTTCCTTCGCCGAAGCCTGCATTGAGGGCGAGGCTGCTGCCAACGACAAGGACAACGCTGAGGCTGTCATGGAAGAGAAGGCTGCCGAGGCAGACGCCCAGTAGGCCTTTTGCGGAAAATTCGACAGTTTGCGGGCAGCGTTGTCGTCAAAGACGGCGATGCTGCCCTTTAGCACCTTAAAGTTTAGGAGACGACAATGGCGATTACTGCCGCTATGGTGAAAGAACTGCGCGAGAGAACTGGCGCAGGCATGATGGATTGCAAGAAGGCCCTGACCGAAGTTGATGGCGATATGGAAAAGGCCATTGACTTCCTGCGCGAGAAGGGCATTGCCAAGGCTGCCAAGAAGGCCGGCCGTGCTACCAGCGAAGGCCTGGTGACCCTGGCTGCTTCCGCTGATGAAAAGAAGATCGCCCTGGCTTCCCTGCAGTGCGAGACTGACTTCGTTGCCCGCGGCGACGACTTCAAGAACTTTGCTGCCAAGGTTGCCGAGACCGTGCTTGAGAAGAAGCCCGCCGACGCCGATGCCCTGAACGCCATTATCGGCGAGGACGTGCAGAACCTCATCGCCAAGACCGGCGAGAACATGCGTCTGGGCAAGTTCTTTGCTCATGACTGCTCTGCCAACGAAGTGGCAGGCACCTACATGCATGTGACCTCCGGCAAGCTGGGCGTGGCCGTCATCATTGAGTGCGGCAAGCCCGAGACAACTGCCAATGCCAGCGTGAAGGAACTTGCCAAGGAAATCGCCATGCAGGCTGCTGCTATGCGTCCTCTGGCTCTGGATCGCGACAGCCTTGACCCAGCCGTTATCGAGCGCGAGTACAATGTGTACTGCGAGAAGGCCAAGAACGAAGGCAAGCCCGAGAAGATCGTTGCCAAGATTGCCGAAGGCGCTGTGAACAAATTCTGCAAGGATGTCTGCCTGATGGATCAGGCCTACATCCGCGATGACAAGAAGAGCATCACCCAGCTGGTGGCCGAGACCGCCAAGTCTGTGGGCGACACCCTGAAGGTTGTCTCTTTTGCCCGCATCGAGCTGGCTGCTGAAGAAGCTCCCGCCGAGTAAGGCAGAAAGCACTGGTTTTGCAGGCGCCCTGATTCTTCAGGGCGCCTATATCAAGAGGAGGCTGGCAGTCTCCTTTTTTTGTGGGCAAAGGGGCGGCGTCTG
>CAZWGJ010000028.1:0-17354 GCA_964633375.1 uncultured Desulfovibrio sp.
GAGGGCGATTTCCCTGGAAAGCGTTTTGACAAAAGAATCCGGAACGGGTGAGGTGCCGAGAGGCTGTGAGTAGAAGGCGCAGTAGAGGCAGCGCCTGCGGCAGAAGGGAATATGGATGTAGAAAAGCATGGAGCCCCCTTGGTGCTGCCGGCCTGCGGAAGAGACCTGCCGGCTGGCGTGAAGTGCGGAATTGCGCTGGCTACTTGGCAGTCAACTCTTATGCAAGTATACTCTTCAAGTTTGCAATAGTCTTGAGAATTTACTTGAGAAGCAATTTGGAGGCCTTTATGGAATTGTTTTTCCACGCAGGTGGAGAGGACAAATGGACTGCCGGCGTTGCGCTGGTTCCCATTTGGGAAGACGAGCAGATACTGAAGACGTGCGCCGATTTGGCAGAGGCGGCTCCCTTTTTGGAGATAGCGCCGGGCATGCGTGATGTTTCCGGCCGCAGGGGCGAGATTTGTGTGGTCTACGGCCACAAGGACCTGCCGTATTCCAGGGTCATGTTCATCGGCATGGGCAAGAAGGGTCAGGACAACGCCATGGATCTGGTCAGGACCGCGTTTGCCAAGGGCGTTGCCAAGGCAAGGGCCCTGCATCTTGAGTCTGCGCACATTCCCTTCTACAGCCTGAAGAGGCTGGGCGACGAGCTGGGCGCATCCGACTTGGACGTTCTGCAGGAAGCCGTCTATGCCGCCTGCCTTGCCAACTCCACCAGAAGCCAGTTCAAGAAAAAGACCAAGGACGGCCTCACTCCTGAGCTGAAGTGGCTTGGCATAGGCTTCAGGGAGGAATTTGTTCCTGATGAGGCAAGAACGGCAGCCCGCAGGGGCGAGAGGGCGGCAGACTGCGTCCTGCTGGCACGCAGCCTTGCCATGGCTCCGGGCAACGTCATGTACCCCGAGACCTTTGCTGAAAAGGCAGCCTCTCTGGCCTGCGACAACAGGCTCTCCATCACGGTCCTGGATGAAAAGGATCTTGAGAGCAAAGGCTTTGGCGCCCATCTGGCTGTCGGGCGCGGCGGTGCGCATCCGCCCCGCCTGGTCGTCCTGGAATACGCCCCCAAGGGGCACGAAGAGGAAAAGCCCCTGGTCTTTGTGGGCAAGGGCATCACCTTTGACTCCGGCGGCCTCTGCCTCAAGCCCGTGCCCAAGATGCACACCATGAAGAGCGACATGACCGGCGCCTGCGCAGCCCTGGCAAGCGTGCTTGCCCTGGCGGAGGAAGAAGTTCAGCAGCGCGTCATCGCGGTCATGGCCCTGGCTGAAAACATGCCCGACGGCAATGCCGTGCGCCCCGGCGACGTGGTGGAAGGCCTTTCAGGCGACACCATAGAAATCATCAACACCGATGCCGAGGGACGCCTGGTCCTGTGCGACGCCCTGGCCTACGTGCAGCAGTGCTGGGAGCCCAAGGCCGTCATTGACGTGGCCACGCTTACCGGCGCCTGCGCCGTCGCTCTGGGCGACCAGGTTGCAGGAGTCTTCAGCAACAGGGACGAGCTGGCGGAAAAGGTCATCAGCGCAGGCGGGAAGGCCGGCGAGTACCTCTGGCGCCTGCCCTTGTGGAAGGGCTACAAGTCCAAGCTGAAGAGCCCCACAGCCGACATCTGCCATACCGGATCCAGCCGCGAGGGCGGAGCCATAGTGGCAGCGCTCTTCCTTGAGCATTTCATCAAGGACGATACGCCGTGGGCGCATCTGGACATCGCCGGCGTGGACTGGAGCGACAAGGATACTGCATTGTGTTCTGAAGGCTGCACGGGCTTTGCAGCCCGCACCCTTCTGGAACTGGGACGTGGAGAGTGGTCATGAATGGTACAGTCTATCTCATAGGGGCAGGACCGGGGGATCCGGGTCTTTTGACGCTGAAGGCCCGCGACATCTTAAGCACTGCCGACTGTATCGTATACGATGCCCTGGCCAATGCCGGCTTTCTGGATTTCGCCCGTGCCGACGCCGAGAAGATCTACGTAGGAAAGATCGCCGACAAGCACGCCCTGCCGCAGTACAAGATCAACGCCCTGCTGGTCGAGAAGGCCAAGGAAGGCAAGAACGTCGCCCGCCTGAAGGGCGGCGACCCCTACATTTTCGGCCGCGGCGGCGAAGAGGCCCAGGAGCTTCTGGCAGCCGGCGTCAGCTTTGTCGAGGTGCCGGGCATCAGCTCGACCGTGTCCGCTCCCGCCTATGCCGGCATTCCTTTGACGCACAGGGACTTTGCCTCTTCTGTGACCATCGTGACCGGGCATGAGAATCCCGACAAGGAAAAGAGCGCCCTGGACTGGCCTGCCCTGGCAAGAAGCGCCTCCACCCTGGTCTTTGTCATGGGCATGAAGAACCTGCCCAACATCGTGAAGAACCTGCTTGATGCCGGCATGGATCCCGCAACGCCGGCAGCACTGGTCTACCGCGGCACAACCCCTCAGCAGCGCTCCCTGGTGAGCACCCTTGAAAAGCTGCCTGAGGAGGCCAAGCGCCAGGCCTTTACCAATCCCTCCGTGATCGTGGTGGGCAGCGTCTGCAGCCTGCATGACGAGCTGAACTGGTTTGAGAAGAGGCCGCTTTTCGGGCGCAGCATCGTGGTCACCAGGGCCCGCGCCCAGGCAAGCGGCCTGGCTGCCAGGCTGCAGAAGCTTGGCGCCGAGGTCGTGGAATTTCCGACCATACGCATTGAGCCCATGGACAATCCCGAGCTTGGCAGGGCTGTGCAGCAGCTTGAGAGCTACAACTACGTGGTCTTTACCTCAGTCAACGGCGTGCGCCAGTTCTGGCAGTGCCTGCGCTCCCAGGGCAAGGATGCCAGGGCGCTTGCTTCCTGCAGGCTGGCGGCCATCGGGCCTGCCACGGCCAAGGAGCTTGAAGGCCACGGCCTTTATGCAGACATCGTCCCCGAAAAATACGTCGCAGAGGGCGTCGTAGAGGCGTTCAGGAAGCTGGGCTCCCTGAAGGGTGCAAAGTTCCTGCTGCCCAGGGCTGAAAAGGCCCGCGAGGTGCTGCCGGACGCACTGCGCAGCGAAGGCGCCCAGGTCGACGTCATTGCCTGCTACAGGACTGTTCCTGAACAGGCGCCAGCCGAGGAAATCGTGGAGCGCATCAAGCGCGGCGACGTTGACTGCGTGACCTTTGGCTCTTCCTCAACAGTGGAAAACTTCCTCTCCCTTGTGCCGGCAGACGTTTTGAAGGCGCATCCGCAGGTTCTTCTGGCGGCCATCGGGCCTGTGACCGGCAAAACGCTTGCCAAAAACGGCCTTGAAGCAGATCTAACGCCTGCGGAATACACCATTCCGGCTCTTGTGGACGAGCTTGTCAGGCACTATGGCGCCTGATGCGGCTAGAGGATGAATTCCCAGGGGGCTTGAAGAAACGCACTTCAAGCCCGTTCTTATATATCCTGTCATAAAGCCCCCACGGAATGCGTATTTGTGGTGGGCAACAAGGAGAAAAGCATGCCTCTGCCCATTGCCATCGTCGCTTCCGGAAACGGAACGAATGCCCAGGCCATCATTGACCTGATGAAGGCCGGCGTCCTGGACGTGGACATCCCCCTCATCTTTTCCAACCGTCCGGGCGCCAGGGTCCTGGAGAGGGCCAGGGCGGCAGGCATTCCTGCCATGATGCTGGACCACACCAAGTACGCCTCCAGGGAGGAGTACGACCGCCAGATGGCCAAGGCCCTCAAGGACAGCGGGGCTGAGTATGTCATCCTGGCAGGCTATATGCGCCTCCTGACGGAGGAATTCCTCAAGGTCTTCCCCAAGCGCATCCTCAACCTGCATCCCGCCCTGCTGCCCGCCTTTGGCGGCGGCGTGCACGCCGGACGCGACGCCGTGAACTACGGCGTCAAGGTCTCTGGATGCACTGTCCATTTTGTCGAGGCGGAGGTGGACGGCGGTCCGGTGATTATCCAGGCAGTCGTGCCCTGCAAGGACGAGGACAGTGAGGACGACCTCATGAACAGAATCCATGCCATGGAGCACAGGATCTATCCCCAGGCCATACAGTGGCTGGCTGAGGGGCGCCTGAGCGTAGGCGGCCGGCGTGTCTTCCTTCATGAGGAAGGCAGGGAGCGTGCAGCACTCCCAGAGGACTGCTTTGTCTGGCCGCCCCTGGAAAAAGGGTTTTAGGCAGGATTAAGCCAGACGGCAGAGAATGAACCTAAGCGAGACAGAGATAGGAGCAGGTGTCATCATGTTTTCTTTTGTAGGACGTCATCTTCTTGCCGGCGCAGCAGCCCTCTTTGCCGGCGCCTTCCTTTTGCTGGGCAATGCCCAGGCTGTGTCGGCCAGGCCCGGCGTGCCGGATCTCTTTGTTGAAGCATTGATGGACAAGGATCTGCCGGCACTTGGCAGCCTCTTGTCTTCCAACTTCGTCTTTATCGGCTCCAACGGCCACATCCAGGACAAGGACCATTTCCTGGACTCCCTCAAGACCGGGCGCCTCATTGTCAAGGAAGCCCGCTTCAAGAACATGCGCGAGACCCTTGCCGGCTCCGTGCGCATGGTCACCGGCAACGGCACCTTCAAGGCCCTCTGCTCTGATCCTCTGCCGACCGGATTGATGCGCGTGACGCTTATTTCAGACAAGATGGGCGCAGACGACGAGCGCATCGTGCTTGTCCAGCTGACGCCTGTGGTGTCCACCAAGGACTGCGCTGACGGCAACTGCCGCATAAAGTAGGAAGACAGGCCCCACAACGGTTCACAACAAGAAGCCCCGCCAAGGATGGATCCCTGGCGGGGCTTGCTGTTGGCATGTGCTCTTCCTGGGGCTTCCCAGGAAGGAATGTTCCTAGAGTTCAGGCGGCAGCTCGTCCAGCTCCTTCTGGGAGAAGACGGGGCCGTCCAGGCAGACGTACTTGCCGCCTATGCCGCACCTGCCGCAGATGCCTATGCCGCACTTCATGCGCTTTTCCAGCGTGGTGTAGACATTGGCATGGTCGAAGCCGAGCTCATCCAGGGCCATCAGGGTGAACTTGATCATGATGGGCGGCCCGCAGAGGACGGCGACGCAGTTGTCGGCTTTGGGAGCCAGCTCGCGCAGCACGTTGGGAATCATGCCGACCTTGTACGGCCAGCCCTCGGCTTCGCGGTCGATGGTCAGGGTGCAGTCCAGGTCGGGACGCTTCATCCAGTCTTCCAGCTCATAGCTGTAGGTCAGATCCTGCGGGGATCTCGCGCCGTAGAGCAGGCTGATGCGGCCGTAGTCTTCCTTGTGCTCAAGGCAGTGCAGCATGATGGTGCGGATGGGCGCCATGCCGATGCCGCCGCCGATGAAGAAGAGGTCCTTGCCCTTCCAGAGCTCATAGGGGAAGGGGCGTCCCAATGGTGCGCGGACGCCGACCTTGTCGCCCTTGGTCAAACTGTGGATGGCTGTTGTGACCTCGCCTGCCATCATGACGGAGAACTGCAGGTAGTCCTTCACGGACGGCGGGGTGTTGATGACAAAGGTGGACTCGCCGGTGCCGAAGACGGAGAGCTGTCCCACCTGTCCGGGGGCAAAGTGGAAGTTCTTTGCCTCTTCTGCATCGTCTATGGTGACGCGCAGGGTCTTGATGTTCGCCGTCTCGCGGATGACCTCGGCCACGGTGCAGATCATGGGCTTGTAGGGATTGCCGCTGATCTCGGGTCGGGGCGCCACAGGAGTCAGCTTGCTGCCGTCCTTATTGGGCTTGAGCAGAATTTTGGCTGCCACAGCACCAGCCTTGGCAGGAGCCTTGTCCTGAGGCTTTGCAGCCTCTTGTGCAGCTTCTTTGGGCGCAGCCTTGGCTTCAGCTTTTGGATCTTCCTTGGCAGCCTCTTTAGGAGCTTCCTTGGGTGCTTCCTTGGAAGCTGTCTTGGCTTCGGCTGCGGGAGCCTTCTTCTGGCTCTTTGGGGCAGCGTCTTCCTTGACGGCAGCGGCCTTGGCCTTTTCCTTGGCAGGCGCCTTTTCTACGGCAGCCTTTTCTTTGGCGGCAGAAGCCTTCACCTCTTCTTTGGCAGGGGCTTTCTTGGCTGTCTTTTTGGCCGCAGCAGAAGCTTTGGCTGTGGCCGGCTTGCGGGTAGTCGTCTTCTTCGCAGCAGGCTCAGCTGCCTGTGATTTAGTGCGTTTTGTTGCCATTGACTACTCCTTATTCGTCCGCCATGGCGTCCAGAACGATACTGCGGATGTCGATGTGTACAGGACAGTTGCTGATGCAGCGTCCGCATCCCATACAGGAGAAGGCACCCCAGTTTTCAGGATAGGTCGCAAACTTGTGCGTGACACGCTGGCGCATGCGGTCTGCTTTCGCAGGACGCGGATTGTACCCGCTTGCCTCGCGGGTGAACAGCGAGCTCATGCAGTTGTCCCAGCTGCGGATGCGGCGTCCGGGCTGCCCCATGCCGGTGCCTTCGTCAGTGATGTTGAAGCAGTAGCAGCTGGGGCAGAAATAGGTGCAGGCGCCGCAGGAGAGGCAGCGCTCGGACTCCCTGGCCCAGAAGGCAGAATCCTTGAAGCGTGCCAGCACCTTGTCGGGGGCTAGGGTGAGGTCTGGCTTTTCGTCAAGAGACTTCCAGGCCGCCTGGCGTATGGCTGTCATTTCCTGGTCTTTTTCCTTGGAGCAGCTCTGCAGGGAGCTTGCTTCAAGGAGCTGTTCCCCGCGCTCGGTGACGGACTGGAAGACGAAGCCGTCGGAGATCTCGGTCATGAGGATGTCCGAGCCCTCGGGCGAGGAGGGGCCTCCGCCCACCCAGTGGCAGAAGCAGGTGCTGCAGCCGCTGTTGCAGGTAAGTGTGATGACGGTCAGGTTCTTCCTGCGCGCTTCATAGTAGGGGTCCTTGAAGGGTCCCTTGAGGTAGGGCCTGTCCAGGGTGGCATAGCCTCTGGCGTCGCAGGGGCGGCAGGCAAAGACCACGGTCGGGGCAGCCTTGGGCGTGTCATCAAGAGCCAGCTTGAAGAGGTCTGGATGCTCCTGGTCGCGGACCTTGGTGTAGCTGAGCAGGGTCTCGCTCTGCGGGAGGACGGCCTCCTTGGCGGGAACTGTGGCCTTGTCCAGGGTGAATTCCAGACCTGGCTTCCATTCGGCAAAGACAATGGATTTTTTGACCGCAGGCTTGACGACGGGAACAAGGACCCTGTTTTCACTGGCAAGAAAGGCGAGCAGATCCGGGAGTTCGGAGGCTTTGGCAAAACGGTATGTGCTCATTTCTACAGCTCCCTTTGCTTGATGTTTTTCTCGTCAACCAGGTAGCCCAGCAGAGGCGGTGTCGCCTCCTTGTCCATGCCGCTTTTGTAGCCGTCAAAGACCTCGGCGATGGCGCGGGCCATCTGCTGGCGCAGGGCAAGGATGGGAATGCCTACAGGACAGGCACGCTGGCATTCGCCGCAGCCTGTGCAGCGCCCGGCGAGATGGACGGCATGGATGCACTGGAAGAAGAGCTTTTCTCTGACAGCGCCTTCTTGGCTGACAAAGTGCGGATCGCGTGTCTCGGCGATGCACTGGTCGCGGCAGACGCACAAAGGACAGGCGTTGCGGCAGGCGTAGCAGCGCAGGCAGCGCTCCATTTCGCCCTTCCAGAAGGACATGCGCTCAGGGAGAGTGAGGGCGTCCAGCATGGCAAGCTCAGGCGGTGTTGTCGGCTTGTCTGTGATGTCAGGGGCAGAGCCTAAGGAATCGTCCGCCTCCTCTGCCTTGGGCATGGTGCAGTTATAGCATTTGCCCTGGGCATAGTCGGCGATGCAGAAGCGGCGGGCTGTGCCGTCAGCCGTGATGGTGACGCCGGCCTCATCGAACTCGACGGCGTCGATCTTCCGGTAGCGGCCAAGGGCCTGGTCGATGCGGGCCATGTCGAAGGTGCCTTCACAGGGCAGGGCAAAGAGAACGATGTTCTCCCTGTCGATGAGCTTTTCCTGCAGCATCTCGACAACGGAGCGGGAGTCGCAGCCTTTGACGACGACGCCGATTTTCTTGATCTTGTCGGCTGGAACCGTGCGCCCGATATAGCTGTTGATGTAGGTCGCAGGGTTGTTGACGTTCATGGGACCCCATACCAGGCGGTCCACGTCTTCTGCCGTGCGCATGAACAGGGGGACTGTGTGCAGCCCGTCATTGCTGAGCTGCCAGCCGATGACGACGTCCAGCTCGGGCAGGCGCTTCTTGATGGTCTCCTTGAGTTCGTCCAAAGGAGCCTTGATGCCTGTGCCCAGGGGGCGCAGGGGCGTCAGCGCCATATCCGCGATTTTCAGCAGCGGCTCGGCATCTTCCAGCCTGGGCGCGGGGCCAAGCTTGTGGATGCGGTTGGTGAAGCTGGTCACGACCTGCTGCCAGCGCGCACCTTCAGAGGCAGACACCCAGGTGTACTCAAAGCGCTGCTCGTCTATGCCTAGGACTGGCAGGAAGCGCTTGAGGATTTCCAGGCGGCGCCTGGCGTAGAAGTTGCCGGCAGAGTAGTGGCAGTCGTTGGGATGGCACCCTGAGACCAGGACGCCGTCTGCGCCGTTGACCAAAGCCCGCAGGATGAAGAGCGGGTCGATGCGCCCTGAACAGGGGACCCTGATGATGCGCAGGTCGGTAGGCTGGGCGGCACGCGCCACGCCGGCTGTATCTGCGCCGCCGTAGGAACACCAGTTGCAGAGGAATGCAACAATTCTAAGTTCTTTGCCTTCTAATACTGGCATAGCAGGTTCACCTCCGCGAGAATCTCGTTGTCCGTGGCGTGCGAAAGCTGTATGGCGCCCTGCGGGCAGGTGGATGTGCAGACACCGCAGCCCTGGCAGACGGTGTCAATGACCTTGGCCTTGAGCTGTCCGCGGAACACTTCTTCCTTGATGGCCTTGTAGGGGCAGCAGCGTATGCACTTGCCGCAGGCAACGCAGCGGGCCGGATTGACGTGGGCAATCTGGGGATCGCTTTCCAGTTTGTCGCGGGCAAAGAGCGCGAGGACCTTGGCTGCTGCCGCAGAGCCCTGGGCAACGGAGCTGGGAATGTCCTTGGTGCCCTGGCAGACGCCGGCAAGGTAGACGCCGGCTGTATTGGTTTCCACAGGGCGCAGCTTGGGATGGCCTTCCACGAAGAAGCCGTACTGGTCGTAGGAGATGCGCAGCTTTTCAGCCAGCTGGGCTGCGCCGCGGCTGGCCTCGATGCCGACTGCCAGCACGACCATGTCGCAGGTGACCTCGACGCGCTTGCCGAGCAGGGTGTCGGCGCCGCAGACGACGTACTGGCCCCTGCCGTTGGGGTAGATTTTGGAGACGCGGCCGCGGATGTACTCCGTGCCGTATTCCTCGACTGCCCTGCGGGTGAACTCATCGTACATTTTGCCGCAGGCGCGGATGTCCATGTAGAAGACATAGGACTGGGAGTCCGGAATGTGGTCCTTGGTCAGGACTGCCTGCTTGGCTGTGTACATGCAGCAGAAGCCGGAGCAGAGCGGACGGTTGATGGACTTGTCGCGGGAGCCGACGCACTGGATGAAGACGATCTTCTTGGGCTCCTTGCCGTCTGAGGGGCGCAGGATGTGTCCGCCGGTGGGGCCTGAGGCATTGAGCAGGCGCTCGTACTGCAGGGAGGTGATGACGTCAGGATACCTGCCGCCGCCGTACTCGGAATAGACTTTCCAGTCCATGAGGTCATAGCCTGTGGCGGCGATGACGCAGCCCACCTTTTCGGTGACGAACTCGTCCTTCATCTCGTAGTTGATGGCCTGCGTGGGGCATACCTTGGCGCAGACGCCGCATTTGCCGCTTGTGAGCTTGCGGCAGTAGTCGGGGTTGATGGAGGCGCGCTTGGGGATGGCCTGCGGGAAGGGGATGTTGATGGCGCGCGTCAGGCCGATTTCTTCATTGAAGCGGTCGGGCACGTTCTTGGTGGGGCACTTTTCCGTGCAGGTTCCGCAGCCGGTGCACTTGGACCAGTCGACGTAGGTGGCCTTCTTGCGGATGGTGACCTCAAAGTTGCCGACGTAGCCGCTGATGCTTTCAACCTCGGAGGCAGCATAGAGGGTGATGTTGGGGTGCTGGGACACGTCCACCATTTTGGGGCCGAGGATGCAGGCTGAGCAGTCCACGGTGGGGAAGGTCTTGTCCAGCTTGGCCATCTTGCCGCCGATGGTGGGTTCGCGCTCGACCAAAATGACGGGGATGCCGCCGTCGGCGCAGTCCAGAGCCGCCTGGATGCCGGCAACGCCGCCGCCGATGATGAGCACGCGCTTGGTGATGTCAAAGCGCTGGGCATACAGGGGACGGTTGTTGCGCAGCTTCATGACCGCCATGCCGATGAGCTCGGAGGCCTTGTTGGTGTTGGCTTCCTTGTCCTTGCCGATCCAGGAGACATGCTCGCGGATGTTGGCCATTTCAAACATGTAGCGGTTTAAGCCAGCACGCTCCACAGTCCTGCGGAAGGTGGTCTCATGCATGCGCGGGGAGCAGGAGGCCACGACCACGCCGGTCAGGCTGTGGTCATGGATGGCCTTTTCTATGGCTGCCTGCCCAGGCTCCGCACAGGTGTACATCAAGTCCGTGGCGTACACGACGTCAGGAAGGCTGAGTGCGCTCTCAGCGGCTTTTGCACAGTCTACCGTGCCTGCGATGTTGCTGCCGCAATGACAGACGAAAACGCCTATTCTCATGCCTTGCCTCCTTGATGAATCCTGGCAGCCGTGTTGAGGGCCTTGATTTTTGCCACGACACGGTTGGGTTTGACGATGAGCTTGTCGAGCCCGAGCTTGTCGTCGCTGATGCCGAGGGCAATTCCCATAAGCTGGCTGTAGTAGAGGACGGGCATGTCAAATTTGGTTGCCATGCAGCTTGCTGCCTGCTTCTGGCGCAGATCCAGGTTCATCTGGCAGAGCGGACAGCAGACGGCGATGCAGTCTGCCTCCATCCTGGAGGCAAGCTCAAGGATGCGCCCTGAGTTGACTGCTGTCAGCGGGCGGTGCGGAATGCCTGCCGAGGCGCCGCAGCATTCTGTCTTCAAGGGGAAGTCAAGGACTTCGTCTGCGCCGCAGTCTGCCAGCAGCTCTTCCATGAGCGTGGGGTTTTCCGGATCGCCGAACTGCATCAGCTCAGCAGGGCGGCTCATGAGGCAGCCGTAGTAGGGGGCGATGCGGATGCCGGCAAGCGAGTTGACCAGGCGCGACTTGATGATTTCCTTGTCGACGCGCCCTATTATCTGCATGACGGACGTTGCATCGGGCAGCTTCTCGGGTGCCGGCTCGTCCAGCAGCTCGTCCACGCGCTTGCGGAAAGTTTCATTCTCCATGCGGTGCTTGGCGTGCTTCATGTTGGAGAGGCAGGACGGACAGGGCGTCATGACGATGTCGGCATCGACTTTTGTCGCCTGGACTAAGTTGCGCACGCAGAGGGCTGCCGAGAGCTCGGTGCTCACTGCATGAGCAGGCGTGGAGCCGCAGCAGTTCCAGTCCGGAACCTCAATGGACTCTATGCCTAGGGCATCGCAGACGGCCATGGTTGAGAGCTCATAGTCAAGGGAGGAGCCTTTGGCAGAGCAACCGGGATAATAGGCTATCTTCATGGGCGTACTCCTTCACGCTGGCAGCGCTCTTTATATTTCTTGAAGATGCGGCCTACGGCTTTTTCGCCTTCATTGGGTATCACGTGCGGCCTGAAGCCAAGCTTGCTCTTGGCAAGCGCTGAGGGCGCCAGGTCCACATCCGTGTAGAGGCGCAGCGAGCGGAGCATGTAGAGGGCCATGGTTCCTATTTCAAAGCTGCGTCCGAACAGCTGGACCGTGTTCAGGAAGGACAGCCAGAACTTGTTCATGCGGCTGACGCTGATGCAGCCTTCCCTGCGCGCCATGTGGCGCAGCGTCTCCATGACTGCGGCAACGTCGATATTGTTGGGGCAGCGCAGGGAGCAGGTGGAACAGGACAGGCACATCCAGATGGCTTCAGAATGGAGGACCTGCTCTCTGAGTCCCAGCTGGACGGACCGCATGACTTGGTTGGGCTGCATGTCGTAGGTAAAGGCAGCTGGGCAACCGGCGGTGCAGTTTCCGCACTGATAGCAGCTGGAAATGTTTTGTCCGCTTTCGGCCTCGACGTTCTTTATGAAGTCTTGGTCCTTTGCGCGGACGAGATCAAGTGGCATATCTGGCATTGGAAACTCCTTGGGGAATCCGTGTGTTTAAGAGCAGGTAGCGCTTTGTCCTGAGCCTGAAGCTGGTCCTGTGCTGCTTTGCAAAAAGAACACACTGCGGCAGGTGATACACACAAAAACGTCCAATAGCGAAAAAAATCCTATCATATAAAAACAACGAACAATAGTACCGGAAAAATATTTTGCTAGCAATGTTTGCCAGATGCTTCGCCCTGAGAGCGGGGCAGAAGGCTGAAGAGCCGCATGTCTGGAACACGTTGCCCAAGACAGATCCGGCATCGCTCCCCATACAGTCTGGAAGCCTGGCGCTGACAAGCGAGGCAGACTGTCATAAGAAAAGACAGGCGCACGCCTGGCCGGCTGCGCCTGGATTTAGGAAACGCATCGGAGTCTTCTATGGCACATGATTATCTTATACTGCACGGAATCAACCTGAACATGTTTGGCAGGCGCGATGCCAAGGTCTACGGCACTGCAACGCTGGACGACATCAACAACGCCCTGAAGGAGGAGGCCGGCAGGCTCAGCGTCCGCCTGGACTTCTTCCAAAGCAATGTCGAGGGATTGATGGCAGAGCGCATCCATGCGGCCCTTGATGACGGGACCAAGGGCATTGTCATCAATGCCGGCGCCTGGACGCACTACAGCTACGGTCTTTTGGACGCCCTGGCCATCCTTTCGGTTCCGATCGTCGAGGTGCATATGTCGCATGTGGGCGCCCGCGAGGACTTCCGCCACGTCTCGGTGATCGCCCCTGCCTGCTGCGGCTCCATAGCCGGATTCGGCGTCAACAGCTATGTGCTGGGGCTGAAAGCCCTGCACCAGGTTGTGCAGGAGCGCTGTCAGGCGGCAGATGCCAGGTAAAAAGCCGCTGGCAAAAGGGCAGAAGAAAACAGCCTGCAGTTTTTACCCCAAGGAGAACGGCAGACTGTTTTGATTGATGCGGAAAGACCGTTGAGGCGCTTTAGGCGAACTTCTTGCGGGCGTTGGCAAAACCCTTGGCAGAGCCGCGGATGACCTTTTCATCCACGCAGAAGGCCAGCCTGAAGTAGCCAGGGCAGCCGAAGCCGGAGCCAGGCACGCCAAGGACGCATTCCTTGGTCAGCTGCTCGATGAAGGCTTTGTCGTCGCCGCCGGGAGCCTTGGGGAAGAAGTAGAAGGCGCCCTTGGGCAGGTTGAACTCGTAGCCTGCCTCGGTCAGCACCTCGGCCATGGCATTGCGGCGCTTGGTGTAGACATCGACATCGACGCTGGCGCCAAGGGCAGCCACCATGATGTGCTGGCCGATGATGGGAGCGTTGACGTAGCCCAAGATGCGGTTGGTGAGGGTGAGGGCCGCCATCAGCTCGGCGCGGTTCTCAAGCAGGGGTGAGAGGGCGGCATAGCCGATCCGCTCGCCTGGCAGGGACAGGTTCTTGGAGAAGGAGCTGACGCAGATGGCATAGCGGTAGAGCGGCAGGACAGAGGGGACCTTGATGCCGTCATAGGCCAGGAAGCGGTAGGGCTCGTCGGCGATAAGCCAGACAGGATGGTTGTATTCTTCTGACTTGCGGTCGAGCAGGGCGACGATTTCCTTGATCTCTTCCTCTGTGTAGACAGCGCCTGTGGGGTTGTGGGGAGAGTTGATCAGGACGGCCCTGGTGTTGGGGGTCATGGCCTTTTCAAGGGCGGCCACGTCAGGGGCGAAGGTGTCCGGCTTGCTGGGCACAGTCGTCAGCTTGCCGCCGTGGTTGGAGACGTAGAAGCCGTATTCCACAAAGTAGGGGGCAAAGGTCAGAAGTTCTTCCCCAGGATTGAAGATGGCCTTGAAGACGGCATTGAGGGCGCTGGCAGCACCGACGCTGATGATGACGTCGTTGGCCTCGAGGTGGACGCCCTGATCCTTGGACAGCCATTCAGCCAGGGCCTCGCGCGCAAAGGCGGCCCCTGCATTGGGGGTGTAGCCGAAGGCAAAGGGCTGGTCGGCTGTTTTGGCAAAGTCCTTTAAGCCTTCAACAACCTTGGCAGGTGCCGGCAGGTCGGGATTGCCCAGGGAGAAGTCGTATACGTTTTCCGGGCCGTATTTCTTGCGCAGCTCTATGCCGGCTTCAAACATACGGCGGATCATGGATGAATTGGCCAGGTAGCCCTGGACGGTTTGGGAAAGTAACTGCATGGTATGCTTCCGCGCTTTAAAGGCAGGCAAGTCTGTTGCCAGGGAGAAGGCGCGGCCTCCGTCTATTCTCCAGAGTGAGAGTGCTTAAGCGTCAAAGAGATTTTGCTGAATGAAGGGAAAAGGCAATCTCCAAGAGGCTGTCAATATACCCTTGTCTCTTGTTTGGACAGAGTTTGTCAATGCATCGCACAAGGCGGCGGGAGATGCTGCCCGGCATGGGCCCATGGCATTCGATCTTGTCAAAAGGGTACCTTTGCGATATTGCACAATAAATTATCGTCAGGGAGGATTCAATGGCCCTTCGTTTCCCCGGAGCTTTAGCCCTCGTGTTTATATGCGCCTTGAGCGCAGGCGGCTGCAGTTCAGCCGACAGCACAGCCCAGGATGGCATGTCCGTGGCGGTTAATTTCGGAGACATGCACCGTTGCTCGCGCATATCCCCTGAGATTACCATCTATAATGCGCCGCGCGAGACGCAGTACTTTGAGGTGCGCCTGACTCCGGAGGACAATCCTTCCCAGTATCTTGGCGGCGGCAGATGGAAGTGCGCCGGCCGCAACGAGGACAATGCCGATGTGATCCCCGAGGGCACACTGGTCAATTCCTACAGGGGGCCGTGCCCCTCTGCCGGCAGCGGCAGCCACGTCTTCCGCTATACAGTCTCCGCCATGTCCAGCAGTTCCTCCACGCCGCTGGCTGTGAGCTCCTACACTGTGGACCTGGACGACTAAGAGGCTGAAAGGCTTTTGAATAAAACAGCTTGAGAGCTGAAGTATATAGACAAGAAAAGGCGGGAAGTTCCCGCCTTTTCTTATGCCCTTTCATCAGGGCTTGATGTCTTGCAGCAGCAAAAGCACCGCAGGCTGACTCAAAATTAGTCGTCTTCAGGACGGGGAGTCAGACGGGCCGCCGTATGCGTCTTGATGCGGCGGCGGACATGCTTCTGCTCTTCCATCATCACTTGTGCGGTCGTTTCCTGATCCAGGCTGGGCAGGGCATTGTACATGGTCCAGAATGCCGGATAGGAAGACGTCACGATGTTGGGGTTGTTCAGGCGGAAGCCGCGTGCGTTCTGGGGACGGGCCATGGCTGCAAGGGCCAGTGCGTAGCCCCACTGGGCAGAGGGAGCTGTCCAGGCGGGAGAGCCGTGCTCTTCTTCGTCGTCATGACGGAGCTCAAGGACCTGCTCGTCGCTGAGAAGCAGGCCGCAGGCGGCGGCAAAGCTGTTCAGAGTTTCCATGAAGGCCGGATCAGAGGGGCATCCGCTGGGGATGAGGGCCCTGCCGTACTTGAGGGCCTGGATGCATGCCATGGCGCAGGGAACAGGAATGAGATCAGCCGGGAGACCCTCAGGAACGGACAGCCTGTCCTTGGTGAAGGTGTAGCCGTCATCGGAGGCTGCCTTGACGTAGTCATAGGACTTGCTCACGGTGAGGCCGAGCAGGGTGTAGAAGCTCTCGACAGCCCTGGTGGCCTCGTTGTCAGCCCACAGGCCTTCCAGCCTGACTGAGCCGCCGTTGACGGCGCAGAAGCCGAGCAGCATGGCAGCCATTTCTGCGTCAATGGGCACGTAGGGCGTCTGCGGAATCCTGGCGTTGGGCTCTACGTAGATCCGATCCTCTTTCTGTGTGAACATGCAGGCAGACTGGGTGAGGATGGGCAGGGCCAGGCTCAAGGCAGCGCTTGTCTTGTCGGCAGGGTACTCTGAAAGGTCAAAGGTGATTGCCTGCTGGTAGAAGGGAGCTGAAATGAGGAGGGCCAGGAGGAAGTCTGCCGGAATGTCTGCCGGGATGGTGACTGCTGCCGGCAGGATGCCTGCGCACTCCAGGCGCATCGGCAGCCCCGTGCTCTGGGGCACCAGCGAGATGAGGCGGGCATTGAGTGCCGGCAGGAAGGAGCGCAGCGAGGTGAAGTCTGCCAGCTTGACGTTCGTGTCGCCAGAGAATTTGGCGTGGCTGGGGCGTCCGACATAAAAGGCCAGTGCCAGATAGAAGTTGAAGGCGCTGTCGCCGACGTGGATGACCTTGTCGACAGCCTCTGCAGGAGTGCCCTGCACGGCGGAAATGGTGTTCTGGTCCTTTTCGCGGATGAGGGAGCTGTTCAGCTGGTTGAACATCTTGATGCAGCTGTACATCGTGTCGCTCATCGGGATCTGGGTGAGGCGCAGGGCCTTGCCTGAGGCAGCAGCCATGCTGCACCACACCCTGGCCAGCTTCTGGTCCTTGGGGCCAGCCAGATGGACGGAAACAGGCTCCTGCTTGGGAGTCAGGCCGAAGCAGGCGATTTTTGCAGCGGTTCCTGCTTCGGGCTGCTCATGGAATTTGACGTCCTGCATGAGCATGAAGAAGCGGCTGGACAGGTTGGGGTCTGAGCTGACCTTGCCGACCCTGTCTTCCCAGGATTCCCTGATGAAGCGCTCCTCCTGGGGTGAGATTCTGTTTTTTTCGCCCGCCATGCGCTGGAGAAGGTTGTGCCGGCGCAGGAGAAGCCTGAGAATGTCCTTGTCGATATCACAAACTGTTTCGCGCAACGGCCTGCGTGGCCTGTCCTGATAATCGTCGCTCATCATCATATTCCATTAAGTAAAATTGTAGCTGGTGCGTCCTGTCTCACGGCGGGGGCGCTTGTGTAGGCCTGAAAGCGTCCAGGCAAAAAAGAGAAATAGCAAATACCCTACGATTCCCTTTGACGCAAGGAAAAACTCTGTGCCCGGCGCCTTTCCCCTTGTGCCGCGCCGGCGTGCCTGGAAGGCCGGCCGAGCGGCACCATTACTATAAGGACGCAGCAGAAGGGATGCGTGCGCAGCGCAGATCGCGATCCTTTGTTCGTTCTGCGGAGCCTGGAACAGCACCTTCTTCGTTTCTGCCTGTCCACAGCCTGTGAAAAATCAATGTTGGGCAGCGTCGGGATAAAAGACGAAAATGTTGTGATTTTTGTCAGGCTGCCCGGAAAACGGCCCTTGACCTGCGGCAGGAGACGCAGGCTGTCCCATGACGGGATGAAAATTGACTAAGAAAATCAAAAGCTTGCCAGCTGGTCTTTGAAGGGAAGGAAAGCAGGATGAAGCATTACTCAACATTATAAGATACTTTTCAGGACATTTTGTGTCAAATTGTTTCTGCAATCGT
>CAZWGJ010000029.1:0-6356 GCA_964633375.1 uncultured Desulfovibrio sp.
AGTCAGCGGCAACATCTACGGCGGTGCATCTTCACTTGCTTTTGAAAGTGCAACAAGCACCATTGTTGCAGGCACTGCTGACAGCAACATTCTCAAGATTGAGCAGACGAAGAACAGCACTTCAGGCTCCGTCTATGTTGGCAGTGTTTATGCAAAGAATGTCGCTGATGCTGCCGATGGCGATGAAAAGAATACGCTGTCTTCCTCCAATGGCGGCCTGACCATGGAGGGCGGCACCTATGTGAACATCTATGGCGGCCAGGCTGTACTGGATGGTACAGGTGAAGCCATAGCTGATGGCAACGGTGAGGATACAGCGTCTTCACGGAAGGGTTATTTAAATAACGTAACAGCGACTCTTGTGGTTGGCGGCTTGGCCTCTGTATCCAACAGCGGCAGAACCAGCAGCGGCAGCTCCAGCGCCAGAGCCTCAAGGAACAGGTTTACCTTGAGCGGGTGCAGGAATGAGGAAATCGTAGGAGGCCAGGCACTGGTCAGTAACGGCACAAGCGTTGATAACGATAAGGCGACTGCTGATGACAACGCGATAACCATGAAAGGGGGGACAAATACCAAGATCCTGACTGCAGGTGCAGCACAGGTAACGGGTACAGGTTCAGCCGAGGCCATCTCAAATAATGCGGTTTTGGAAGGAGCTGTATCTGAAGGAACAGTTTTGGGTGCAAAAGCAGTTGCTCAGGATGGAAAATCAAAAGCGAATACAAACGTCGTGACCGTCAATGGCGGCACATATCAAACTGTTGCCGGTGCCTATGTTGGTACTGAATCTGGCTCAGCTTCAGGACAGGAAAATGGGCTTGACCTGACAGGCGGTTTCTATGTCGATCTGTACGGTGCGCTGGGGGCTGTGAGTACGCTTTCAACTGCCGAAGGTGAAACTGAAGATGAGTCCGAGGATGACCAATCAAGCAGCAAGGAAACAAAAGCAGGATCTGCCGCACTGACGAAGAACACAGTCACAGCAAAGGATGGTACAGTCACAGGAACAACCATTGGCGGCAGCTTGACTGCGGCAGCTGATGTTTCCGGTGCTCTTGAGGTCTATAACAACTCTGTGAAGCTGCTTGAGACAGAGGCTGGCAAGTCCGGCTACAGCGGTTCTGTGTTCGGCGGCAAAGCCGTTGTGGAGAAAGACGGCTCAGCCAATGTCTATGAAAATTCCTTTGAACTTGATGCCGGTGCATTTACCGATATCTACGGAAGCTATGCCGAGGTGAAAGGAAACGGCAGCGCTTCGGCCACCAAACAAAATCATGAGCTTTCCATTGACAACAACAAGCTGACCTTTGCCAATCTGGTTGCCGGTGCTGCCTCTGTTGGTACAGGCACGGCCGATGCTTCCTCAAACAGCTTTACGCTTAACGGCGGAGTCTACAGCGGCAATGTCATTGCCGGCAAAGCATCGGTAACGAAAGCAGCCTCTTCATCTGACACGGCTGCCGCCAGCAGCAACTCTGTCACAGCAGTCGATGCTGTAGTCTTCGGCGATCTGTACAGCGGTTTGGCTGCTGCCACGGGAAGCAATGCTGGTGCCACGATTCAGAATAATGATGTTACCCTCAAGGGCGGCAGCTATTATGCCAGCGTCTTTGCAGGCCGCATCCTGGCTGCTGAAGGCACCTCTGCCGCTGCAGCCGACAATACGCTGGTCCTTGCCCTTGGTTCAGACGGGACAAGCTCGCCATGCTTTAACGCCCAGAAGACTGTTCTGGGCGGCGGATACGCCAGCAGCGAAACGACGGACATCTCCTGTGATTCCAAGAACAATACGTTAAAATTTGAGTATGTGAACCGCATGACTGCAGCAGACATCAAGGGCTTTACCAACCTTGAGTACACGCTGCCGGCGATGTTGGCTAATAATGATGTTGTTCTGAATCTGACAGGCGGAGACAAGGCTGTTTCTTCATCTATTGCCAATGCCGCAGTAAAGGTAACTGTTGGCAAGGTCTATGGAGAGACAGGCGGGCAGCTGCAGATGGGAGACAAGATTTATCTGCTGCGCAACAACAACAGCCTGGATACTACTGATATTACGAAAATGCCCATTGTCTATGCTGATGGTCCTGTTGTCAGCCATAAGGGAACACTTGTCGCAGAGGGGCTTCTTATTAAGACGGATGAGAACAACCTCTATCTGACAACGCCGGAACCAGACATGGATCGCTCAGGCTCCAAGACATTCTCTGAGGGGCAGATGTCCACTCTTGCCCTTGCCAATGTATCAGCTGATGCGGTCATGGAGGCTATCAGGGATATAGGAATAGAACATATCAGGGCAATTGGCTCACAGGAATTGTTTACCTTCGGACGCGTGGCAGGCAGCAAGTCCCGCTATGATACCGGATCCAGCATTGACATGAGCACTCTGGCCATGGTTGTCGGCATAGGAAAGGGCTTTTATACGGATGCAGGCTTCCTGACTGCAGGCGCCTTCTTTGAATATGGAACTGGTTCCTACAGCACTCACAACAGCTACGCCCACCGTGATGTCGATGGCAGCGGTCAGAGCTATTACATGGGCGGCGGCATCTTTGGCAGGATGGACTTCAAGAACACCGGCCCTGGCCACTTCTATATGGATGCATCCGCCCATATGGGCAACATGCACAACAGCTTTGACAGCAATGACATTACGGGCGACTACGGCAAGGTTGCTTCCTTTACTACAGACACTCCGTACTACAGCGTGCATGCCAGCCTGGGGTATCAGTGGGAAATCAATGAAGACCATATGCTGGATATGTATGGCAAGTACATTTGGACTAAAATTGAGGGTGTAAGCACTACTCTCAGTACGGGCGATCCCTATGTCTTTGACGATATGAACTCAAATCGTACACGTCTTGGTGCTACCTACTACTACACAGGGAATGAACTCTTTAACCCCTATATCGGTGCTGCCTGGGAGCATGAGTTTGACGGCAGCTGTGAAGCAACTATCTATGGCTATGACGTGGAGTCGCCTTCTATGCAGGGCGACACCTTCCGCGGAGAACTTGGCATCAAAAAGCAGCCCACTGAAGATTTGCCTCTGACCTTCAACCTCGGAATGCAGTACTTTGCCGGCAAGCGGACCGGAGTCAGCGGCAATTTCTATTTCAGATACGACTTCTAAGCGTTTGCGAATAAGGGGCTTATCCCTGTGGTGAATCCGATGGTTCAGGCAGGGACAGCCCTTTTTTCGTGAAGAAAGGCATGCAGGGAGAGCATGCGGCTGCAGGCCGTGCTGTTAATCTGCCGGATTGCTGATCCTGCTGGTGCAGGATATGGCTGCCAGCCAGTCAGGTGTTGAGAAAAGCCTTGACCTTAAGCGGTTTTATTTGTATGTGACATTTTTTGCATTGGCCGAGTAATCGGCCATATCTGTCTATGCTGCCTGGTCCTATCCGGCTGAACAGACGTTTATTGTCCCCTTCATGTGTCGAGGAGAATCATGTTTGAAAGTCTTTCCGATCGCCTGACAAATGTCTTTCGTTCCTTCCGTGGCGCAGCCACGCTCAACGAGGAAAACGTCAAGGCAGGCTTGAGAGAAGTTCGCCTCGCCCTGCTGGAGGCAGACGTCAACTTCAAAGTCGTGTCTGGCTTTATTGAGACCGTGCGCGAGAAATGCCTGGGCCAGGAGGTCATCAAGGGCGTTTCCCCTGCGCAGCAGGTCGTCAGCATTGTCAACGAGGAGCTGGTGCGGCTTCTCGGCGGCGACACGACGCAGCTGAAGCTTCAGGGACAGACACCAGCTGTCATCATGCTGGTTGGCCTGCAGGGCTCAGGCAAGACGACGTCGGCGGCCAAGATAGCCAATTTCCTGCGCAAGCAGAAAATGCGCCCCTATCTTGTGCCCTGCGATGTGTACCGCCCCGCAGCCATTGATCAGCTGGTGGTCCTGGCCAAGGAACTGGCCATGCCCTACTATCCGTCCACAACGGATATGAAGCCCGTGGACATTGCCCGCAATGCCATGGAAAAGGCGAGGGAAGAGCAGGCGTCTGTCGTCATCATTGATACGGCAGGCCGCCTGCATGTGGATGAAGCCCTGATGCATGAGCTTCAGGAACTGAAGGCGCTGGTTGATCCGCAGGAAATCCTCTTCGTGGCCGATGCCATGACCGGCCAGGATGCGGTGACCGTCGCTGAGTCGTTTCAGGAACAGCTCGGCATAACAGGCGTTGTGCTGACCAAGATGGACGGCGATGCCCGTGGCGGCGCAGCCCTGTCCATCAAAACCGTGACAGGCGCCCCGGTCAAGTTTGTCGGCATGGGCGAAAAGCTCTCCGAAATGGAGGTCTTTCACCCGGACCGCATAGCCGGCCGCATTCTCGGCATGGGCGACGTGCTCACCCTGGTCGAGAAGGCGCAGGACACCATCAAGGCAGAGGAAGCTGCGGAACTGGCCAAAAAGATGCAGAAGGCCACCTTCGATCTCGAGGACTTCCGCAAGCAGATGCGCAGGATGAAGAAGCTGGGCAGCATGCAGAGCATCCTCAAGCTTATTCCTGGCCTGGGCTCCCTGTCGGACGCCCTGTCTCAGGCCGGCAACATGCCGGAAAAGGAGATGGCCCGCGTCGAGGCCATCATCAACTCCATGACGTCTGCCGAGAGGCACAACCCCGATCTGCTGAACGGCAGCCGCCGCGCGCGTATAGCCAAGGGCGCCGGCGTAACTGTGCAGCAGGTCAATCTGATGGTGCGCCAGTTTGAACAGATGCGCCAGATGATGAAAGGCGTCCTGGGCGGCGGCAAGCTCCGCATGCCCAAGGGGATGCGGGGTATGCCTGGAATGGGCAAGGGCATGCCCGGCGGTATGCCGGGTCTGGGCGGAATGCCTGGAATGGGCATGCCGGGCATGGGTATGCCGGGAATGCCCGGCGGCCTTCCCCAGGAAGGCATGCCGCAGGCAGGATCCGGAAGCGCATCCCGAGAGTCCAAGCTGGCAGCTGCCAAGAAGAAGAAGCGCAAGGACCGCCGTGCAGCCAGGCGCAAGTAGCCTGCTGCATTGCCCCTTTGAACATAATTTGATACACAGTCGGCGTTTAGGCTGAATTACGTTGTATCTTCTTACAGAAAAGGCGAATTTGGCCCAAGCCACCCAGGCAGGGTTTCCTGCAGGTGGAGAACCAGTCATATCGCCTGTACCCGCCATCCTTCAGCGGATGCGGGATTGAAACGATTACATCTCTGGATAACAGAGGGAGAAACAGTTCATGTCCGTGAAAATCAAACTGACCCGTCTCGGAAGCAAGAAGCATCCTTTCTACCGCGTTGTTGCCGCCAACGACAGCACCGCCCGCGACGGCCGTCCTTTGGAATTCCTGGGTTTCTACAATCCCATGACCAATCCTGCCCAGGTGCAGCTCGACGCCGACAAGATCAAGAACTGGCTTGACCGCGGCGCCCAGCCCACCGATACGGTCCGCGCTCTTCTGCGCACCCACCTCGGCAAGTAGCTCTTCATGTCAGAGGTCATGCAGGACGTTCTGGCCAGCATTGCCAAGACTCTTGTCGATCAGCCTGAAAAGGTGCAGGTGGCACAGTCCGTTTCTCCAAGCGGAACTGTGCTGACTGTAACCGTGCCCAGGGAAGAGAGAGGCAAGCTTATTGGCAGGCAGGGACGCACCGTGCGCGCCCTGCGGACCTTGGTGCATGCCGCGTCGCTCAAGACCGGAACGCACATTAGCCTGGAGATTTCCAAATAGTGTCTGAAAAGCTGATCTGTGTGGGCGTTGTAACACGCCCGCATGGTGTCAGGGGGGAAGTCTGCGTCGATTGGTACGCAGATGATCCCTCCTTTCTTGATCATGTGCTGCACGTAGAGATACCAGGCAGGGCAGGATGCAGGATGAGGGCTGTGCAGCACCGCGCCCACAAGGGCGGGCTGCTGGTCTTTTTTGACGGGGTCGAGACAAGGGATGCGGCGGAGGCCCTGCGGGGCAGCACGCTGTGGATTGAGCGCTCTTCCCTGCCCCCTCTCCCTGAAGGCGAAGCCTACATAGAGGATCTTCTGGACCGGAGGGTCGTCCTTGCCGACGGCTCCGAGGTCGGCGTCCTGCACCACATAGAAATGCCTGCCGGCCAGATGGTCTGGGCTCTGCGCAGCGAGGAGTTTGAATTCCTCTTTCCTGCCCAAAGGGAGTTCATCGTCTCCCTGGGGGATCCGATTGTGATAGATCCTCCGGACGGGCTGCTTGAGGTTTGTCGAACCAGGATCAGGCACTGAGAGATTTTGAGGTCATGTCCCCCAGTGGAGCATGGCCTTTTTCTTTGTCTTGGTGTCTTGAGACTGGTCTTTTTTTGTTCTTTTTATCGGAAGGCCGTGTTCCAGCAGTATGCCTGTGAAC
>CAZWGJ010000029.1:6456-9562 GCA_964633375.1 uncultured Desulfovibrio sp.
CTGCCGTCATATTGTCGTAAGGGGACTATCAGGGTGAACAGCTTCCTGGAAAGATTTTTTAAGCTCTCAGAGCACAACACCACTGTGCGCATAGAGCTTGTGGCCGGTCTGACGACCTTTATGGCCATGTCCTATATCATCTTCGTCAATCCCGGCATGCTGAGCGAAGCAGGAATGCCCAAGGATGCCGCTTTTGTGGCGACCATTCTGGCTGCCGTCTTCGGTACGCTGTTCATGGGGCTGGGCGTCAACATGCCCATTGCCCTGGCTCCCGGCATGGGCATCAACGCCTTCTTTGTCTACACAGTCGTCCTCGGCATGGGAATGAACTGGCAGACGGCCCTGGGCTGCGTCTTTATTTCCGGCATCACCTTCCTGCTTTTGACCGTGACGCATCTGCGCGAGCACATCATCGAGGCTGTGCCGCAGAACCTGAAGCTCTCCATCGGCGTCGGCATCGGCATGTTCATCGCCTTTATCGGCTTCAAGGGCGCAGGCATCGTGGTTGACAACCAGGCAACGCTGGTTGCTCTGGGCGACATGACCAGCACCAATACCATACTGTCCTGCGTGGGCCTGCTCATTATGGGCACCCTTATGGCTATGAACGTGCACGGCGCCATCCTGATCGGCATCCTGGTGATCACTGTCATCGGCATGATCGTCGGGGCAGGTCCGGTTCCCACCAGCCTCAGCGGCATTGCCAGCTTCAGCATCCCCAGCATCGAGCCCATCTTCCTGCACCTGGACATCAAGGCGGCATTTGCCTACGGCCTTCTGTCCGTCCTCTTTACCATGACCATGGTCGACCTGTTCGACGCCATGGGCAGCCTCATCGGCCTTTCCCGCAAGGCAGGCTTTGTTGACAGCAACAACAAGATCAAACACCTGAACAAGGCCCTGGTGGCAGACTCCTGCTCCACAACCCTCTCCGGCCTGCTGGGCACTCCTGCAGCCACAGTCTATGTTGAAAGCGCCACCGGCATTGCCGAGGGCGGACGCACCGGCCTCACTGCCGTGACGGTTGCAGGGCTCTTCCTCATCAGCCTTCTCTTTGCACCCCTGGTCAGCGTTATTCAGGGCTATGCCACAGCTCCTGCCCTGATCCTTGTCGGCGCCCTGATGATTCAGGAAGTGGGCGAGATCAACTTCAAGGACCTGTCCGAAGGCCTGCCCGCCTTTTTGACGATCATCTCCATGCCCCTGACCTACAGCATTGCCACCGGCTTCGGCATCGGCTTCATCAGCTACGCCCTGATTAAGACCTTGTGCGGCAAGTGGCGTGAAGTGGGCATCACCATGTGGATCATCTCTGCCTGTTTTGCCGTGAACTTCATTCTTCGCTAGCTTTGACAACAGGGCAGTGCAGCGCACTGCCGGCAAGGGAGCAAAGACGGGAACTTCATTTTTGCCGTGGGGTTTCCGTCTTTCTCTGTCCTTTGCCCCGACGCTTCATGATAAGGAACAAGACGCGTGAGCAGCCTCATCGACAGTACATCGTTTTTGGAAAGGGCCTTTAAGCTCAAGGAACACGGCACCTCAGTGCAAACGGAGATTGTGGCAGGCATGACCACCTTTATGGCCATGTCGTTCATCATCTTTGTAAACCCTGCCATTCTGGCTGATGCCGGCATGCCCAAGGAGGCGGCCTTTGCAGCAACCATCCTGGCAGCAGCCGCCGGCACGCTCTTTATGGGGCTTGGCGTCAACCTGCCCATAGCCATGGCGCCCGGCATGGGCATCAATGCCTTCTTTGCCTATACCATGGTGCTTGGCATGGGGATGAGCTGGCAGACGGCCTTAGGCTGCGTCGTAGTCTCCGGCGCCGCCTTTTTCCTTTTGACTGTGACCCATGTGCGCGAGCTCATCATCAGGGCCGTCCCGCTCAACTTGAAGCTGGCAACCGTTGCCGGCATCGGCTTTTTCATCGCCTTCATAGGTCTTCAGGGTGCAGGTGTCGTCGTCAACAGCGAGGCCACGCTGGTGACGCTTGGCGACCTCACAGCGCCTTCCTGTGTGCTGAGCCTGGCAGGGCTTGCCATCATGGGGGCCCTTATGGCGTGCAGGGTGCGCGGCGGGCTTCTGCTTGGCATGCTGGCTGTAACCGTCCTTGGCATGATTGCAGGCGCAGGCCCTGTGCCCAGGGGGCTGGACGATGTGGTGAGCTTTGACGTGCCAAGCCTTGCCCCGCTCTTTCTGCAGCTGGACATCAAGGGGGCCTTTGCCTACGGCCTCATTTCCGTCCTCTTCACCATGACCATGGTGGATCTCTTCGACTCGTTGAGCAGCATCATCGGCCTTGCCCGCAAGGCAGGCTTCATGGATGAAAACAACAACATCAGGGACCTGAACAAGGTCCTGGTGGCAGACTCCTGCTCCATCACCGCGGCAGGGCTGCTGGGCTCTTCCGGCACCACCATGTACATGGAAAGCGCCACCGGCATAGCCGAAGGCGGGCGCACCGGCCTCACTGCCGTCGTCGTTGCCGTGCTTTTGCTGCTAAGCCTCTTCTTTGCGCCTCTTGTCGGCGTCATCCAGGGCTATGCGACCTCTCCCGCCCTTGTCATTGTGGGCGGGCTGATGATGCAGGAGCTGCAGGACATTGACTTCAAGGACCTCTCCGAGGGCGTGCCGGCCTTTTTGACCATCATGGCCATGCCTCTGACCTACAGCATTGCCACGGGCTTCGGCGTCGGCTTTATCAGCTATGTCCTGATGAAGGCAGCCTGCGGCAAGGGGCGCGAGGTCGGCCTTGTCATGTGGATCATAGCCGTGTGCTTTGCTGTCAATTTTGTCCTGCGCTGAGGGATCTTAAGGCAGGCTGCAGCATAAGGCTGCGGCATCTGCCAGGCCTTGTCCGGGATCTTTCCTGCTCGTGTCGGGCAGGGAAGGTCCCTTTTTCTTTGAGCCTGGCCTGACGTCACGGCGTCTTCATGCCCGGCAGGGACTTGAAGGCGTTGTACATGGACGGGCTGATGCAGGCTGGAAGGCTGAGCCTCCTTTCTGTTTCAGCCAGGTCTTCCAGCGTCAGGACGCTGGTCATCCTGCCAAAGTCAAGACGCTGAAGGACCTTCTTGGTATACGGCCTTTTGGCGTCAAGAAAGGC
>CAZWGJ010000029.1:9662-16855 GCA_964633375.1 uncultured Desulfovibrio sp.
TGTAGCGCGAAAAGGAATACTCCCCCACGCCGAACATGGAAAAGGGCGGGGAGCTGCGGTAGATGGCGCTCTTCCGTCCCTCGAACAATCTGCTGTATTGGTTCAGGTAGCGCCAGGTCCTGGGAGCCTGCGCTTGAAGATAGTCTGTGCTTTCGCGGGGCTTTTTCTGGGTGACAAGGACGTACTTTGAGAAGCTGCGGATGACAGGCTCCTTGAACATGCTGCTTTTGACCAGGGGATAGACGATGTCCTCCTCTATCTGCACGACGTCGCCCAGTCCGTTTTGAAAGACGGCGCCGCACCTGGTCAGCTCCATGACCTTTGCGCAGTCGTGCTTGACCCCCTGCCGCCATTCAAGAAAGCTCTTTCCGTCAAAATCTGCCGCCGTCTTTGCTGCGGTCTCCAGACGGCTGTAGAAGCGTCCGTCGGCATAGCCAAAGCAGGACTGCACAGATGTCGGATCGTCAAGAGGGCAGACTGTGCACCTGTCAGGGGAGGCTCCTTCCTCTGCCAGTTCAATGACCAGGAGGCAGGCGCTGGCGCAGATGCCGAAGACCTTTGCCGCATCAAAGCTCAGCAGGCTGCACGAGGAGAAGGGGATGGCGTTCCTTTTGAGCTCCTTGAAGATGTTTCTGGCGACGGAGGTCTTGCAGAGCATGGCGATGACTGTATTTGTGCCCTTGAACTCCTCAACAATGCACCAGATGATGTATTCGCAGATGTCGAAGCTGCCCTCGCCTGTTGCAGCTTCTATGCCCTTGAGATTTTTGCAGTTTGACTTTGCCGGATGGTTGGCTGAGCCAAGGGCGGAGAGCATGCTTGTGGTCACCCAGGGAGGATTGCCAAGAACAAGAATCTGCCTTTGGTCCTTTGCCAGGTTCTTGAGAGAGAAGGAAAAGAAGTCAGCGTTGACAATCTGGACGTTTCTTCCGGCAAGCAGATTTTTGCACTGGGCGCAGTAGTCGGGATTGATCTCGATGCCGTAGTATTCACTGGCGTTGAACGACAGGCTGCATTTGAGGAAATTTCCGACGCCGCAGGTTGGGTCTATAACGGCTGACGGGGCAATATGCCGGTTTTCCTTCAGATAGCGGCAGACCCTCTCTGCAAACTTGAGAGGTGTCTGGTAATCTCCGTATTCACGCCTGCCGTTCATAACTGCTCCATCCGTTAACTGCTCAGAAGCCGGGAGCTGTCTAAAAAGAGGACCTGGTGCCTGCTTGAAGCGGGTGCCATGCCTGACGATTCTTTGTCTGGGATGAAAACGATGCTGCGCCCGATGCGGCATACGAGGATGTCCCGATGATGCGTCAAAGAGCTGCGGGGCTTTTAGCCGTGACAGAGGTTGAGAAGGCGTGATGCCAGCAGCTCAACAGCCTGCCTGATGTTGGTCCCTGTTTTGACGGCCTGTTCAGTCTCCACGATCAGATTGAGCGCTGTGGATATCTTGGCATGCCCCAGGCGCTGGGCTAGAGCCGGGGTGAGTTTCCCTCGTACCGGTTCTCCAACCAGCAGCATCCAGAGGGTGCGGAAGTGCCAGGAGACAAGCCCAAGAAAGCCAAGGGCTGTGGTGGTGTCATGGAGATCCAGTTTGGCAATCTCCTTCCAGGTTCCCTTGAGGTCGCCCCTGAGGATGGCGGAAATGCATTCAAAGGTTTTGGCTTCTGCGGACCATTGGGCAGTGCCCAGCATGTCCACAGTGACGGTCGTCTTCCCGTCTGAGAGAATGGCCAGCTTGTCCAGCTCATGCGTCAGGACGCCGGCCTGCCTGGGTGTGTTGTCAGCCAGGTACTTGACAGCATCCGGGCTTAAGACAAGCCCTCTGCTTTTGGCCTCTGTCTGAAGATAGCCTTTGACTGAATTGTCAGTTAGCCCCGGATACTGCCAAATCCAGCCCTTTTTCTGCGCAAACTGGTAGCATTTCTTTTTGGCAATTATGGCAGGTATCTTGGGCTTTCCCTTGTCCCATTCGTTTTCGATGCAGAAGATTGGTATTGAGCCTGGCAGAGGCTTTGAGAGCGTGGTGTCCAGGACCTTCCAGGTCGCTGCATTCCACAGGTTTGCCTGCCGTACAACAACCAGGTTTGCCGAGCCAAAAAGATCCATGGTGGACAGGGCAGACCAGAAAGAGGTCTCCGGCGGCTCGTCGCCCCAGAAGTTGAGGCGCTTTAAGGGCGTAGGGGAAGATGCCTCATAGGCTTTGGCATCTTCTTCTACTTTTTCAAGCAGAAGCTGTGCGTCTGGGCAGATCAGAAAGGAAAAGCCCGGACGCACAGCCGTATTTTTTGCTGCAGCAGCTGCCATACTTAGAGGACAGCTAGCGAGCCACGACGTTGACCAGCTTGCCTGGCACGACGATGACGCGCTGGATGGTCAGTCCGCTGGTGAACTTCTGGACGGAGGGATGCTCCCTGGCGGCGCTCTCAAGCTCAGCCTTGTCGGCGCCCGTGGGCAGATCCACGGTGCCTCTCAGCTTGCCGTTGACCTGCAGGGCGATGGTCTGGGTGTCCTTGACCAGGGCCTTGTCGTCAAAGGCCGGCCAGGGCTGGTTGGAGACAAAGCCTTCCTGGCCCATGAGGCTCCACAGCTCTTCGCACATGTGCGGGGCAATGGGGCTCAGGACCGTCAGAACCGTCGCCATGGCAGAGGAGAAGACTTTGCGCTCGCCTTCGCTGTTGCCCATTTTGCCGCGGTACAGGTACATGGCGTTGACCAGTTCCATGATGGAGGAAATGGCCGTGTTGAACTGGCAGCGCTGGCCCATGTCCTCGCCTGCCTTCTTGATGGTGGCATGCTCGCGGCAGCGCAGATCCTTGGCGTCCTTGGTTGCGGCATCCTCTGCTGTGGAGGAGGCTGCCGGAACGGCGGAAATAATGTCCGTGTTGTCCTGGAAGAGGCGCCAGATGCGCAGCAGGAAGCGGTTGGCGCCTTCAATGCCGGAGTCAGTCCAGTCGAAGTCCCTCTCCGGCGGGGCTGCAAAGAGGCAGAAGAGGCGCACGGTGTCTGCGCCGTACTTGGCAATCATCTCCTCGGGGTTGACGATGTTGCCCTTGGACTTGCTCATCTTGCTGCCGTCAAGCAGGACCATGCCCTGGGTCAGCAGGCTCTTGAAGGGCTCGTTGAGGCTGGGCACGGTGAAGCCGAAGTCGCGCAGCGCCTTGGTGAAGAAGCGGGCGTAGAGCAGATGCAGGATGGCGTGCTCGACGCCGCCGATGTACTGGTCGACCGGCATCCAGTAGGAGAGGGCCTCCTTGTCAAAGGCCTCCTTCTCGTCCCTGGCAGAGCAGTAGCGGGCGAAGTACCAGCTGGACTCCACGAAGGTGTCCATGGTGTCCGTCTCCCTTCTGGCGGGGCCGCCGCACTTGGGGCAGGTGCACTTCACAAAGGACTCGGTGTTGGGCAGGGGCGACTTGCCGTCGGGCTCTGTCTGACGTCCATGGGAAGCAGGATGGGAAGGTTTTCTTCCTTCTCGGGAACGACGCCGCACTTGTCGCAGTAGACAACGGGGATCGGGGCGCCCCAGTAGCGCTGCCTGGAGATGTTCCAGTCGCGCAGGCGGAAGGTTGTGGTGGCATGGCCCATGCCGGCCTTTTCCAGGGCGTCGGTGATCTTCTTCTTGCCTTCCAGGCTGGGAGTGCCTGTGAAGTCGCCGGAATTGATCATGACGCCGGGCTCGGTCATGGCTTCCTGCCAGGCGTCGGTGTCCTCGGCCTGGCCGTCCTTGCTTATGACCTGCTGCACGGGCAGATCGTACTTGCGGGCAAAGTCAAAGTCCCTCTGGTCGTGGGCGGGCACGCCCATGACGCAGCCTGTGCCGTAGCTGGCGATGACAAAGTTGCCAAGCCAGATGGGGACCTTCTTGCCGGTCAGAGGATGGATGACATAGGCGCCTGTGCTCATGCCCAGCTTTTCCAGGCTTTCGGACTGGCGCTCAATGCGGTCCATGTTGCGGACCTGGTTGATGAAGGCCGTGATTTCAGCCTCGTTGGGCATGCCCTTGATGATCTCGGGCACCAGGGGATGCTCGGGCGCCATGGTGACGAAGCTGACGCCGAAGAGCGTGTCGGGACGGGTGGTGAAGACGGAGATGCTGTCCTTGCCGGCGACGGGCTTTTCCAGCTTGAAGACGATTTCAGCGCCCTCGGACTTGCCGATCCAGTTGTGCTGCATGGCAAGGACCCTGTCCGGCCAGTGGCCCTTGAGCTCGTCCAGGTCGCGCAGAAGCTCGTCGGCATAGGCCGTGATGCGCAAAAACCACTGCGTCAAATCCTTCTGCTCGACTACGGATGAGCAGCGCCAGCAGCGGCCGTCCTCCACCTGCTCGTTGGCAAGCACGGTGTGGCAGGACGGGCACCAGTTCTGGGGGGCCTCCTTGCGGTAGAGCAGGCCCTTTTCCAGGAACTTCAGGAAGAAGAGCTGCTCCCAGCGGTAGTACTCGGGACGGCAGGTGGCAAGCTCCCTTGCCCAGTCATAGGAGTAGCCCAGGCGCTTCATCTGGCTGCGCATGTTGGCTATGTTGCTGTAGGTCCACTCGCCGGGATGCGTGTTGTGCTTGATGGCTGCGTTTTCAGCAGGAAGCCCGAAGGCGTCCCAGCCGATTGGGTGCAGCACGTTGAAGCCCTGCATGCGCTTTGCCCTGGCGAGGACGTCGCCTATGGAGTAGTTGCGCACGTGTCCCATGTGCAGGTTCCCTGAGGGGTAGGGGAACATTTCCAGGACATAGTATTTGGGCTTGTCGCTCTTGTGATGGCAGGCGAAGGTCTTGGCTTCCTCCCAGCGCTTCTGCCATTTTTGTTCAATTTCCTTGGGATTGTAGCGCTCCATGGCGTGTAGGACTCCAACTTGTAGTAGGCTTAGTTTTGTTTCAGTGCGCAGGCAGGGCAGCCTGGCTAGACTGTGTGGTGCGAGTGGGGAAGGGTCAGCTTCTCGTCCAGCACGCGGCGGGAAATGCCGTTGAGTATGCCGTTGATGAACTGGCGCGAGCGCTCGTCGCCAAACTCATTGGACAAAATCACTGCCTCGGAGAGGATGATCTTGAGCTCGTCGGCCTTGGTGGTCATCATTTCATAGCTTGCCATGCGCAGGATGACCTGCTCAATGCGCCCTATGCGCTCCATGCCGCGGTTGGCCACCTCTGTAATGAGCTTGTCTATGACAGTGCCGTTCTCCCAGACGCCGCGGACCAGCTCCCAGGCAAGGCCTGATGCCTGGCGCAGCGGCTCGAGGGCTGGAGCTTCAGCCGCTTCTTCCATGGCGGCGTTTTTGCGCTTCTTCTTCGGAGCTCTGTCGTTTTCAGCTTCGGGGGCAGGCTCTGCCTTGTCCTGTGCCGCCGGCTTTTCAGGGGACTGCTCAACCGGCGTGAACTGGAAGCGCTCCTTGAGCTCATCCATGTCCTTGGCAGGCGAAAAGAAGAGGCTGTACAGCGTCTGGAAGGCAAGCTGTCTTTGTGCGTGTCGAGACAGGGCCATAACTAGAGCTGCTCCATGACGCGCACGGTTTCAAGCATGGCGGCTGCGGCTTCGACGCCTTTGTTGCCGGACTTGGCGCCGGCCCTGTCGATGGCCTGCTCCAGGCTGTCGCAGGTGAGGAGGCCGAAGCCCAGAGGCATGCTGCTTTCCAGGCTGACCATGGCCATGCCCTTGGCAGCCTCGGAGCACACGTAGTCAAAGTGCGGCGTGCCGCCGCGGATGACGGCGCCAAGGGCGACAATGCCGTCGTACTTGCCGGAGGCGGCAATCTTCTTGCAGACCAGGGGCATTTCAAAGGCACCGGGTACGCGCACCAGGGTGATCTTGTCCTTGTCCAGGCCATGGCGGGTCAGGTAGTCCACTGCGCCGCCGATCAGACGGTCCACAACGAAGTCGTTGAAACGGGCTGCAACAATGGCAACCTTGAGGCCCTGGGCATTCATCTGCCCTTCAATGGTTTTCATGCTCATCCTATAGCTCCTGCTATATAGCTTCTACAGGAAGCCCCTCTCAAGAAGGAATTCCCTGGTAATATTCGATTTGGCGCCGCCTGTGCTTCCAGAGGAAGCGTCTGGTGCGGCTTTGTCCTGGGCAAGGCAGCGGCGCACGTACTTGCCAAGCACGTCCGTCTCCATGTTGACGAGCGCGCCGGGCTTCCAGTAGCGCATGCTGGTGCGCTTCTGCGTGTCCGGAATGATGTTGACGGAAAGCCAGTCGTCTCCGCAGGCATTGATGGTGAGGCTGATGCCGTCCAGCGCAACCGATCCCTTGGTGATGACCTCTGCTGCAAAGGTAGAGGGAAAGGAGAAGCGGCACCTGATGGAGGCGCCTGCCTGCTCCATGCTCTCAACCCTTGCCAGGCAGTCCACGTGCCCTGCCACGATATGGCCGCCCAGGCGGTCGCCTACGCGCATGGCGCGCTCTAAGTTGACTATGGTTCCCTGCAGCAGGGAGCCCAGCGTCGTCCTGTGTATGGTTTCGCCTGAGGCGTAGACCGTGAAGTAGTCGTCTCCGTGGCGCTCCACGGAGAGGCAGGTGCCGTTGACGGCAATGGACTCGCCGTCAACCACGTCGGACAAGGAAAAGTCCGGCATGATGGTGAAGGTCCGCTCGTCGCCGTGCACCTCGCATCTGGCAAGGCGGCCTGTTGCCTGTATAAGCCCTGTAAACATGCTGGTCCCTACCCGTTGTCGGCGGCGCAGTTCCAGAGGCAGGATCCTGTGTCGGGCGAAAGAGTTCCTACGGAAGAAGAGTACCAGGCGTTTTCAGGCAGCCAGGTCATGGCAAGGTCGCAGCACACGCTGCGGGTGCTGATGTGGCGCAGCTTCAGCATCTCGCTCAAGTCCTCAGGCGTGCGCCCGTCAAAGAGCGGGCGTCCCTTGTTGTCGCCGAGGATGCTGGTGGCCATGTGGTGGTAGAAGAGGTCGCACAGGCCTGCTTCCAGAAGCAGCAGACCCAGCCTGCCGCCGCCCTCGCACAAAATGTAGGGGACCTTTTCGGGATTGAGGGAGCCCAGCATGGACTGCAGGTGCTCGTTGGTGGGCGCATCCTCGGGGCAGGTGCTGCTTAAGATGGTGACGCCCCGGTCCCGCAGAATCTTGGCGCGCTCGCTCTGGGCGACGTACTGCGGCACCAGGAAGGTGGTGTCGTTGGGGCGGCGCTGCAGCAGGTAGCAGTCGGCTGTCGGCTCAGGCAGGGTTGTGGTGAAGACAAAGGCCTTGGGCT
>CAZWGJ010000030.1:0-13587 GCA_964633375.1 uncultured Desulfovibrio sp.
CAGATGGAGCTTGCTGAGCAGCTTCTTGGGAGCGACGCGCAGGCTGGTTTTGACAGTCAGCTCAATCTGCCTGTTCAGGCTGCTGTCATGGCCCTTGGAAAGCTCCATTTTCTCGACGGTGAAGAGGTTGTTTTTGCCCTGGACGTCAAAGGTGACGGCAGGCGCACCTGCGCTGATGCGTGTGATTTCACGGTACCCGTCCTTGTGCGTATAGAAGACGGGCAGCCCGCCTAAAGAGAGGGCTGCGCGGCTGTCTTCTTCAGGCAGGTTCAGGATGCGGACGCTGAGGATGCAGCTGGTCTTGTCCATGCTCCAGGAAAAACGGGGCTCTCCTAAGCGGAGCCCCGACTCAGCGGCAGGGGCAAGGCTGATTTGCTTTTCAATCGCTTCGGGATTGACCGGCCAGATGAAGGTGAGCGGAATGGAAATGCCGTGCCTGGCTTCGGCAGAAGGATCAATCCAGATCTTTTGGGTGCCGGCACTGACTGCCTGGGGCTGGGTCGTGTAGCTGAATTTCTGTGAGGACAGCTGAACGCGGTCGGGAAGGGCAAGGCCGCTTATGTCCACATTGTACTTGGTCCCGGGCTTGAGGGCTCCGCTGGCGGTGGAAGGCGTGAAGCGGATGGAGGAAGGCGATATCCAGCGCCACTCGCCAGGCGTCTGCGGCGTCATCTTTATGCCGGCGGCACGGCTTCCGACTGCGCCCATGGCAGGGGAGGCGCATTCCTGCGCCCATCTCGCCCCATAGCTTTTTTTGCATTTTGCCTCATCCAGCACAAAAGACATCGTCAGTCCTCTGTCCCATGATGTGTACGATGGATGTTCCGTCTGAACATTCTGGTAGGACGGACCCGCCTTGGCTGTGCAGGGCAGGGCGCAGAGAATGAGAAAGAGACCGAGGAAGGACAAGAAGTGCTTGAAACGCATTGGTTCCTCCAGATGCCGCGCTGGATTTCAGGTGTTGAGTGCCAGGAAAGTTCCTGCTTTGGATGCTGCTCCTTGGTATATAGTTTTCAGGGCAGCTAAACAAGTGCAAAAGGCGCAAGGCACGGTGTCTTTTTGTACGGAATGCCGCGGAAGTACGCAGTTCTGGAAGGGGGCTTTGAGGGGCTTTTTTCTGTGCTGGGATCCGATCGCGCTCGGCGTCGTCTTTGCCGTCGTGCCAAATGCCGCACCGGATGCCGCTGGCATGGCGGGAGAGATGCCGTGATCTGCTTCAAGCTGTCCTTCCTTAGGCGGGAAGGGCGCCAAAAATGAACTAGGAAAGCAGCCTGCAATGGTGTATAAATTCTGCCTTGTTTATCTTGGCGCATTGGAGGTTGAACGAATGCCCTTCTCTTCCCTGACCGCATCGTCACGCAGGCGGTCCGTAACCACGTTCCTAAGTGCTTTTCTTTTTTGCCTGGTGCTTTCCTTTGTCTGCTGGCAGCCTGTCCTGGCAGCAGGGAAGGATGACGGGCAGACGCAAGCTCAAAAGGCTGATGTCCAGAAAAAGGACAAGGCCCCTGTGAAGGAAGGCGCCAAGGCCGACAAGGCAAAGCCGGACAAGCCCAAGGCTGACAAGGCAAAGCCCGGGGACGCCAAGGCAGGGGATGCCAAGGCGGAAAAAGGCGCTCCGGAAGAGAAGAAGGCTGATGACGCTGCTGCCGGCGAGGTCAAGGACCCCAAGCAGCAGGAGGCTGAGGCGGAGGCCAGGGCTGCAGAGGCCCTGCGCAGGGACCGGGAGAAGGCCCAGCAGGAAGCCCTGAAGGCTGCCGATACGGAAAACAAGAGCAAGGAAGCTGAGGAATTGTCCCAGCAGGACGTGCTGGACGACATCTGGATGTCCCAGCGCAGCCGCATCAACGCCGTCATCCAGGAGTCGATGGTCCTGAGCGAGAACTTCCTTCAGGATGCCAGTGCGCTCGAACAGCTGCGCTCCGCCGAGCAGGATCTGCGCAAGCTGATCATCATGGTGGGCCAGTTCAAGCAGTGGCCCAGCCCCCTTGAAGCCGTAGGCCGCCGTCTTGGCATCGCCATCGATCTGACTGAGAGCCTGATGCTGGCAGCCGCCGCACCGCAGGTTAATGCCAGAAAGCTCCTGGACCAGCTGAATGCCTCCATGGAGAACTGGAGCGACCTCTCCCTTGCCCACATGGGGGATACGAAGGAATACCTTGCCAAAATCAATACGGCCAGGTTTATGCTGACGGCCATCATAAGCCGCTACGCCAGCACGCTGGCCCCGACGACGGCCCTGGTGAACAGGGCCAAGGAAACAAGGGCTGAAATCACCCAGCAGGTGCCCGGGCTGTGGCTCAAGTACTACACTTCCGGTCCTGTGCCGTGGCTGACCTTCTCTGAATGGACCGAGCTGCCCCACAGGCTGAGCTTCTTCACCATGGGCCTCAACATGCGCAAGTATGTTGAGATTCCCCTGACGTCGTCCCAGTGGCAGGGCGCCATTACGCGCTTCATTATCGCCCTGGTGGCGCTGTCCTGCCTCTCCCTGCTGATAGTCAACCGCGTCCTGCGCCATTCCTCTGAGGTTTTGAGCCATATCAAGCGCTACAGCCTGCCCTGGAACGTTTTGGGACTGGCGCTCATTACGGCTGCCTATACGTCGAACTTTGAGTCGTTCAGGCTCTTTTTGGCGCTGGGCAACCTCTGCCTCATCATGGGCCAGCTGACCCTGGCATGGGATCTGCGGCGCATCGTCTACAGCGACGTGACGCAGAAATGGTCGCCTATACTGGCACTGATGCCGCCGACCCTGGTCGCCTATATCCTGCTGTACATGCCGCTTCCCCGACTGGTGACCCTTATGGTCTGGCTGGTCTGGCTTGTGGTCAACATCATCTGGGCGCGCAAAAGGACCAGGCAGGATTTGGGCGAAATGCGGCTTGAGACGACCATTATGGACATGCAGCCGCTGGTCCTGTGGCCATGCCTCATCGTCTGCCTTGCCGGCTTCCACTTCTACAGCATGGCCATCTACCTGCTGTACTCCTCCCTGGCCATCGCCATCCAGATGTCCATGGCGCTGCTCGCCATTATTTCCAGGATGAACGAGTCGCTCAAGGAAGAGGACAGCGGCACCATGCTGGCAAGCTTCTTCCTGGCCTTGGCAGCCCCCATTGCCATCATGCTGGCCTTTGGCGCGCTTTCCCTGTGGCTGGGAACATTGCCGGGCGGTCTGGACATCCTGCAGTACTACATCTTCAAGAGCGTCAGCATAGGCGAGACGCAGCTGAACTTCATGCAGGTGCTGTTCATCGTGACAGCCTTCTTCCTGGCACGCACCTTTGCCCGCGTGGGCAAGACCTTCATCGGGCATCTCTCTGATCAGAACCCCCATTTCGATTCGACGCTCATAACGCCGCTGCAGACGGTCTACTTCTACCTGGTGTGGTTCATCTTCGTGCTCTTCTGCCTGCGTTCGCTGGGCATGAACTTAGGCAACCTTGCCGTTATCGCCGGCGGCCTTTCCGTCGGCATCGGCTTTGGCATGCAGGCCATCGTCAACAACTTCATCTCCGGCATCATCCTCATCTTCAGCCGCACTCTGCAGGTCGGCGACATCGTGGAAGTCGGCGGCGTCGTCGGCAAGGTCAAGCGCATCTCCGTCCGCGCCACCGTGGTGGAAACCTACGACTCGGCCAGCATCTACGTGCCCAACTCCTCGTTTGTGTCCGCCAACTTGACCAATTGGACAAGCAACAGCAGGACCTGCCGCAAGCATGTCGATGTCAGCGTCGCCTACGGCTCCGACGTGGAGAAGGTGGTGAAGGTGCTGCTGGATGTCGCCAACAAGCACAGCGACATCCTGGCCTTCCCCAAGCCTTCGGTCTCCTTCCTCAATTTCGGCGCCAGCAACTTGGATATGAGGCTGAGCTTCTGGGTCAGGGACTACGAGAAGTTCGCAACGCCTTCAGACCTCCGCTTTGCCATCAACAAGCGCTTTGCCGAGGAGCACATTGAGATTGCCTACGACACGCTGGACATCAATGTGAAAAAGCACGGCGCCTCTGAGCCTGCAAAGTCAACCAGGGTGCGCCAGAGCGCTTTCACCAGGAAAAGATTCAGCGGCATGCGCAGGCAGCCTGCAGTCGAAAAGGAATCGACAGAAAGAGAGAATGTCGAAGGCCTGACTTCGTAAAAAAACGGATTTCCCTGTGGGCGGGGAGGGGATTTGCCCCCTCCCTGCCAGTTCAGTTCCTTTGATCCCAAGAGGAGGAAAGAACAATGATTCGCAAAGCAGCCGACAACACCACCTTTACCAAGGTCATGTTTGGCGGACCAGGCGCCATCAAGGCCACCCAGATCCTGAATGCCGACGAGTTCTGCGGCAAGGGGCGCCTCTTCAACCACATCATTCTGGAGCCGGGCGTCGCCATCGGCATGCACCGCCATAAGGACGACTTTGAGACCTACTACATCCTCAAGGGCAACGCGACCTATTCCGACAACGGCACCGACGTCGAGGTGGGCCCCGGGGACGTTATGGTCTGTCCTGAAGGCGAGGAGCACGCCCTCACCAATACCGGCACCACAGACGTGGAGATGATCGCCCTGATTCTCTTCGATAAGAAGTAATCAGGCGCAATTATTTGGGAAAACGAAAAGCGGCCGGCTGCGGGTTCATCCTGCAGCCGGCCGCACCAGTTTTATGGATTTTTTTGTCAGCGCGTCTTCTTGAGGCAGCCAAGTCCCAGGAAGTCCGTTTCCCAGACTTCCTTTGTCTGCTCATAGCCGACTTGTGCGTGCCCCTTCCACTCGGTCAGGTATTTGGTGAGCTGCTCCATGTTGAGGTAGGCGTACAGGCCGTTCCAGGCAGTGGCAAGCTGGCTTAAGACGCGCAGGGACAAAACTTCGCCTGCGTGGAGGCCGTCTACAAATTCGCAGTCGCTGCCGTCCAGGACGGCGACATTGGTTGTGTCCGTTACGGCAATTCCCCTGGCTTCCAGCGCTGAGGCCAGAGTGAAGAGATGGGGGTAGGAGGAGGCTGACTCCTTTAAGGGCTCCATGACTTTGACCGGCACCGGAGCCAGGCAGACCAGGGGCGTCACGCCGCGCCCGCGCAGGCGGAAGTAGATGTCAGCCAGGGCGTCGAGATGGGCTGCGCTCAGCTCTTCCTGCACGGCAAAGGGGCCGATCTGCCGCTTCATGCTGTCCTTTGTGCGCAGGAAGCCGGCATCGGGCGAGAGCTGTTCCAGCTTGTCGCCTGCGTAGTAGGAGCCGTCGGGGCCGCAGCCTTCCTGGTGGAACTGGGCGCGCATGCCGAAGCGGCTGGGGGTAAAGTCAAGGAAGAGGAACTGCGAAAGAGAGATTGAGCCGTTGAGGAGGCTCTGCAGCGGCATGCGCAGGACCTCGGCGCTGTAGCCCGGCTTTGTCAGATTCAAGGGCGTGCGGACAAAGGGGTCTTTTTCCCAGGCATCGGAGAACCACCAGAAGTCCAGGGCCAGGATCATGACGTCGGGCTTGTGCAGGGCGAGCATGGCATCGATGTTCTGGCGCAGGCCGGACAGCGAGCTGCAGAGCCCTGTCATGTTGAGCATGGGCCTGGCAAAGACGCTCTCCCGCAAAGACCCCATGCCTGAGGAGCCGACCACAACAATCTGCGGCTTCTTTTCCTTGTAGAGGCTCAGCTTGTAGAAAAGTGCGTCTTTTTGGGCTGTGGGAAGCCCCGAGCCATAGAGGGCAAAGCCTTCCTTCTGCGCTGCAACGGCCCTGTCTACTGCCAGGTCGCCGCTCTTGTAGATCCACAGCGAGGCAATAGGCGCTGCAATAAGAAGCGTCAGCCCGAAAAGTATGGAGACGATGACAAGAAAGAGTTTTATCCAGCGTCCGGCAAGATTGTTTGCTGCAAGGGAACTGTCCATATCAATCCTTTAAAGAATGCGGGTGCAGGGCCTTTTAAAAGACGCTGTCAGAAAATGAACGGGCGTGCCTTGTCCATGACGATAAGGCAGGCAAGGGCTGCTATGGCAAGAACAAAAGCCCAGACGGAGCTGAAGCGGAAGCTCAGCCAGGGACGGCTGCCGTCGGTGTTGCCCAAAAAGATCCTGTGCGCGCTGGGCAGAGCGAAGACGGTGAGAAGGCCGGCGCAGAGGGGCACAAGGCAGGACAGGCTTGTCAGGCAGCCCTGGCCCGTCCACAAGCCGTCGTAGCCCAGCTGGAACAGGGTTGAGAACATGGCGTCGGCATGGGACAGGCTGTCGCAGCGGAAGACGACCCAGGTCATGGTGACCAGGAAGAAGGTGGTGCAGGTGCAGATGATGCGGGCGGGAAGGCTTGCCAGCATCGTTTCCAGCGCCGGCACGTGGATGGTGCGCAGGGCGGTGTTCAGCCCCAGGAAGAACACGTGGAGGGAGGCCCAGACAAGGAAGGTGGAGGCTGTGCCGTGCCAGAGGGCGACGATGAGCAGTGAGGCCAGCGTCGTCAGGACAAGGCGCAGGGGGGAGGGGTAGTTGCCTGACAGGGGGATGAAGACGCAGTCCCTGATCCAGGAGGAGAGCGTGATGTGCCATCTGCGCCAGAAGTCGATGAAGCCCGTTGCCTTGTAGGGCGAGGCGAAGTTTTCAGGCAGGTGCAGCCCCAGCATCAGGCCTATGCCCATGGCCATGTCGGTGTAGCCTGAAAAGTCGAAGTAGATCTGCAGGGAGAAGGAGAGCGCCCCCAGCCAGGCTTCAGGCGTTGTCAGCGGCAGGCCTGAGGCTGCGCTGCCAAAAACGGTGTCGGCGCAGACGGCCAGCCAGTCGGCGAGCAGGACCTTCTTGGCAAGGCCGGCAAGAAAGAGGCCCAGCCCCTGCGCAAGCTCTGTGTTGAGCGGTGCGTGCAGGTTGTCGTACTGCGGGCCCATCTGCTCATAGCGGACAATGGGGCCTGCCAGAAGCTGCGGGAAGGAGAGGGAGAAGAGGTAGTGCCTGAAGAGCCCCTCAGGCTCAAGGCGGCGCTGGTAGATGCCGGTCAGCCAGGCGGCCTGTATCAGGGTGAAGAAGGACAGTCCGCCCAGTTTGGCAGTCTCCAGCATGAAGGTCGGCTCATGGGCGCTGCCCAAGGAGGAAATTCCGCCGACAAGAGAGACCAGGACCGGGCTGGAGGAAGCCTGCACAAGCTGGGGAAGATAGCGGTACAAAAGCAGGGGCGCAGCCGTGATGAGCACGGCAAGCAGGAAAAGCCCCCTGCGGCGGAGGGAGGAGTCGCGCTCCCCGGGGGCGGCCAGGGAGAGCCCCAGGCAGTAGACGACCGGAATCAGGCAGACATAGAGCAGGAGGGCGGCAGGGCTTGCCCACAGGCAGAAGACAAGGGAAAACATGAACAGCAGTGTGCCCAGGCTTTCGCGGTGAAGGATGCTCACTGTTCTCCAGGCGATGATGAGTACCGGCAGGAAGAACAGGACAAAGCTGTAGCTGTCAAAAGGCATGTTTTCTCCAGTCCAGCAAAAGCCTTAGTTCTACGGGTTGAATGCTGATGCTTGCATGCTAAGGATTATGTTGGAGGTTGTTGCTTGACGGACGGTTGAGACATGGGCACAAAAAGTGTCCTGGCTGTGTGTTCCTCTAATACAGACGGCATGAAAGATCTAGAAGACAAGGCTGCCGGCGAAAAGGCTCCAGGCGTCCGCAGGATCACAACGCTCCGCCGTCGCTGTTTTGCCGGAGTAAAAGCAGTGGTAAAGCTCTCGTTCCCCTGGCCCTCGCATAAGGAAAAAAACGTCATCGTGCCGGTCTTCCTGCCGTTTGCCGGCTGTCCTGCCCGCTGCATCTACTGTGCGCAGAATCTGCAGACAGCCCAGGGAGCCCTGCCGCTTGACCGCATCCTTGCCGGGGCGGAAGACATGCTTTTCAAGAGGAAGAAAACTGGCAGGGGCGCCTGCGAGCTTGCCTTCTACGGAGGGACGTTCACGGCGCAAAGGGAGGAAGCCTTTGCAAAATGCCTTGAAGCAGCAAAGAGATGGCTTGCACAGGGGCTGATTGACAGATGGCGCTGCTCCACAAGGCCTGATGTCCTTGATTCAGACAGACTTTGCCGCATGCAGGATGCCGGCTGCACCTGCATTGAGCTTGGCATCCAGAGCTTTGCAGACGATGTCCTGCAAGTGAGCGGCAGGGGCTATGAGGCCGGGACGGCGGAAGAGGGCATGCAGCGCGTGCTTGATGCCGGCTTTGCCCTTGGCGTGCAGCTGCTTCCCGGCCTTCCGCTCAGCACGGCTGAGGGCTTTATAAGCGATGTCGCCCGGTCCCTGCAGCTTGGCTGCTCACTGCTCCGCTTTTACCCCTGTCTTGTCGTGCGCTCCACCAAATTGGCTGAGATGTATGAGAGGGGAGAGTACGTCCCCTGGAGCGTGGCCCAAAGCGTTGAAGCCCTGGCGCAGGGGCTGCTCCTTGCCAATGAAGCCCGGGTGCCGGTGACCAGGATTGGCGTAGCCTATGAGCAGGACTTTGAACAGTGCGTCCTGGCAGGGCCCAGGGATCCCGATCTGGGGACGAAGGTGCGATCGACCGCCCTGCTGCTGGCCTTGCAGCGGATGGTGCCCAAGAAGGCGGAGGGCCTGAAGGTACTGCTTCCTGCAAGAAGCCAGGGCTACGCCTTTGGGCAGAAGGGCGATGGGCGCAGGAAGCTGGCAGAGCTCGGCATAGGTCCTGGGAATCTTTTCTGGCACGATGAAGAGAAAGTCGCAGTCGAGTATGAGTAGCAGGGAAGCATAAGGCCTGCCTGGGGCAGATGGTCCTGCTTCTGGACAGATCGCCTTCTCGTTCTTATTTCAATGGCAGTTTTCATCGCTTTTTTATCTTCCCGCTTCCTGCTTTTCGCAGCGGAGGATGTATTGTGCCCCAGCCCCTGAACCAGAATGCCGCCGACGCAGGCCGCGAAAAAAAATCCGGCGGCGTGAGCAGAACCATTATCCCCATGGTGCTGCTGCTCTTCTGCGCTTTTGCGACCCTGACCCTGATGGTCAGCATGCCGGCATTCATTTCAGTGGAGCGCAATGAAAGCACCCTGACCAAGCTTCTGGCCGACAAGGGCTATTCCCTTATTACCGCCTTTGAAAGCGTGCTGCGCACAGGGATGAGGACCCAGATCAGCGTCCGGCTGCAGAATCTGCTTGAGCAGATGACCCAGAACCGCGACATCAACTTCATCGCCGTGACCATGCCCGACGGCACCATCATCGCCCACTCCAACCGTGAGAGGGTGGGGGAGATGCTGCAGATCGACGGGCAGGAGGTTACCGAAAGCACCATGCACCAGCTGGCGCCGAGAGGCGGGGGGCGCTGGAGCCTGATGAACGTGGAGGGCGTGCGCAGCTTTGTCGTCTACAGCAACTTTTCCCTTGGCGGCCCACCTCCGCCGGGCAGGCGCGGGCAGCCGGCAGTCGCCGTGCCGATGATTTTCTTGGGCATGGACGTCTCGCCGTTTGAGGCGACGCGCGCCCAGAACAGGGCCTACGTCACCATGCTGGCAGGGGTGACTTTGCTGGTGGGGCTGGCCTGCCTCCTCATATTGTACCACACGCAGAAGGCCTACAGGGCGCGCCTTGCTGAAAGGCGGGCAAAAAGCCGTGTGGCAGCCCTGGAAGAAGAGGTGCGCAGGAAGGAGAAGCTTGCCTGCGTCGGCAATCTGGCAGCCGGCGTGGCGCATGAGATCCGCAATCCCTTGAGCTCCATCAAGGGCTATGCAACCTACTTTGCCCAGATCTTCCCAGACGGCAGCGACGAGCGGGAGGCAGCCTCCGTCATGGTGCGCGAGGCTGACAGGCTCAACCGCGTCATCACCGATCTTATCGGTCTGTCCAAGCCGACGGACATTTCGCTCAAGCCTACCCTGGCAGCGGACATCTTCAGCCATCTGTCCCGCCTTTTGGGGAAGAATGCCGAGAGCCGCCGCGTCAAGATAGTGCAGAGCGTGTCGCGCAAGTGCCAGCCTGCGCTGGTCGACCCGGACAGGCTGAGCCAGGCTATGCTCAATTTGTGCCTCAATGCCCTGGACGCTATGCCGGAAGGTGGTATGCTGTCGCTGAAGGCTGACATGGACTGCAGCCGCGTCCGCCTCAGCGTGGAAGACAACGGCCTGGGCATCGCCCCGGAGAACTTAAGCCATGTCTTCGATCCGTATTTCACCACCAAGAGCAAGGGCACCGGCATAGGGCTTGCTACGGTGCACAAGATAGTGGAGGCTATGAACGGAGACATTTCTGTCACCTCAACCCAGGCAAAGGGCGGCAAGCGGGGCAAGACCTGCTTCACTGTCTGGCTGCCCACGGCCGAGGGCGCACAGGAGGGCGGACTTTCCAACGGTACTGATTCGACTGATTCCACCAAGGGGAAGCGCGTATAGCGGTCCTGGCTGTACAACGGATATTTTTATGAAAGCAACTTCAACAACCAATGCCACAGTATTGATCGTAGACGATGACGAAGCGCATCTTGGCATGCTTAAAATGATGCTGAAGAGCTGGGGGTATGCTGTGGATACCGCCCGTGACGGCGACGAGGCAGTCAGCAAGGTGAAGGAGAAGCCTTATGACGCCGTTCTGACGGACGTCCGCATGGGGAACGTGGACGGCATCTCCGCCATGAAGCAGATAGTGAGCTACAACCCCTCCCTGCCGGTCATCCTCATGACCGCCTATTCCTCGGTGGAGACGGCGGTCGACGCCCTGCGCGTAGGCGCCTTTGACTACCTCATCAAGCCGCTGGAGTTTGACGTGCTGAAGGAAACCCTGGCCAGGGCCATCAGCCAGGCGTCCTTCGGGCTTGAGAACAGGGAGCTGCGCCGGCAGATGTTCGAGGAAAACAGCGATCAGGAAATACTGGGGCGCTCCAAGGCCATTGCCGACATGCTGTCCATGATACGCACCGTAGCCCCCAGCGAGGCAAGCGTGCTGGTGACAGGCGAATCCGGAACCGGCAAGGAGCTTGTGGCAAGGGCGCTGCATGCCGAGAGCCCGCGCAGGGACAAGCCGCTGGTCACAGTGAACTGCGCAGCCCTGGCTGAGACGCTGCTGGAGTCCGAGCTCTTCGGGCATGAAAAGGGCGCCTTCACCGGTGCAGACCGCCGCCGTGAAGGCCGCTTCAAGCAGGCCGACAAAGGCACGCTCTTTCTGGATGAGATAGGCGAAATGCCGTTCTCCGTTCAGGCCAAGCTTTTGAGGGCCCTGCAGCAGGGCGAGATCCAGCGCGTAGGCTCGGACAAGAGCGAGTACGTGGACGTGCGCGTGATCGCTGCCACCAACCGCGACCTTAGAAGGGAAGTGGCAGAGAAGCGCTTCCGCGAGGATCTCTACTTCCGCCTCAACGTCATCAGCGTCGATGTGCCGCCGCTGAGGGAGAGGAAGGAAGACATCCCCCTGCTTGCCACCAGCTTTCTGAAGCGTTTTTCCGAGCGCAACCGCAAGACCATCAAGGGCTTTGCCCCGCAGTGCATGGACATGCTGCTGCGCTACGACTGGCCCGGCAATGTGCGGGAGCTGGAAAATGCCGTTGAGCGTGCTGTCATCCTCTGCTCAGGCGACACCATCTTAGGGCAGGAGCTGCCTGTAGGCATCATCAGCGCAGAAGGGGCGGGGACGGCAGGCGCTAGCCTTGAAGCCTCCTCTCTTGCCGGCATGCCGCTTGAAGAAGTGGAGCGGCTGGCCATAGAAGAGACGCTGAAGGAAACAAAGGACAACAAGAGCGCTGCGGCACGGAAGCTGGGCATTACCAGGGCTACCCTGCACAAGAAGCTGCGCAAGTACGAAATTGACAGCAGGGAGGACGGCGAATGAGCAGAACCGGGCACAAGGACGCAGACGGCCGGCTTGCACGGCTGGTGGACCTCTTTTTTGAGGTCGGCACGTTGCGCCACACTCCCCGCAGCGGCTACATCTTCCTGGGCACAGGCTCGGAGGACGTGGCGCAGCACAGCTTCAGGGTCGCCTTCATGAGCTTCGTGCTGGCTAAAATGGCCGGCGGCGACCCTTACAGGGCGGCGCTGCTGGGGCTGACGCACGACCTGCATGAAGCAAGGGTGTCTGACCTGAACTACATGAACCAGCGCTATGTGAAGACTGAGCATCTAAAGGCCCAGCAGGATGCGCTGGAGGGCACAGGGCTTGAGGAAGAGCTCATGGCCGCCTACCGCGAGTTTGAAGCCAGGGAGAGCATAGAAGCCAGGGCTGCCAAGGATGCAGACCAGCTGGACCTGCTCTTCAACCTCAAGGTGGAGCTGGACAAGGGCAACCAGTTTGCCAGGGACTGGATCGACTCCGCACTGGGGCGCCTGAAGACAAAAGAGGCGCAGGCTCTTGCCAGCGAAATGCTGGCAACGGACCACAACCGCTGGTGGTTCGGACGGGTGGACAAGCGCTGGTGGGTGGAGCGCTGCCTTCCTGAAGAGAGGAAGAAGTCTCCAAGAACCGCCAATATAGGAAGGGCAGGGGGCAGGAGGCGTGTACGCCCGCTCTCCGGATTCCGGATCCCGGCAAAAAAGGACTAAAAAGCAGAAAAGGCACTCCGTGCAGCTGCCGCAGGGCAGCATGTTGGGAGTGCCTTTCCTTTTGAAAAAAAATCGTCTGCCAGGTAGCTTTCTGCTGCCTGCTAGAACTGCACCGGCATGGGCCCGAAGACCGGCTCGTAGCGCTTCTTGAAGTCGTCCAGGGTGAAGCTGTGGACCTGCGTGCCCTGCTGCTCGATGGCATAGCTGGCCGTCACTGAGCCGTATTTGGCGGCCTCAGGCATGCTGAGCCCGTGGGTCAGGCCAAAGAGCAGACCGGATCTGTGGGCGTCGCCGGCGCCGGTCGGGTCCTTGACGCCTGCGCAGGGAACGGCGGGGATGGTGACGTCCGTGCCGTCTTTGCCGCGGATGCGGCAGCCCTTGTCGGCCAGGGTGGTGACGATCCACTGGACGTGATCGAAGAGGTCTTCCTCCTTGCCCAGCTCAAGCATCTTGCTGGTCAGGGCGAGCTCATAGTCGTTGCTGACGAAGGCTAGGGCACCGTGCACGGCTGAGGTGAGCGTGTCCTTGGTGTACAGGGGCATCTGCTGGCCTGGATCAAAAATGAAGGGGACCTTGTGCTTCCTGTAGACGTCGGGGAAGTGCTGCATGTCTTCCATGTTGCCGGGGGAGACGATGGCCAGGTCGCTGCTTGAGATGCCGGGGAAGGCATACTTGGAGGGCGTCATCATGGCGCCTGCGTAAAAGCCGGTAATCTGGTTGTTGGCCTTGTCTGTGGTGACGTAGCAGAGGGCAGTGTGCTTGGAGGCGTCGATGCTTATGCCGTCCAGGGAGAGGCCGAGCTTTTCCAGGCTTGCGCCGTACTCGGCTGAGAAGTCGGAGCCGACGGAGCTTAAGAGCAGGGGCTTCTCGCCCATGAGCGCCAGGGTGTAGGCAATGTTGCCGGCGCAGCCGCCGCGGCGCACCACCATGTCCTCGACCATGAAGCTGACGCTGATTGAGTGCAGCTTGTCGGTAAGTATATGGTCCTTGAAGTACCCGTTAAAGTTCATGATGCGGTCGAAGACAACGGATCCGGAGACATAGATGGACATGGCAACTCCTTGGCATGCAGGGTGGAAAGCGGACGGACGAGCTTGTGCATGCGCCCTGGGCTGAGGAAGCCAGGGC
>CAZWGJ010000030.1:13687-16749 GCA_964633375.1 uncultured Desulfovibrio sp.
GCCGTGTGCTCTTTCGTTGCACGCACCCGTAAAAATAGGTACAAGGACCGTGAAGCAACTGTCTCCCGCAAGGGAGTTTTTCTTTTTTTGCTCGAAATTCCATGTCTATAAGGGGCATTTTATGAATGTGGTAACTAGGTTTGCTCCCAGTCCTACGGGGCATTTGCATATAGGCGGTGCACGCACGGCCATCTTTTGCTGGCTGATGGCCCGCCACTTCAAGGGTCAGTTTCATCTGCGCATTGAAGACACCGACCTTCTGCGCTCCAAGCAGGAATACACGGATTCCATCCTGGCATCCATGCGCTGGCTGGGGCTTTCCTGGGACGGCGAGCTGAACTACCAGACGCAGCGCATGGACCTGTACAAGAAGTACATCAACAAGCTGCTGGAAACAGGGCAGGCCTACTGGTGCACCTGCACGGCCGAGGAAGTTGACGCCATGCGCGAGCAGGCAAAGGCTCTGGGCCTGAAGCCCAGGTACAACGGCCACTGCCGCGAGCTGGGACACGGTCCTGCCGAAGGCGCCTGCGTCCGCCTCAAGTGCCCCACCGAAGGCAAGATTGTTTTTGACGATATGGTCAAGGGCAGAATCAGCGTCGATGTCTCCGAGCTGGACGACATGGTCATCCAGAGGGCCGACGGCACTCCGACCTACAATATGGCCGTTGTGGTGGACGACTATGAAATGGGCATCACCCACGTCATCCGCGGCGACGACCATGTTTCCAACACCCCGCGCCAGATTCTCATCTACCGCGCCCTCGGCCTCAAGGAGCCTGTCTTTGGCCATGTGCCCATGATTCTGGGCCAGGACGGCGCCAAATTGTCCAAGCGCCACGGAGCAAGAGCCGTCATCGAATACGAGAAGGACGGCCTTCTGCCCCAGGCCCTGGTCAACTACCTGGTGCGTCTGGGCTGGTCCCACGGCGACCAGGAAATCTTCAGTCTGGAAGAGCTGGTTGAGCTCTTTGACGGCACGCACCTCAATCCTTCCGCTGCCCGCTTTGACGTGAACAAGCTGCAGTGGCTCAACGCCCACTACATGCGCAACCTGCCTGTGCAGGAGCTGGCAAGACTGGTCAAGCCCTTTACTGTGGAATGCGGCTACGGCGAGCTGTCTGAGGACCGCCTGGAAGCCTTGTGCATGCTGTTCCGCGACAGGGTGAAGACCCTGGTTGAGCTTGCGCAGAGCTTCAAGCCCATGCTGGCAAAGGCTGCCGAGCTTGAGTACGACCCCAAGGTCGTTGCCAAGCAGATCAACGACGAGACCAAGGAGCGCCTGGCTCTCCTCAAGCCCGTGCTGGCAGCGTGCGAGCCCTTTGACGGACCCACGCTTGAGAAGGTCTTCAATGAGTTTGTTGCTTCCAACAACCTGACCTTCAAGATGATTGCGCCTGCTCTGCGCACAGCCCTGGTCGGCTTCATGGGCGGCTCCCACCTGCACGACATCATGGCTTTCCTGGGCAGGGAAGAGACGCTGGCCCGCATCGACAGGACGCTGTCTTTCTAGGATGCGCAAGGCTGTACGATACAAAAGACGACACCAACCACAACCTGGCTGTTGAAGCATCGGATGAAGGCAATGAAAGAAGAAGAGGCAGTACAATTGGAAGAACAAGCTAATCGCAACCCTCTTCTTCTTTTGTCCGATGCCGTCCGTGAATGGATAAATGAGCAGGGGTGGGCAAGGCTGCGTCCCATTCAGGAACGCAGCCTTGGTGCCGTGCTTGCCAAGGACAGGGACGTCGTCATCTCGGCGGCTACGGCGTCGGGGAAGACCGAGGCAGCCTTTTTTCCGGCTTTTTCCGCCATCAGGCGCGGCGTCCAAAGCACCTCTATTTTGTACATAAGCCCGCTCAAGGCGCTTATCAACGACCAGAAAAGACGCCTGGCGAGTCTGGCTGGAAGAGTCGGCCTTCCCATCGTCACCTGGCACGGCGACCTGTCCAGGGAGGACAGGAGCTCGTATCTGGCTGACCCGCGCGGCATCCTGATGACGACGCCCGAGTCGCTGGAGAACTTCCTCCTGCGGCATACGGCGCTGTGCTACAAGATTTTTGCCGACCTGGACTACGTCATCATTGACGAGTTCCACTCCCTGGCAGACAGCGAGCGCGGCTTCCAGCTCATTTCGCTCCTGCACAGGCTGGACGTCATGCTGCGCAGGACCGTTCCCAGAATCGCCCTGAGCGCCACCTTCGGCAGCGCCGATGAAATGGTGGAGCGCCTGCGCCCGCACAGGAACGGGTATCCCTGCACCGTGGTCAGCACGGAGGATGAGTGCAGGGCGCAGTTTGAAGTGCGCACCTACCTTGACGTGCCGCCTTTTATGCGCCGCAATGCGCAGGAAAAGGGTCTGGAGCACCTGGTGGAGGATCTGTACCGGCTGCTGCTTGGCGGGCACAACCTCATTTTCACCAACTCCCGCCGCAGGACCGAGCAGGTTGCCTCGGCACTGGCGGACCAGTGCCGGGCAGAAGGGCGCGAGGTCGAGTTCTTCCCCCACCACGGCAGCCTGTCGCGGGACATACGGCAGAAGCTTGAAAAGCGCCTGCAGGGAGAGACGCCGACCACTGCGGTCTGCACGATGACCCTGGAGCTTGGGATAGACATCGGCAACATGGACAGCATTGCCCAGCTTGATGCGCCAAGCTCTGTCTCCAGCCTGCGCCAGCGCCTGGGGCGCACAGGCAGGCGCGGAGAGAGGCCTCTGCTCAGGCTTTTCCTGCTTGAGGGGCGCATGCATGAGAAGGCGCCCATCCAGGACAAGCTCCGCCTGGGGCTTTTCCAGACGCTGGCCGTCCTGCGCCTCATAGAGCAGGGCTGGAACGAGCCTGCCAAAGCGCTGCGACCCCACTACTCGACGCTGGCCCAGCAGCTCTTGTCCGTCATCTCCCAGTACCAGGGCGTCAGGCCGTCAGCCCTCTATGGGCTGCTCTGCCAGACAGGCCCCTTCCCTGTATCCCAGGAAGACTTCATGACCTTCCTGAAAGGGCTTGCCGTGCGCAAGATTGTCTACAGGGACGAGAACAGCGAGATTAAGCTGGCTGAAAAGGGGC
>CAZWGJ010000031.1:0-16629 GCA_964633375.1 uncultured Desulfovibrio sp.
TGCACGGCACCAAGCGCGAGCTTGCAGCCGACTTCCTTGAAGGCACCGAGAGCGCCGTCAAGACCCTCACGGAAGAGGATCTGATGAACCTCATGCGCTAGGGACCTCCTTAAGCCTCCATTTTCATGAAACAGGGGATCGCGGTGCAAGGCTGCGGTTCCCTGCTTTTTTTGGGCTGCTCTGTCCTGAGCCCCTGAGCGGGTGCTGGCCTGGTACCTTTTTTTTGGGAAAGAGTTTAGATACAAAGCGCCTTAGGTCTGCCTTCTGCTTTGGAGGCGCAAGGCTATTTTGAACACGACAAGAGAGACGCATGAAGATCTTTTTTTCTTTGCGGGAAGCACGCACTCTGCTCCGTCTGGGACTGCCCATACTGCTTGCACAGATATCGCAGGTTGCCATGAACTTTGTGGATACTGTCATGGCCGGCCGCTACAGCGCTGATGCCCTGGCCGGCGTGGCTGTCTCCGGATCGGTCTGGGGGCCGTGCGCCATGTTTGCTATAGGCTGCATGCAGGTGCTCTCCGGCATGTCCTCCCAGATGGTGGGTGCAAAGCGTCCGGACAGGGCCGCCTGGCTCCTGCGCCAGGGGATAGTCCTCTCAGCCATGATCAGTGTCGTGCTCGTAGCCATCCTCTGGTTTTTGTCCCAGCACCTTGCCTTTTTCGGCCTGACCGGCGCCATGGAGGAAGTGAGCAGGGGGTATCTGCTGGCCATGCTGCCAGGTTTGCCGGCTTTCCTGCTTTTCATCAACATCCGCTCGTTCTTTGAAGGCTTCGGGCTGACAAGGCCTGCCATGGTGATAGGCATCTTCTGCCTCTTTTTGAACATCCCCTGCAACTACATCTTCATCTACGGCTGCTTCGGCCTGCCTGCCCTGGGCGGCGTCGGCTGCGGCGTGGCGACTTCCATCTGCTTCTGGTTCATGGCGCTCTCCATGCTGGTTCTGCTGCACTGCCATGCGGAGCTTGGGCGCTATTCTCTCTTCAGGCGCCAGCCTGTGCCCGAGGGGGAGGCAAGGTCTCTGATAGACTGGCCCCTCATTGGCAGCGTGCTGCGCATCGGCGTTCCCAATGCGCTTGCCATCTGCATTGAGGTGAGCGCCTTTGCCCTGACGGCCATCCTGCTTGCGCCCCTGGGGACGGATGTGGTGGCAGGCCACCAGATAGCGCTGAACTTCTCAGGGCTGATCTTTGCTGTGCCCTTGTCGGTCAGCATGGCAACCACCATACGGGTTGGCTACAACCTTGGTGCCGGCAAGAAGCAGATGGCCGTTGTTTCGGCGCACACGGCCCTGGCCAGCGCTGTCTGCCTGGCGCTTTTTTCCATGACGCTGACTGCGCTTTTCAGGGCGCAGATTGTCGGGCTGTATACGGACGCACAAAACGTCGTGCCGCTTGCCTGCGAGCTGATGCTCTTTTGCGCCGCCTACCAGGTGGTTGATACGCTGCAGTCCGTGACAGTGGGGGCTTTGAGGGGCTACAACGATACGCGCATTATCTCTGTCGTCTGTCTTTTTGCGTATGGCGTGCTGGGGCTTGGCGGCGGCATAGTGCTTGGCAGGACAGACTGGATAGTGCCTGCCATGGGGGCTGCGGGCTTTTGGATAGGCTACATCCTCTGCCTCTCTGCCTGCGCAGTGGCGTACCTGACCAGGCTGCACTGGCAGCATGGGCAGGACATGGACGCCATCAAAAAGCGGCTGGCAAAGTAGGGGGCTGAGAGCTTCCTGGCCGGCTTAGCTTAATGCAGCCATCCTCACCTCGGAAATGGCGTCGGCAGGGCTTGGGAAGCGTGTATGCAGGGCTTTCGCCAGTTCTGGCAGGCTGGTCATGCGCGTAATCGGAGACAGACCGCAGGCCCGCATAATGTCCGGCATGGGATTTCGGCTGATGCCTCCCGCCGCAGCGCCTCCTCCGCCTGTCAGGCAGAAGAGCATGTCTTTTCCGACTCTCCCGATAGGAGCTATTGCAGCCTCAGCCAGGCTGCGGCAAATTTCAGGCACAGAAAGCCTTGTACCCTGGGCACGCAGACGCTGCTGCAGAAGCTGCAGCAGCAGAACTGCAAGAAGGCAGACTGTAAGGTGTCCCTGGATGTGCTCAGGTGTGTGGACATCCATCGGCTGCATCCCGCAGGCTGCCATCATGCGGAAGCACACTGCTGTCTTTGCTGGCTGTGAAGCAGGATCAGGTCCACTGCCAGAAGCAGCGGCAGCGTTTTCTATAGGATGCCTGTCCTTGAGCTTTTGAACGGCCTGCTTCATTGTCTTGAAGCGGGAGCCCTTGTCAGAGAAAACCTCAAAGTCCATTGGAAAGCCGTCCTGATCAACAGCCAGGGCAATGGAAGCAGACGGCAGGCAGATGCCTGCGCCGGCTTCCCAAAACTCCGAATGCAGCTCGCCGGCTTCTGGCTGCACGCGTTTTGTAAAGCCATCCTGCCCGCAGTCCTTTTCCTCATCAGCCAGGGGTTTATCAAGGCAGGCGTCTGCTGCCTTGAGGAAAATTAAAGAGGCGCTCCTTGTGCCAAACTTTTCCTTCAGCTTTTTGCTGCACCAGCTTACTATTTTGTCTTTGTTTTCCTTGAGAAAGATCAAGGTATCGCAGCAGTTGTCAAGGCTGATGTTCCTCAGTGGATCTCCAAGGAAGTCATCTTTTGAATAGAAGCTGAACAAGGAAGAGTGCGGGTCCATCACCCTGAGGCCAGCCATAAACAAAGCTGCGTCGTTCAGGCTGAACTGGTATTGCGGGCCTGAGGTTTTTTGCAGGTAGTTCAGCTTCCAGGCCAGCCCCAGATCGGTTTCCCAGAGGCTTCGAAGGGCATAATGCCCATACTGCAGGAGCGGAAAGGGGACATAATCCAGCGCAGAAGGCGCTTCGCCGGAACGCTGCAGCAAATCCGCCACATAGTTCAGCCTTTCCTCATGGAGGGCTGCTTTCGGGGCCTCAGCCTTCTCTTTGTACAGTGTCTTCAGTTCTTCCAGGGCGTGGGGATTTTGGGCCAGCAGGTCGTCCAGGCGGCCAAGGTTTTTAATGACGCGCGCCTTTTTCCTGCCGTCAGCATAGTATGCCTCCATCACTTTGACGTAGGCATTCTTCTTGTCTTTGCCGCTGCGGGCAACACTGATATACACAGCACGCCTCCTTGGCTGCCATCCTGAGGACCGGAGGCAGGAATCTAATGCGCCAGCAGGTGAAGGGCTTCTGGCGGCAGAAGACCCGGCAGGAGGCTTAGGTAGTTTTCCTCTGTGCAGACCGCAAAGCCTTTTTGTTTAAGCATGCCGGCAAAGAGACCGTCGCCTGGTATGAGGGTATGGCTGAAGGTCCCGTCATAGACTGCGCCTATGCCGCAGGACGGGGATCTGGCTTTCAGGACGGCAATGCGGCAGGCCACTTCTTCTGCCATGCCCAGGGCGCGCAGGGCGCCGTTGAAGAAGGCGTCTGTCTTGTCGGCTCCCGTCTTGTCCAGGACGCGCTTCCCGCAGATTTCACAGGGAGTGCGCGGGGTTGAAAGCCCGCCCAGGACCTCGGGGCAGACAGCCAGAGCCAGCCCTGCCTGATGCCAGGCTGCAATTTTGTCAACTTTGTTGTCTTTGCCGTCGTAGCGGCATCTGCAGCCTGCCAGGCAGGCTGAGAGCAGCAGCAGAGGTCGTTTGCCGTCCATAAGAGACCCGGGGATGCTTGAAGAATGGTCAGAGAGGCTTCAGGGGCGTGCTAATGGTGCCATGAAGCTTTCTTACTCAGCCTTGCCGTCCGGTGCAGCCCCCTGCTTCCAGGCGCCTATAAGCGGCATGTGCGCCGTCTCATTGAGCAGGGCCGCCTCCCACATTTCCTGGTAGTACATGCAGGTGCCGGGATTCCAGGCAGTCGCCGCCCTGTCGTCCCAGGCTACCTGGATGGGCCAGTCTGTATGCCGGCGCAGGACTTCCTCAAAGGATGGTGCCTCCTCTATGGCCTCATGATAGAGGCGCAGGTGCATGTTGGGACCCTTGAGAAACCGGACATGATAGCGTGGCATGATATGTCTCCCAAAAAAAAGCCTGTCATCAGGACAGGGAATGCGTCTTTTGCGGACAAAGTCCTTAAGGCAGGGTCTGCCTCTGGCAGGGAGAGGAGTTTCCTCCCCTGTCTGCCAGAGGCTCCCCCGTTCAAAGGGTTTGTCACCCAGAGAGCGGGGGAGCCCTGCAAAAACGTCATGCGTCATGCAGGCTTAGGCTCCATGGCGCACAAGCACTGTTTAATGGCCGATGAATCTGCTGACGATGTACAAGACAACCAACAGACCAACACCGAGGCCCCAGCTCCAATGGATGAGCTTCATCTCGACGTCGTCGAGGGGCTCATATTCCATGTTCTGGATTTCCTCATGGAATTTTGCTTCCTGATTATCCATTATAAACTCCTTGTAAGCTTCTTACCTTTCCAGGACTACATGCCGGCAGCGGCAGCTGCGATCGGAGGAGTCATGCCGTGGAAGAAGAGGTAGGAGATGAACAGGCCGACCCAGATGATGAAGCCGAACAGGCACACCACGTACACAATCGCCAGGCGGCCGATGCCTTCTTCAAGCAGCTTCTTGAAGTTGGAGACCAGGCCGATGGAGAAGAAGGTCAGCAGGAAGAACATGACGCGCAGGCCGTTGAGAGAGCTGGAAATGCTCTTGGCAACCTTGTGCATGTCGGCGTCGGAGAGGCAGATGGCGAGCATGATCAGGAAGGTGATCACGTAGCCCAGCACGAAGCGGGGGAAGCGTTCCCACACATCGCCCCAGCTCATCTTCTTGCCTTCCTTGGCTTCAGCGTCAAAGTACTTCGTCCAGATGTAGGCGAGGATGAAGGACCACACGCCGATGAACATGTCGATGAACACCTTGACGGTTGTGGTCACCATGGTGATCCAGCCGGTTTCCCAGTTGGTGCCCAGGGCGGCAGCCTTGGTCAGGATGAGGGATTCCGTGATGGCGCCGGAAGCGATGGCGCCGCCGTCGGACTTGACGGCGAGGCCCATCCAGCCGCCGGCCACCATGGGCTCGGTGTGCAGGACAGCGGAGGCGATGAAGGGCAGGATCAGCATTTCAATGCAGGTGAAGACAACGACCAGGGAAGAAACCATGATCGGCACCACCGGCCGGGCGCGGATGGCGCCGCCGGTTGCGATGGCGGCAGACACGCCGCAGATGGAAATGCCGGAGGCCAGGGGGGCGGCCCATTCCTTGTTGAACTTGAAGTATTTGCGGGCGACGTAGTACACGACGGCCCAGTAGAGCAGGTACGCTTCAACGATGGCGCACAGGCCTCGGAAGATGACGACGCCGGCAAAGGCGGCAGCGTCGGCGGCCTTCACGCCAAGCTCGACGCCAAGGATGACGATGGCGATCTTGACGAAAAGCTCAGGACGGCAGGCGCCGCACTCCTGCAGCTTCTCAACGAAGCCGGGGGCGAGGTTGCCCAGCAGGATGCCCACGATAAGGGCAAGAATAAGGCCGGCTTCTGTGCTCAGGCCAAGAGCCCAGGGAATGCCCTGCTTGGCAAGCTGAGTCGGGTTGGCTGCAATGTAGGCATTGGCGCCGCAGACATAGCATGCCACAGCAATGAAGAAGACGACCGTAAAGGCGCCGATGAACTTGATCGGGTTGCCTTTCATCATCTTGATGCCCACGGACAAGGCCAGGGTCACAAAAGCATAGGTTGCAAGAAGGGCCTGCCACCCTTCCATATAGCCTTTCGTAGCGGCTTTGAAGCAGACCATGGGGTCGTTGACCCACATGCCCATCTTCAGGATCCAGCCAACGAGATCCAAGCCGGCGAACTTGCACAGGCCTAGGAGGAAAACAAAACCGCCAAGTATGCAGGCGACCTTGTCCTCGTTAAAGACGTGTTGGTTAGCCATAATCCACTAACTCCTTTGAAGTTAAACTGTACCTCTCCTTAAAAAAGGGGAAGTCGCCATCCTAGGAACTTTGGCATGACCCCGCCTGAGGCAGCAGTCCTGCTTCAGGATAAATCATGCTGAATTCCCTGCTGAAGGACCATCGCCTTGTACGTGAGAAAACAGAGGCATGATCCAGCAAGTAAAGCATATTGTAGCCTTGATCAAAATGTGAAGCAAGGCTCTTTTTAGGCGTTCCAGGGCGCTGTGCACGGGCTTGTTCTGCAGCGCATGCCCTCTAGCTGCAGGGCTGAAGCAAGGGCATATTGCGGGCTGGCTTTTCCTGTCCGTCTCTGGAAGTGAAGGGCTGGATGTGGTAGGAACTGCAGGAGAGGCTGAACAGATGCTCCCAGCCTTGGCAGGGAGCTGCCCTTCGGCCGGCCTCTGCCAAAAGACAGCGCAGAAAGAGAGACTGTCTGGCTGTCAGCACCTTGTTTATTTCCAGCAGGCTGTGCTGCTGTGCGCATGGCGAAGGCTTCTTCCAGTCTTCTTCCCATCAGGAGTTTTTCATTGAAACAGACAATACTGACGCTGCAGCAGAAGAAGCAGGCCGGTGAAAAGATTGCCATGGTGACTGCCTATGACTACACCATGGCCAAGCTCTGTGCTGAAGCCGGCTGCGACATGCTGCTTGTGGGGGATTCGCTCGGCATGGTCATGCTGGGCTATCCTGATACGGTTTCGGTCACCATGGAGGACATGATCCACCACACAAAAGCCGTGTCCCGCGGGCAGGGCGATGCCTTCCTGGTGGCGGACATGCCCTTCATGTCCTACAGGACAGGCATGCACGATGCCCTTGTCAATGCATCCCGCCTTATGAGCGAGGGCAGGGCGCAGGCTGTCAAAATGGAAGGCGGAGCAGAGCTCTGCGAGCTCATTGTGAAGCTCAACAGGGGCGGCATTCCGGTTGTGGGGCATCTGGGGCTGACGCCGCAGTCTGTCAACACGCTTGGCGGCTACAAGGTGCAGGGCAAGGGCGAGGCGGCAGCCGAGGAGCTCATCTGCAATGCCTGCGCACTGGATGAGGCAGGCGTCATGGGCATTGTCCTGGAATGCGTGCCCAGGGAGCTTGCAAAAATTGTGACAGAGAAGGTGTCCTGCTTTACCATTGGCATAGGAGCAGGTGCAGACTGCGACGGGCAGGTGCTGGTGCTGCAGGATCTGCTCAGCATGTTCTCAGGGTTCAAGCCCAAGTTTGTGCAGTCCTTTGCCGATGTGGGATCCGCCGTCAAAGGCGGCGTGCAGTCCTACTGCGAGGCTGTGAGAAGCGGCGTGTTTCCGGATGATGCGCACAGCTTCACCATGGATGCAGCCATCCTGAAGACGATCTGCCGGAACCTTAAGTAAGCGCGCGTAAAACAGAAGCAAGAAAAAGCCGCTGTCCCCTGCCCTGCATCAGGCAGAAGGCCAGCGGCTTTTGGCGTTCTTTTGCAAAGTGCTGGATGCCGTCTCCTGCCCTTACTCCTTGGGCCCAACAGGGTCGGACCAGCCGCGGCGGCGGATTTCAGCGGCAGCCTTGGCGCAGAAGCCAGGCAGCGCCTTCTGCGCCTCAGGGGTAAGCTTGTCGCTGAGTTCATTGAACTCATAGGGCTCAAAGCCGACCACAAAGGCTTCAGGGCGTCCGCCCATAAGGTCGCAGGTGCTTAAAAGATCCACAAAGTCCACGTCATGGGTGGAGTCATGGAAGCTCTGGGACTTGCGCATGTCCTCGTTTTCCAGAAGGTAGACGGTGCCCGGCTCGCACTGCCCGCGCACGATGTCCAGCACGACGACCCGCTTGTAGTCCAGCAGAATGGTCATGAGCACGCGTCCCTGGGTGCCGCCGTCAATAAAATCGACGTTTTCAGGCCAGGTATAGTGGTCGCGCAGCCATTCCATGGCGCGCACGCCGAAGCCTTCGTCTGTCAGAATGGTGTTGCCTACGCCCAGGATGCAGAGCCTGTCCTCAGCCATGTCGTTGTCCTCCTTGCCGTGCCGCCTCTTTTGCAGGCAGGGCACAAGAAAAAGGCGGAAGGGGCATCCGCCTCATCCGCCTTTAAAAGTCCTTCCGTCATCTAGGCTGCTGAAAGCCTTGGTGAGGAAGCAGAAAAGAACGTACTAGAGAACCTTGAACTTATGCACTTCGTTGGTCTGTCCGTCGATGACATGGACAGCACAGGCGATGCAGGGGTCGAAGGAATGCACTGTACGGAGAATTTCAACGGGACGCTTGGGATCGGCAATAGGTGTGCCGATAAGGGCCTCTTCGCAGGGACCAAGCACGCCCTTGGCATCGCGGGGTCCAAGGTTCCAGGTGGTGGGCACCACGAGCTGGAAGTTCTTGACACGGCCCTTTTCGATGACGATCCAGTGGGAGAGGCCGCCGCGGGGAGCTTCGACGAAGCCTGCGCCCTTGCTTTCCTGAGGAATCTCGGGATCCACGCAGATCTGCTTGTCCTTGCGGATGTTTTCCTTGAACTCTTCGAGGAGGCGGGCGCAGTATTCAGCGGTTGCCACGGTCTGGATGCCGCGGGCAGCTGTACGGCCGAGGGTGGAGAAGAGAGCCTCAGGACCAACTCCAAGAGCCTTCAGAACGGCGTCGGTGGGCTTCTTGAAGTCTTCGTTGCCGGCCACGTAGTTGACGAGGCAGGCAGCCAGGGGGCCGGTTTCGCAGGAGTACTCGCCGTATCTGGGAGCCTTCAGCCAGCTGTAGCGGTCCTTGTCGCCCATGCGGGTAAACTTGGGCTCGGTCTTGCCTTCGTAAGGAATGTTGGCTTCCTCGCCCTGGTACCAGCTGTGGCGCACATGCTCGCTGATCTTGGTCTGGTCAAAAGCTTCCAGAGCCAGCTTGCGGTTCAGCATGATGCCGGGCTTCATCCAACGGGTGGACAGATCGCGTTCGCCGCCGGGAATGGGGAATTCGCCGTTGCTCATGAAGTGCGTGGTGCCGCCGATGCCGGCCCAGTCTTTGTACTGGGCGGCGACCATGAGCAGGTCGGGGATGTAGACGTTCTTGACGAAGCTCACTGTCTTCTTGAACAGTTCCTCGAACTCCGCAATACGCTTGTCGGTCAGGAAGTCGTAGCAGGTCACGCCGCCGGCAATGAGCATCTGGGGATGCGGGTTCTTGCCGCCGATGACTGCTGTGGCCCTGGCTGCTTCAACCTGGACCTTGAGGGCCTGCAGGTAGTGGGCTGTGGCAACGAGGTTGGCCTCAGGCTCCAGATAGTAGGCAGGATGGCCGCCCAGGAAGTAGGCGTTGGCGAAGGGGCCGAGCTGACCGCTGGCGACGAAGGCGTTCAATTTGTCCTGAACGGCCTTGAGGTCTTCACCCTTGCAGGGCTGGTTGGAGGTGGACTCGGCCAGTTTGGCAGCCTTGTAAGGATCAGCCTTTAGGGCGCTGGTTACATCCACAAAGTCCAGGGCGTGCAGGTGGTAGAAGTGCACGATGTGGTCATGCAGCTGCTGCTGGGCAAGAAGCAGGTTGCGGATGTAGGTCGCATTGGCCGGAATGCTGAAGTTGCGGTTGGCGTTGAAGATGGCGTCTTCCAGTGCACGGGTGGAAGCCAGTGCATGGGTGTAGGTGCACACGCCGCAGGTACGGGCAGTGAAATGCTGCACGTCGCGGGGATCCCTGCCCTTGACGATGGTTTCCAGACCGCGGAAAAGGGTGCCGCAGGAACGGGCATCCTTAACCTTGCCATTCTCCACTTCAACTTCGATGCGCAGATGGCCTTCAATTCGGGTCAGCGGATCGACGACAACCGGTCCGCTGTAGGTAGACTGAGGTGTTTTTGTCATGGAGCGCTCCCTAGTTTTCGTAGAACGGTGTCATATCGTCCCAGAAGTTAGGCTCGGAACAGCCTATGCAGGGATGACCGGCGCCTACAGGCCAGTTGGTCTGGTTGAACAGTGCCTTGGGGCAGTTGTTGTACGTTCCGGGCCCCTTGCAGCCCAGGTCGTACAGACACCAGCCCTTGCGCGCTTCTTCAGAGTTGAAGGAGGGAGCGAACTCGCCCTTGTCAAAGTGCACCTTGCGCTCGCACAGCTCATGCACTGTGGAGCCAAAGAACATAAGGGGACGGCCGTATTCATCCAGCTCGATCTTCTTGCCGGTGAGGTAGGCGACCAGGGTGCCGACAAGGTTGAGCGGGTTGGGAGGACAGCCAGGAATATTGACCGGCTTGACGCCCAGGTCAGCCAGTGCATCAGCAACGCCCTTGGCCTTGGTGGGATTGGGCTTGGCTGCCTGCACGCCGCCGTAGGCGGAACAGGTGCCCATGCAGACGGTAAGCTTGGCTTTGGGAATGATGCGGCGCACCGTGGACAGCATGGTGTGGCCGGAAATGTAGCCGTAGTCGCCGTTGTTGGCGGTCGGAATGGCGCCTTCAACAACACAGATAAAGCCGTCGGGGTTCTCGACGGCGGCATTCAGGGCCTCTTCAGCAGCTTCACCGGCGGCTGCCATGATGGTCTCATGGTAGTCCAGGGAAATTGTGTCCAGGATAAGGGAGTCCAGGAAGGGGTTGGCGGTGCGCAACAGGGCTTCAGAACAGCCTGTGCATTCCGCTTCGTGCAGATAGACCACTGAGGGACGCTTGCCTGTAAGAGCTTTGGCAACTTCAGGTGCAAAGGCAGTGCCCATACCCATTGTGACAGCCACAGCAGTGCAGAACTTCATAAAGTCACGACGATTGACGCCGCTGGCTTCCAGGTCCTTTTCACTGCGTTCTTTGCCTAATCCAATGGCAATTCGCATAAAGCCTCCTTAGTACATTAGCGGGGCTGTTGTGACGTTCCTGTTGTCCCAGTCAAGCCTTCAGGAACGTTTCACAGAGGGCTGAAACAAGCTAAGGACGTCAGAATCAGAATATTTTGACTTTACACGCAACAAGACAGCGGGTCAAGACAGGTTAGCGACATTTTTTCACAAGTTGTGCCTGACTGCTGCATTGTCCTGCAGTTCCGTTGCCAGGGACGCTGCCTGCGGTGTTTGGAAACGGCGCTTTTGTGGAGTCGGCATGCGGCAGGCAGATGAGGCAGAGCATGGTTCGGCAGTGGTTTTCTTCATAGAATCTGCTCTGTGCTGCTTTTAGGCTGCCTCATCGCCCCAGGCGCCGTCTTTCTGCTGCAGCACCGCGATTTCAGGCATGAAAAGCAGCCAATGAAAGAAAGAAAAAAGGCTTGCGTTTTTTTTTTTTTTCTATTAGAGCTTCTGAATATCTGATCAGCCTGCGGGCAGACAGGTATGCAGCACTCTGCTTCAAGGCTCAAAACAGCAAGGGTGTGCGATTGGGGGGGCCCGTTGCGTGCGCTCTTGCTGTTTTGAAAACTTGAAACAAAACTGGCTGTCCGTCATGTACTTTGCTTTTGTCGGACAGCCAGATTTGAGGCACAAAGCTCATCCTTTTTAAGGATACAATCTTAGGGGGATCATATGTCTTAAAAAAAAGTTTTGCCTGTGCACATTGATTGCGGCTTTGCCGCCTGTCCCGCTGTCTGCCGCTGAAGGCAGTCTGAATGCCTCTTTATTAGGGATGAGAGGCACTCTGGACGCATTGCCCGGCGCGTATTTGCCATGCGCTGAAAACGGCTGCAGAGGACAGGTCTGAAAGCCTGTACAACATTGAACTTGCTGAAGTGGTACTTAGCAGGTTTTGCTTTCCCTGTATACAGAGGGAAGGGTCTTTTTTTCGGTGCACCAGGAGAATCAGCAGGCAGGCACTGGAAAACAAGACTGAAATTTCAGCGGTATCAAGCTTTTGCCAGGTACAAAAAAAGAAGAATGCCTATGGAGCGCGCCAGCGTTTCTGCAGGGTCTGTGTCTGCGCCTTGCCTCAAGGCTGCACGGCAGGGATGCGTGCTCTTTGAAGAGCCAGTGCAGCAGGGCTGCAGGCCTCTGCCTGGCTGATGAAGCGGCATGGAGTCTGTCTGCCTGCCCTTTGTCCGCCCTGGCGTCTGCACGGCTGCTCAGCCCTGCACAGGCACCGGCATCTGCAGCTGCCTGAAGAGAGCGCATGGCGTGCAGGGGCAGTCTGCCCTTTTTGTGATCTGCTGGAAGCACTGAAGCAAGTGTAAAAAAACAACCAAAAAACAAAATGTTGAGGATTACAATCATGCACGCCCAAGTTCTTGGGGGTGCTCTCCTGTCATTGTCTTTGGCAGCCGCGTCTTTTGATGCTTGGGCCGAGGACTATCCAGGCTGGTCTGAGACAGGTGATGCACCCAGCATTTCCAGCAAATCCTGTACTGTGGATGGCGGAGCATACGACAACATCTTCCTGGCAGAGGCTTCCGGCAGGAGCAGCGCCGACGCAGATGGGAATGTCCTGACTGTGAATGGATCGTCAGTTCATAAGGCTGAAGGGGCGGTCTATGCCGGCTGCGCCACTATTTCCCCCCGCGAAAAGGGCACCGCAAAAGCCGGCAGCAACAAGCTTTTCATCAGGAAGCTGACTACGACGGGTCCCGGCAGCGCCTACTATGACATCAATGCCGGACGCGCCGTGCTGCAGACTTATTCTACGGGAAGCGCTGCTGCGGATGGAAACAGCGTGGAAGTTTCGGACGGCTCAATAGTCTATATGCGCGTCCTGGCTGCACACGTTGAGGCCAACAACGGCGACGGGGATGCAGCCCAGGCCCTGACGAACAATGTCTCCATCAAGGACTCCCAGGTCGCAGGCCCCGTCTATGGAGCCGAGGCCTTCAGCTTCAAGGGGAGCGTATCAGCCAGCAGCAACAGCGTCCGGATAGAAAACAGCACCATTGGCGCAAAAGAGGGCGGGGCAGCCCAGGCAAGCACCAACACCAACTGCGTCTACGGGGCGGCTGTCAATGGAAAGACCACCACAGGCGCCAAGAATAATACGGTAACCGTCATCAACTCACGGACCAACGGCCTCAGCAGTGCGTACCATGCGGTCAGGGGCCTCTATCTCCGCTCAAGCGGCGACATCAAGGACACAGGCGGCAACCGTGTCGTCCTTTCCCAAAGCACGGTCGACGGCTCTGTCATGGGCACCTATTTGTGGGGCGACAAGGATGCCGCAGACGACGGCAGTTCTGCCGCAGTTTCTGACGGAAGCTTTGTCACGCGCTCTGTAACGGGCGCCTTTGTGTACACAGCAGGCCAAGCCATTGCCAGGCCGGGTGCAGAAGCTGCGGTGACAGTCAAAAACTCCACCGTCCAAAAAGGCGTCTGGGGCGCCTACGTCTATTCTGCACAAGGCAGCGCACAGGCTTGCGGCCATAAGGTCCTGGCAGAGGATTCCGCCATTTCAGGCAGCCTTGTCGGAGCTGATGCGCGGACAGGGGCAGCGGAAAGCGCAGCAGCCTCCGGCAATACGCTGACAATGAAGGGAGGCACCTGCAGCGGCAGCATTGTCGGCGGCCAGGCTGTTGCTGCCGAAAAAGGCACGGCCCTCTCCCAAAACAACACCATCATCCTTGCACAGGGAAGGGACGGCAGCTCCCCTGTCTTCAATGAAAGCAGGACCGTCATCTGGGGCAGCTATGCTGCAGCCGGAGGCAGGACTGAGAAGGACTGGACCTCCGGCAACACCGTCAAATTTGACCACGTCAAGGGCATGTCGGCCGCAAACCTCAAGAATGTCAGCACGCTGGACTACCAGCTGCCCGATATGAAGGCAGGCGAGGCCGTACTTACCCTGACCGGCGGGGCGGATGCTGAAAAAACAGACATCAGCGGCGCTTCCGTCAAGGTCGCCGTGCGCAGCATAGCGGGCCGGGACGGCGGCGTGTTCCGCGCAGGCGACCGCATCATCCTCCTGCAGAATGAAAAGGGCGGCCTTGTGTCAGACGGCATCGTAAAGGAGCCCATTGCCGTGCAGCAGGGCGTTTCCCTGCAGTACAAGCTGACCATGGAGACGGACCAGAGAACGCTCTACTTGACGCGCGTCGAGGATGAAGAGCCTGTGGTTTCCCCTGGAAGCAAGTCTGTAGCCGAGGGCTGGCTTGCCGGTCTGGGGATGATTGCCCAGGCTGCCAATGTGGTGGAGGATTTGAGCATACGCCTCAATGACGAAGGCTGGCTGCCTTTTGCCTTGGTCGAGGGCGGCTCCATGCGCTACAACACGGGCTCTCATATAGATACGTCCGCCCTGTCCCTCATTGCCGGAATCGGCAGGGGAGTCCAGACGGATGCCGGTCTGCTGATTGCCGGCGGCTTCTTTGAGTACGGCACAGGCTTCTACAAAACGCACAATTCGTTTGCCGGACGATCTGACATCGACGGGGCAGGCTCTGCCTGGTACATGGGCGGAGGCATCCTTGCCAGCATGGACTTCAAGGATACCGGACCCGGCCACTTCTACGTTGAAGGCAGCGGCCACATGGGCATGCTGCACAACTCTTATGACAACGACGATTTGCGCGATGCCTCCGGCAGGGCAGCCTCTTTTGAGACAGACACACCCTATTATGCAGTCCATGGCGGACTGGGCTACGTCTGGGACATAGACGAAAACAATGAGCTTGATGTCTACGGCAAGTACTTATGGGCCAGGGTTGAGGGCACGGAGGAAACGCTGACCACCGGCGACCGCTATGCCTTTGATGACGCAGACTCAAGCAGGATCCGCCTGGGAGCCAGATACACCTGCAAGGGCAATGAGCGCTTCAGGCCCTACATCGGCGCAGCCTGGGAGCATGAATTTGCCGGCGACGGCAATGCCTCAGCCTATGGATACGACCTCTCTGCCCCTTCCTTCCGCGGCGACTCGGCACGCGGGGAGCTGGGCATTGAGATGACGCCTACAAAGGATCTGCCCCTCACCATCAACCTCGGCGTGCAGGGGTATCTTGGACAGAAGGAGGGCGTATCCGGCTCCTGCTTTGTCCAGTACACTTTTTAGCCTGAGCTGAGCCTGGCTCAAGCTGAAGCGTCCTCCGCAAAAGGCTGCCCCCGTCACGTGAACAAAATTTGTTCTGCGCGGCGGGGGCTTTTCTGTGCCGATAGGTTCCCATCGCCATTCCTCGGGTAAAAACGGACAGCATCGGCGAAAATGTGTACTTTTTTGTCCCTTGGAAAACGACTTTTGCCACGACAAAAAAATAATCTTTTTGCTTGACACCCTTGATGGATTTAATGTAAAGTTAATATATAGTAAAATATGGGGGGGGGTACGCCCTTCCTCCCCATATCTTGACTGACTGTTCTCGGCAGGGCATGGCTGTTCTGCTCATTTGCAGCAAGCCGTCGGCTGATAGCAAAAAACATTAAAAAGTCTTTGGAGAACACTATGTTAACAAAGGGCGCTATAGGAAATCTTATCAACCGCTACCGAGCTGTTTTGAAAAAATGCCGGCTTCTGAACGTGTTTGGATCGCTGGCCGCAGCTGGAATGATAGTGTTAGGCGGAGCAGGTACAGCGGCAGCCGATGATGCCACGACGGCACCCAAGGTCCCCAGCCAATTGACAGAAACCAAAACACTCCAGCAGAATGACTACTCATATCAAACAGGATTTGAATCCGGGAATACAGAGCTGGACCTGAACGGCAAAAAACTTACAACAGACTGTACGAAAACCAACCTATACGACAACAAAAATGACGCTCTTATTATCATCAACCGCGGTTCGTCTCTGACAATTAAAGACAATGCTGGCGGCGGTGAAATTGCCGCAAACGATCTCTTGTGCGGTGTAAAATTAACGTACACTGGCGAAGGAGAAACTGGCAGCAAGGCAGTCCTGACAGTTGAAAGCGGAACAATCTCCAGCAAGTATTATGCCATTACCGGAAACGGCACACGCCATGGCACAGAAATTACAATCAATGGCGGAACCATAAAGAGCACCGGCTCCGCAGATGACTTTAATTCAGTGTCTGACCCTCAGGGCATAGCAATTTACCAGCCGCAGGATGGAACACTGACCATCAACGGAGGCGTCATTTCCGGCCAGAAAACCGGCATCGTATTCCGCAGCGGCACGCTGAATATTACCGGAGGTGAAATTACAGGGCAGGGCAGTTTTAAAACCAAGAAGAATGGAAACGGCCCGACTGTGAGCGGTGCAGCACTAGCCATCAGCCAGCACAGCACAGATAAAGACATAAATGTTACTATTGCCGGCGGCACCTTCACAGGCGAGTATGCCATTTATGAGGAAGATTTCCAGAACGATAAGTCCGACAACATCAGCATCGACATTCAGAATGGTACGTTCAACGGCAAGATTTACAGTGAAAATGTTAAAGATTTTATCAGCGGCGGAACATTCTCCGATCCTACGGCACTCAACTACCTTAAAGAGGGTGCCGATATCAGCGTAACCTTACAGAAGGATTACACTGGCGGAGACGGCGGCTTCACTATTGGCAGCGGCAGAACAGTTGCGATGAATCTTGGCAGCTGTAAAGTCACTATGACGGATAAGGAAGGTGTCGAAAACACTACAGGCAACCATATTGTCGTTGACGGCGGCAATCTTACCGTTACTGGCGGAATATTCACTGGCAACGGAGCTAGCAACATGGGCAAGTGGGGCGGTGCCATTTTTAGTCAAAACGAGGGTGTCGTCACAGTTACAGGAACAGTCTTTGAAAACAATGTCGGGAGTGCTGGAGGAGCAATAGGAGCAAACGCCACAAGCAAGAGCCTGACTATAAAATCCTCTGCATTCAAAAACAATCATGCATACGATGGCGGCGCCGTCGGAAGCTATCAAGAATTAAATCTTGTTGATTCAGTCTTTGAAGG
>CAZWGJ010000032.1:0-10571 GCA_964633375.1 uncultured Desulfovibrio sp.
CTGCTCAAGGCTGGGCATGGAAAAGCGCAGGGAGTGGGCCTTCAGCAGCGACACGGTCCGCATCGGCGGCGAGAGCAACCTTGCCAACCTTGGCGGGACCTGCCCTGCCAGCTACAGGCCCTATCTGCAGGAAACGGAAAACAGCCAGTCCCCCGGCATCCACTACCTCAACAGCAAATTGACAAACGTCCTCAAGGTGCTGACCGGCTTCATTCCGGCCATGTGCTCCTTCCAATATACGCAGGAGTGGTGGTTTCTGGCCTGGTTCGGCCCCTTCATCTGGTTCAGCATCACCGGCGTCCGCAACGTCCTGCAGATGGTGCTCAGCTCCAAGAGCTGCTCCAGGGGCACCCTGATGCACTGGCGCGACGGCGTCAGCGTCAACCGCATCTGCGACTCGTTGATGTACACAGGCATCAGCGTGCTGCTGCTGGAGCTGATAGTCCACCGCTGGTTCTTGAAAACCGTGCTGGGCGTCAACTCAGGAACCAACCCCTTCCTTGTCCTGACCGTCATCGGCCTTGTCAACGGCGCCTACATCTGCTCGCACAACATCTACCGCGGCTTCCCCAAAAGCGCGGCCATAGGCAACCTCTTCAGGGCCCTGATCAGCATCCCCGTGGCAGCCGCCTACAACAAGGGGCTCTGGCTGCTGCTTTTAGTGCTTGGCGTTGACGATCCGGGCTTCTACCTCATCCCGGCTGCGACCGTCATATCCAAGATGGCGTCGGACACAGTGGCCGGCGTCATCGAGGGCTGCGCAGACAGCCATGTCAACAGGCGCGTCGCCATCAACGACTACGCCAACAAGCTGCGCTCCGTGTACGACTGCTATACGGCCCTGGAGCTGCTTTTGCCGCGTGAGGACGCCTTGAGCTGCCTGGCGCACCAGGGCGGCCTCAACGGACGCGGCGGCAGCGCCGCCGTGGCTTTGGAGCGGGCGTTTGTCGTCAATGCGCTGGACATGATGTACATGTGGTACTACCAGCCGCGCGCCCAGGAGGCCTTCAAGCTTCTGCTGCGCAGCATGGCCAATGCCGACAAGAGCGTCGTGGCGCTCTCCCAGCTTGTGCTCCTGCGTGAGCGGGAAGTCTCCCAGCTTATGGTGGACGGGCTGATTGGCCGCGACTTTTCCAGGCCGCTGGCCTTCTTCCTCAGCAAGCGCAAGGAATACATCAAGACCATCGTCAGGCTGTGCAGGGTCAGCAGGGTTCATCCGGACACGCACCAGCAGAACGGCGTCGTCTTTGGGGACAAGTGCGCCTGCTAGGGGCAGTGCTGCAGCCTGATGCTGCAGGAAGCGGCCTGACTGACAAAAAAGCTGTTTCATGGTAAAGAAAAGGCGGTCCTTCCTCTGCGTCTTCTTAATGAAGGCGCAAGGGCGGGCCGCCGTTGTCGTTTCAAGGAAATAGTGTGGAAGAAGCAATGAAAGAATCGCAAGAGGCATCGCCTTTTTTGTATCTGTGGCTGCCCGCCCTCTACGGGACAGGGGCGCAGCTGCCCCTTGAGGAAAAAATGCCCGCTGTCCGGCGGATTTGGCCCGGGCTGCCTGAGGATGCTGCGCTGCCTGCAGCCGCAGCAAAATGGCAGCCTGAAGCCCTGCCTCTGTCCGCCAGGCAGATGCATTCCTGCCTAAACGAGCTGGAGGGCTTTGCCACGGACCTGGCACGCGGCAGGGACAATACGCAGGCCATGGTCATGGCCAAAATCCAGGACGACCAGAAGGCCGAGCTGCAAAGGGACCTGGCTGACATCGAGGCTTTGGGCGGCGGCGCCGGCCAGGGCGGACCCAAGACTGTTTCCCTTGAGAAAAGGCAGGCCAGAGCCCAGCGCCTTCTGGCCTGGTTCTGGTACCAGCAGAAAAACCTGGCAGAAATCGACGCCCTTGTGCACAAGGTCAACAAGGACGTCCTCAGCGTCGGCGGCGATCTGCGCCACGACACCGACGAGCAGGACGATCTGGCAGCCGGAGTCATCCCCATGCTGGAGGCGCTGGCAGCCGATGCGGCGGAGACAAAGGAAAACTGGCGGCTCTGGCTTGAGGCCGTCCTGTCCCTTGTTCCTGACAATGCCGTCTTTGTCTGGGAAAAGCTGCCCGAAGAGCTTGAGGACAAGAGCTTCAGCGCAGAGGAAGACTATGCCAGGGCGCTGCCTTGCCCTGCAGGGCTTGCCTGCGATGGGCTGACCATTTCTGCCGGGGAGCTCCTTCCGCCGAGCATTTACACGGAAGCCGAAAAAACGGTCCGCATGGTCAGGCTTGTTCCGGCAGCGTCCGCTTCCCCGGCGCAAGAAGCATCCAAATGAGCACGCTTGCGAGCCCTGCCTTTCCCCAGGGGATCAGCGGCGTGATCTTCGACTGCGACGGCGTGATGATCGACTCAACAGAGGCCAACCGGGAATACTACAACAGGATCCTGGCGTACTTCGGCATGCCGCCCATGACAAGAGAGCAGGAGAACTACGCCTTTATGGCAACCTCTGCCCAGGCGCTGGAGTTCCTGCTGCCGGAAAGGCTGCATGCCTCCATCCCCACTGCAAGAAAGGTCGTCGACTACCGTGAGAAAATCATGCCTCTGGTAAAAATTTTCCCAGGGTTTCTTGATTTTGTCGGCAATTTACATAACTATGGAATCAAGATGGCGGTTCTTACCAACCGCACGGCCGAAGGCATGCAGGCGATCATGGACATTTTGGCCATGCCTCTGTATTTTGATCCTATTGTTACCGCCTCCAGCGGCTGCTGCAAGCCTCAGCCGGGGGGTGCCCTGAGCATCCTCTCCCAATGGGGGGCAGACGCCTCGAACGTCCTGTACATCGGCGACAGCGAGGTGGACCGCCAGACCGCTGAAGCAGCAAAAATCCCCTTTGCCGTGGCTCCCGGCGCCAGGACGAAGCTGGCAGGCCGCATCCAGGCCAAAAGCTACGCAGGACTGGCAGGCGCCATCGGCCTTTCCTGACGGATGCCGATGGGAGATGCCGGGAGGCGTTAGCGCTTCTTCAGAAATTCTTTCTTCAGGGCGAAGTCCTTATGCTTCTTATAGCCAATATCATAGACGCCGTCGGCTACATTGCCCACATGCTTATTGCAGTCTACATGCTTGTGCTTGCAGCTGCCTTTGTCATCCCCTGGTTCAACGTGCCGCCCATGCATCCTGCGGTGCGCCTCCTGCGGCAGGTGACAGACCCCGTCTTGTCCTGGGTCTCAAGGAAAATGCCTTTTGTCAGACGGTTCAACGGCGTTGATTTGTCGCCTCTTGTTGTCATTATAGCCCTTGAGCTTTTTGACCGCATCGTCGTGCGCTCGCTGATGCAGATGGCGCATGCCTTGTAATAGTTGTTGTTCACAGCACGCATCTATAGTACTTTTATACAATATAATGTCATTCAGGGGTGGTCCCTGGATGGAACAAGGGATTTTCCTCCCTTCCGCCGCCAAGGCCGGAGGGATGGAATGTCCGGCGGCGGTCCGGAATGCCGCTGTCGGTTTGTTGTCATGTTCCCTGTGGCAGTGCGGTGTTTTGCCCTGCCACCTGTAACCAACCTTAATACAGGAGACTCGTCATGGACCAGCAAGAACAGGATTTTATTCAGGCAAACCTATCCGATCCTGAGCTGAAGGCAGCATGGGAAGATCATGTTCTCTTGAGCAAGCAGGTAGAGAAGCTTGAGTCCAAGGCTTTCCGCAGCCCCGCGGAAGAGCAGAGCCTCAAGGACCTCAAAAAACAAAAGCTTGACGCCAAAACACGCCTCGCCGAGAGGGTGGATGCCCTCCGCGCGGCGCAATAGAGTATCTATGGAGTGAGATATGGAACTTAATGGTGCACAGATCCTTCTTGAATCCCTCAAAAAAGAAGGTGTGAATGTTTTGTTTGGATATCCGGGCGGAGCTATCATCGACATTTACGATCAGCTGACCAGCTATCCCGAACTGCATCACATTCTGGTACGCCATGAGCAGGCTGCAGTACATGCTGCAGACGGCTACGCCCGCGCCACGGGCAAGGTCGGCTGTGCTCTGGTTACATCGGGCCCGGGTGCCACGAACACCGTCACCGGGCTGGCCACTGCCTACTGCGACTCCATACCTCTTGTACTAATTACCGGTCAGGTGGGCACCGGACTTATTGGAAACGACGCCTTTCAGGAAGTCGACACGGTGGGCATCACCCGTCCCGTCACCAAGTACAACTATCTGGTGAAGGACGTGACGAAGCTCGCCAAGATCATCCGCGAGGCGTTCTACATCGCCCGTACAGGGCGTCCTGGTCCGGTGCTCATCGACCTGCCCAAGGACGTGCAGCTGGCCAAGACGGAATTTGTCTGGAGCGACGAGCCCGTCTCCATGCGCTCCTACAATCCCAACTACCGTCCCAACCACAACCAGCTGCGCAAGGCCATAGAGGCCATGTCTGAGGCGGAAAGCCCCGTCATCCTGGCTGGCGGCGGCGTTATTTCGTCCAATGCCTCCGAGCCTCTGACCAAGCTTGCCATGACAACCCGCACGCCGGTTGCCTGCACCCTTATGGGGCTTGGCTGCTTCCCGTCCGACTCGGAGCTGTGGCTTGGCATGGTGGGCATGCACGGCACCTACGCCGCCAACATGGCCCTCAACAACACAGACCTCATCGTCTGCGTGGGCGGACGCTTTGACGACCGCGTCACCGGCAAGCTCTCCACCTTTGCCCCCAAGGCGCAGGTGGTGCACATCGACATCGACCCCACCAGCATCCGCAAGAACGTGAAGGTTGATGTGCCTGTCGTGGCAGACTGCCGCCTGGCCATGGAAGGCATGCTCGACATCCTGCGCGGCAAGTACGCCGGCATAGACTGGGCAGGACGCCACGTGAGCTGGCTTGAGACCCTGCACCAGTGGAAGGTGAACCAGCCTCTGTCCTGGCAGCACAGCGACACCTCGCTGAAGCCTCAGCAGGTCGTGGAGATGCTGCGCACGATCACCAAGGGCGATGCCATCATCTGCACGGAAGTCGGCCAGAACCAGATGTGGGCTGCGCAGTTCTACGGGCATGACAAGCCCCGCACCTTTATCACCTCCGGCGGCTTGGGCACCATGGGCTACGGCCTGCCGGCTGCCATGGGCGCCCAGACGGCCTTCCCCGACAAGCTGGTGGTGGATATAGCCGGCGACGGCTCCATCCAGATGAACATCCAGGAGATGGCCACCCTGGTCGAGAACGGCCTGCCCGTCAAAATCCTGATTCTCAACAACACCTACCTTGGCATGGTGCGCCAGTGGCAGGAGCTTTTCTACAAACGGAACTATAGCTTTACCAACATGAAGGGTCAGCCCGACTTCGTTAAGCTGGCTGAAGCCTATGGAGCTGAGGGGTACCGCATACGCACCGAGGCTGAGCTGGAGACAACTCTGCGCGCAGCCCTGGCGTCTCCCAATCCGGCCATAATCGACGTGGCCGTCGAGCCTGAGGAGGACGTGTATCCCATGGTGCCTGCCGGCGCCGCTCTTGACGAAATGCTGCTTGTTTAGACGTCGTGATGTAAGAGCTTTTGTAGGAGTGCTGACCTATGTGTAAAGACAGACACGTTCTTTCCGTGCTGGTTGAGAATGAACCCGGCGTGCTTTCCCGCGTTGTTGGTCTTTTCAGCGGCCGCGGCTATAATATCCATTCCCTTAATGTGGCGCCCGCCCTTGAAGAGGGCACTTCCCAGATGACCATCACCACCTATGGTGACAAGCAGATTCTGGAGCAGATCGTCAAGCAGCTGCACAAGATTGTCTCCGTCATAAAAGTCGTTGAATACACAGATCTTCCTGCCGTCGAACGGGAGATGATGTTCGTCAAGGTGCAGGCGGAAGGCGCCATGCGCGGCGAAATCCTGCGCACTGTGGACATCTTCCGCTGCAAGGTCATAGACGTGAGCCCTGTGGAGATAACCATTGAGGCGACAGGCGATCATGAAAAGCTTGAGGCCATTGTCGGTCTGCTGCACCGCTTCGGCATCAAGGAGATTGCCCGCACAGGCTCTGTGGTCATGCGCAGGTCGCGCCGCCAGGACTAAAAAAAAGGCAGCCTGGCTTGTTGACAAAAAGCCCGTCTTTGTACCATTGTTCAGGGACTCTTTGATCAATCATACAAAGAGGCTTCCTTAAAGAGGCAGATTTCTCTTTTAGCTATGGATGCCGCGCGTGCGGCATCCCTTTCCCGCTTCCCCTACCGGAAGAGGCGGCAAGAGTATTTAGGACGTTACCATGAAAACGTATTATGACAACGATGCGGACCTTTCCTTCCTCAAGGACAAGACCGTTGCTATTCTTGGCTACGGCAGCCAGGGGCATGCCCATGCCCTCAATCTGCGCGATTCCGGCGTCAATGTGATTGTGGGCCAGCGCCCCGGCGGTCCCAACTATGATCTTGCCAAGCAGCATGGCTTTGAGCCCATGAGCGTTGCCGAAGCCTGCGCCAAAGCAAATATGATCATGGTTCTTCTGCCCGACGAAGTGCAGGCCGACGTGTACAAGGCCGACATCGCCCCCAACCTGAAGGCCGGCGACACCCTGATGTTTGCCCATGGCTTCAACATCCACTTCCAGCAGATCGTCTGCCCCAAGGACGTGGACGTCATCATGGTTGCCCCCAAGGGGCCCGGCCACCTCGTGCGCCGCACCTTCACTGAGGGCGGCGGCGTGCCGGATCTGATCGCCGTGTACCAGGATGCCTCCGGCAAGGCCAAGGACAACGCCCTGGCCTACGCCAAGGGCATCGGCGGCACCCGTTCCGGCGTCATCGAGACCACCTTCCGTGAAGAGACCGAAACCGACCTCTTCGGCGAGCAGTGCGTCCTCTGCGGCGGCATCTCCGCCCTCATCAAGTGCGGCTTTGAGACCCTGGTCGAAGCCGGCTACCAGCCTGAGATGGCCTTCTTTGAGTGCATGCATGAAATGAAGCTCATCACCGACCTCATCTACGAGGGCGGCCTGGCCCGTATGCGCTACTCCATCTCCAACACCGCTGAGTACGGCGACTATGTTGCCGGTCCCCGCATCGTGACCGAGGAGACCAGGAACGCCATGCGCCGCCAGCTCAAGGAAATCCAGGACGGCACCTTTGCCGGCAACTTCATCCAGGAAATGAAGGCCCGCGGCAAGGCCAGCTTCCTGGCTACCCGCCGTCTCGAAGCCGAGCATCCTCTGCAGGTCACCGGCGACAAGATGCGCGCCATGATGGGCTGGCTGAAGAAGGACAAGAACGCCGACTAAGTTCTTGGATAAGAACAGGGTGCTGAAAAGCCCCTGAGCCAATATTACTGAGAGCCTCCTGCCTTCCTTTTGAAGGGCGGGAGGCTCTCACCGTAAGTGGCTGGCCGTTTTCTCCAACGGGATTGACAAAAGGTCCTGAGCCTTTTATGGGATGCCCTATCCACTCAAACGTGTACGTTGCTGCCGACGCACAAGAAAGTATGTCGAGACGGAGGAAGAGATATGGAAAGGGCAAAACTGGAATCTGTTTTAAAAGCTGGTGAAACGGCTGCTGTTGAGTTTAAGCGCTGTGAAAACGGCATCAAAAGCGATGTGTATGAAACGGTGTGCGCTTTCGCAAACCATTTTGGAGGCGACCTTTTCCTGGGCGTAGAGGATGACGGCACAGTCTGCGGCGTGCCGGAGAAGGCAGCGCCGGCTATGACGAGGGAGTTTGCCGCCTGCGTCAGCAATCCTGCTTTATTTGACCCGACAGTCCGTTTTGTGCCGGAGATATTGCAGTACGAGGGAAAGCAGATCATCCATGTGCACATCCTGCCTGGTTCTGAGGTGACCAGCTTCAAGAACAGCATTTATGATCGTCTCTGTGATGCAGACGTGAAGGTGGCAACGGCCTCGCAAATGGCTCAGCTGCACATCCGCAAGCAGGGCGTCTTTACTGAGCGCAGGATCTATCCCCATGTCGGGCTGGAGGATCTTAGGCTGGATCTTCTGCCCAGGGTTCGCATAATGGCGGCGAATTATAACGGCGGAGACCATCCGTGGCGCAATATGTCGGATCAGGAACTGCTCAAAAGTGCACATTTGTACGGAACTGACTGGGAACATGGGCAGCGCGGCTACACACTGGCTGCAGTTTTGCTCCTTGGCAGGGACGACGTCATAGCTGACATTGCACCTTCTTATGGAACAGACGCTCTGCTGCGAAAACTTAATACGGATCGCTATGACGACAGGGAGATAGTGAAAACAAATCTTATTGAAAGTTACGATCAACTGTTTAAGTTTGCTTCTAAGCATCTTCCGGATCCATTTTATTTGGAGGGTGCATACCGTAGAAGCCTTCGTTCTATTCTTGTGCGTGAAATAATTTCAAACACGTTGATACATCGTGAATATACAAGCAACTATCAAGCAAAATTTGTTATAGAAAAATATAAAATGTATGTCGAAAATGCTAATATTGAAGACATGCAATCTACTGTTGCCAATAATTACAGTGAGCCTATTCCTAAAAATCCAACTATTGCAAATTTCTTTCGTATTATAGGGAATGCTGAGCAGTTAGGGACAGGCATCAGGAATCTTTTTAAGTACAGCAAATTCTACTCAGGGAAGGATCCTGAGGTGAGCAGCGGCAGCGTCTTTAGAACCGTTGTTCCTCTGGATGGGCGGCTAATGGGGGCTTGGGACGCAGTTCCCGTTCAGGCAGCAGCTGAGCCCGCCCCAAACAGGGCGGAGGCTTCCTCAACTAAAGAGCAGATAGTAGCCCTGATAAAGGAAGATGCCTCTGTCTCTCAGGTTCGCCTCGCCAAAAAACTGCACATGAACGTCAATACCGTGAAGTACCATCTCAGGGCGCTTCTGATGAAGGGGCTCCTCAGACGCGAGGGCACAGATCGAAAAGGCAGATGGATTATTGCAGACGGCTCCTTGCAGGCAGGCAGCTGCCCAACGCAGCCAGCCTGAGAGATTTTCAGCAATCAGCAGATGAGAGGGATACAATATGAGCGGCTCTAAAGCCCATAACCATGACGCACCCGATGGAGAAGCGATGAAAAAGACGACGCAAAAGACCGAAGCCCAAACAGGTCTGTCCGGCAGCGGCAGGAAAAGAGCCGCAGTGCTTGGTGCAGGCGCCCTTGGAAGGCTGATTGCAGATGGCATAGTGCATGACCTTGCAGACAGCTGGGAGCTTGCCGGCATTATGGCAAGGACTCCTGAACATGCCGATGAGGCAGCCGCTGCCCTTGGCACATGCGCCTGCTATTCCCTGGACGATGTATTGGCCCTGCATCCGGACGTGGTGGTTGAGGCAGCCGGTGTCGGTGCTGCTGCAATGCACGGTGAAAGGATCCTGGCAGAGGGCTGTGACTTCATCCTGCTCAGTGCCGGCATTTTGGCTGACGAGGCTGCTGCAAAGCGTCTGCTGGATGCTGCGTCTGCCTCCGGCGCCCATATGCATGTGGCATCCGGTGCCGTGGGCGGATTTGACATCCTGTCCGCCCTGCAGTTCAGGCAGAAGCAGCTTGCAAGAAAGGGGAGGAAGGAGCGCCTCAGCGTCCAGGTCGACAATCTGAAGGCTCCAGGCAGCCTGAACGGCGCCCCGTATCTTGCAGGACGCGACCTTTCCGAAACAGAGCGGGAGATGGTTTTTGAGGGGAGTGCCAGGGAGGCTATTGCCGGCTTTCCCAAGAACGTCAATGTGGCAGTGGCTCTTGCCGCCGCTTCTGCCGGCATGGATGAGACAAGGGTCTCCATTGTGTCCGACCCCAATCTGAGCGCCAATACGCACATCTGCAAGGCAGACGGCTTTGGCGTGCATGTGAGCATGGAGTTTGCATCCTGCCCTGATCCTGAGAATCCTCGTTCCAGCAGCCTTGCTGCCTGGAGCGTCCTGGCTCTTCTTGCCAAGCTGGCCAGCCCGATACGCTTCTTCTGATTTTTCTGCTTAAGCCTTGCCGCACTGCGGCACGAAAAAAGGGGGCGGCTTTCTGAATGTTCAGAAAACCGCCCCCTGCACGTATTTTTTTTCGTCGCATAAACGGGAGCTGTCTATTTGTTGGGCAGCGTCCTGGGTGCCGTCTGCGGCATCATCTGCGGTGCCTTGTCGTCACTGCCGGCTTTCAGCAGTTCGCCCAAGTGCTTCTGGACCAGCGAGAGCTCGTTTTGGGTGACAGAGGGCATGTCCTTGTGCTTGGCAGCCTTTCCCTTGTCATCGGCACTGGTGACAGTGGCAAGGGCGGCTGCTGCACGCCCCATAACACAGAAGAAGCGCTGTTCATCCCATCCATGCTGAACAACCCAGTCGGCGGCAGCTCTGGAATAGGTAAAGTCAGGCTGGCCGCTGCGGACGCTCGGGTGCGCCTTTTCCCCCTGTGCCCTGGCCCATGCCCTGAACTGGGGAAGGGCTTCGGCAAAGCGCAGCAGCTCCTTTTCCGTAAATTCGGGCTGGTTGCTGTACACAGAGCCTGCAGGGCGCTTTGCCGGGGCAGAGGCCTTTGCCGGCTGCGAGGGCGCAGCTGCGGGGGCAGATGCTGCCGGAGATGCAGCAGGCGCTGCTGCCGGGGCGCAGAAACCGCTCACGGGAGCCAGAAGAACGGCAGCTCCCAGGGTA
>CAZWGJ010000032.1:10671-16525 GCA_964633375.1 uncultured Desulfovibrio sp.
GGGGCGCAGAAACCGCTCACGGGAGCCAGAAGAACGGCAGCTCCCAGGGTATGCAGAATAAGACTTGTCAGCTTCATCTTGGATTTTTTCTTAGTATTTGACAGAGGAGAGGCGGTTGATGCGCTCCACGTCGTTGAAGGACTCAACATAGCGCAGGGTGCCGGTTTTGCCGCGCAGGACCAGGGAATGGGTGATGGCGTAGTCTGAGGTGTAGCGCACGCCGTGCAGGAAGTCGCCGCCGGAAATGCCGGTGGCTGCAAAGAAGCAGTCGTCGGACTTGACCAGGCTGTCGCTGGTGAGGATTTCACGGATGTCGACGCCGGCGTTCTGGATGCTTTCCTTTTCAGGGTAGGATTGGGGATCCAGGCGGGCAAGGATTTCACCGCCCATGCCCTTGATGGCACATGCCGTGATGACGCCCTCGGGGGTGCCGCCTGTGCCCATCATGATATCGACGTCGCTGCGCGGGTCGGCAGCCATCAGGCCGCCTGCCACGTCGCCGTCCGTAGCCAGGGTGATGCGGGCGCCGGCTGCGCGGATTTCTTCAATCAGCTTGGCATGGCGGGGCTTGTCCAGGACGAAGACGACGAGGTCGCGCACGTTTTTGCCGAGGGCTCTGGCGACGCGCTCCAGGTTGACGTCGACAGGGGCGTCGAGGTCAACGACGCCCTTGGCGGCAGAGCCGACAACCAGCTTCTGCATGTAGTAGGAGCATTCCAGGCTGAACATGGAGCCCTTGGGGGCAATGCCCACGACGGAAATGGCGTTGGGACGGCCGTAGGCAAGCAGGTTGGTGCCTTCCACGGGATCCACGGCCACGTCAAGCTTGGGGCCGTCGCCCAGGCCTACGTGCTCGCCGACGTACAGCATGGGGGCCTTGTCCTTGGCGCCTTCACCGATGACAACCGTGCCGTCGATGTGCAGGCTGCTGAAGCTGTTGCGCATAGCCTCGACTGCAGCACCGTCGCCGTCCTCCTTGGCGCCGCGGCCAAGCCAGCGTGCGGAAGCCATGGCGGCTGCCTCAGTGATGCGCACTATATCCATTCCCAGATTTCTTTCCGGAGCTTCAGACATCGGATTATCCTCCTATTATTTTCACTGCGGTCCAATTCACCCATGCGTAAATTCGGGCCTATGGACGTTCTGACTCATACCGCCGGCACGCTTCGTCTTCCGCTGCAAGGCGTCTTGCAGGGCGGAAAAGAGCTGGTCGTATCGCTGTTTTCGCAGGAGCGAAAAAAAAAGCATAGAAAAAGGTGAACTTTTATACGTTGATTAAGTCGGCTCTTCAAGAGCCGATGCGAAAAAGATTTGGCATCATGCGGCAGGAGGCTGCTGCGGCATGACCTGCCTTACGGCAGCTTGAAGCGTCCGATCAGAGGGACGGACCACGCCCTGCCAAAGGGCTTGCCGCTGACATAGAGGGGCGTTGCCTCCTGCCTGCGCTTGAACTCCATGCCGAACACGGTGTCGCGCACCTCCCGCTGCTTGGCGTTGATGTCGGGGAGGGCATGGCGCGGCCTTGCAGCCAGGAGCGCATCAAGCACGCTGTCCAGCTCGTCATAGGACAGGGATGTGTCTTCTTTGTGACGTGAGAGAAACGCCTGCGTGGTGGACGTCTTTTTGAAGATGGAAGGCGGAAAGAGCATGCCGTTCCTGTGCTCGTTCAGCCAGTGCGCCACGGCGAAGACCTGGCTCTTGGTGAGGTCAGCAAGGACGCCCAGTGTGCCGACTGTGTCGCCGTAGAGGGTGCTGTAGCCCATGGCCCGCTCGCTTTTGTTGCCGGAATTGAGGACGATGTACTCCTCGCTGGCTGTCATGGACATGAGCAGGGAGCCGCGTATGCGCGACTGCAGCCTGAAGTTGGTGGGGACGTCGTCGCTGATGCCGAAGCTGGCGCGCAAGGGATCCAGCACCTTGCTGTAGGCAGCGGCGATTTCGTCTACCGGCACGGTCGTGACATTGACGCCAAGGGAGGCGGCCAGCTGCCTGGCGCCGGCTAAGGCTTCCTGGGTGGTGAAGCTGGAGGGCATGATGACGGCAGAGACGTTGCGCGCACCCAATGCCTCGACAGCCACAGCCAGCACGAGGGCGGAGTCAATGCCCCCTGAAAGGCGGAGCAGGACTTTTTTGAAGCCGCTCTTCCTGACAAAGTCCCGTGTGCCCAGGACCAGTGCGCCGAACACGTTTTCCTGCCAGCTTCTGCCGACCTTTGCCACAGGGGCTGTGCCGGTTGCCATGTCAACCACCAGGACATCCTCTTCAAAGGCCTTGCCGCGGGCGTAGACTGCGCCGGTGGGGTCCAGCGCCAGGCTCTGTCCGCTGTAGATGTAGCCGCCGTTGCCGCCGACGATGTTGCAGGAGAGCAGATGGATGTGATGGCGTGCTGCCACATGCGTGAGCATGGCTTCCCTGTCTGCCCTCTGTCCTATGACATAGGGCGTGGCGTGCATGTGGATGATGGCGTCGACGCCGCGCGAGAGAAGGTCGAGGAGCGGGGCGTAGCCTGTTCCGCGCACGTTCCAGAATGCCTTGGCAGAGTGGTTCTCGCAGAGGACAAGCCCCAGGCGCCAGCCCGAAAAGTTGATGATGCCGCAGGAGACGCCGCGGTCAAAGAACTGCGCCTGCGGATCACGGGAGGACTCAGGGCGCAGCTTGCGGGAGACGACTTCCCAGCGTCCGTTGCTGACAAGGACTGCGGCATTGCTCAAGAGCTCGGAGTCGTAGACGCTGACCACAGGCGCGCCTACCAGAAGGGCGGGGCCGTCGGCAAAGCGCCTGGCAAGGTTGTCCAGCCCGCTGGCGCAGCCGTCCACGAAGTCGCTCATGGAGAGATACTGGTCTGGCTGGACGCCTGAGAGGGCAAGCTCAGGCGTGATGCACAGATCCACCTTGCCGGCTTTTTCTACGGCAAGGCAGATGCGTTCTATATTGCCCGGGATGTCGCCGGTAACGGGATTACATTGAAGCAGGGCGGCTTTCATGCTGAAACCTGTATTATATGGATGGCCGGCGCATGGGGCTAGCCGTGCAGCGCGCTGTTGGCGCGTCCCTGCTCCGTAGCCAGCCATTCGGTTGAGAGGGCGCCGAGGGGACGCTTTCCTGAAAGATAGGCCTGGTAGTCCTTGATCATGATTCCATGGTCAAAGCACATGGGAGACGGCACTTGCGACGGATCGTACCAGGCACAGGCCGCTGCATCGTCCGCAGCCTTCAGCGTCTCAGGGGCAACTGCCAGGGCGGTAAAGACAGTGGTCAGTGTATGGAGGCGCAGGTCTCTGTCAGGACGGGAGTAGACGCCTAAGATGCCTTCAAGGCGCACTGTCATGGACGTCTCTTCCATCGCTTCGCGTATGGCGGCGTCTTCCAGCCACTCCCCCTCATCAACAAAGCCGCCCGGCAGGGCATAGCCCAGGGGAATGTTCTTCCTCTTGATGATGACGATGCCATGGTCCGGATGATGGATCAGAATGTCTGCAGTAGGGACGGGGTTTGCGTAGACCGGCACCTGGCCATGACAGGTCGGGCAGATAAGATTTTTCAGCACAGCGTATCCTTAAATAGAGCATGTCCTTGAAAAAGGCAGGGCGTGCTGTTGAAAAGCAGACTCTGCGGCGTTTGGACGGGGCCAGTATGCCTGCTTGTTGTATAGCTGGCAAGGGATCAGCGCTATGTTCCATGCCTGCGGCTGAAGGATGGTGCCATGGGTGCCAAAGCGGATTTTGGGGTCCGCATCAGCTGTCGTGTCCGGCATCGTACTCAGCATCGTACCCCCCGCCGCAGCTGCCGCTGGCATCGTGCCAATCGTCGCAGTTGTCATCGGCATCGCTTGTCTTGTCGTGTCCGGCGTCGTGCTCGACGTCGTACCGGGTATCGTCTCCTTTCATCGCAGCCGTCTTTGGGCATCGTTTTGAGTCGTGTCCGGCATCGGGATTGACGTCGCATCCTGTGTCGTCAGCACCATCGTCTTTTGCATCGTACCCCATCATCGCAGCTGCCGCTGGCATTGTATATTGGGACGTGTCAGGCATCGTACTAAGCATCGCAGCAGGACATCGTCTATTTCGTCGGCAATGTAAAAAAATAATAATAATTTTAAAGAGTTATACGTGATACGACAGATTAGTTTTTTCAGTATATTGATATATATACATAACTTAATGTAATCACGCAAAAAGCCCTTCATAATCGCGCAAAACACCATACAACATGTTGGAATTTATATTTTTTTTAAGACATAGGTCAGACGGGCACGGACTGTAAGTCCAAGAGGTCATGCCAAGGCACTGCTTCTTGCAGAACCGGCAGGAAAAGGCTTGTCCGGAGTGCGCTTTTTTGCATCCTGAACAAGCCTTTTTTGTATCGTTTTTTTTATCGTGAGGAGTGTCGTTTGGGCAGTGCGTAAGTTGGAATTCATCCGTCAGACTGCAGGTGCCGGAGACGCCGCAGTTTTGTCCTCAGCCAGTTCCAGTCCTGCCTGGAGCAGCCGCTCTTTTGAGATGGCGCCCTCCCTGTGCAGGATGATTCTGCCGTCCCCCGCCAGGGAAACGATAGTGGACGGCATGCCGCCCTTTGGTGCAGGTTCCAGGTCTGCCACAAGACCGACGGCTTCAGTCAGCTCCCTGTCCAGGTCACAGGCCAGGAAGACGGCTTCTCTGCCGCTGATGTTGGCAGAGGTGGCTGTTATGGGGCTTCCCAGGGACTTGCTGAGTGCAATGGCTGCAGGATGGCTGCTGACCCTGACGGCGACGCGCCCTGCCTTGTCCAGGAGCGGTGCTGCAAAAGGTTTTCTTGCCTTCAGCAGAATGGTTAGCGGTCCGGGCCAGAAGGAAAGCAGCCTTTCAGGGACGCCTGAAAGATCGCAGTACTGCCCGACCATTGCCCTGTCTGCTGCCGCCAATGGCAGCGGCTTTGTTGCACTGCGCCTCTTGGCTTGATAGACAAGGGACACTGCGCCGCTGTTCAGCGGATCGCAGGCTATGCCGAAAAACGTTTCGGTAGGAAAAATAAGAGGACGTCCTGCACGCAGGGCTTGGGTGAGCAGGGCAAGTTTGTCGCAGGACAAGGTTCCTGTCAGGGATATGGGCATGATTGCAAAACCGTTGCGGCTGGTCTGTGTGGGAAAGGTGCGTACAAGCTACTGGAAGGATGCCTGCGCTGAGTACGTCAAGCGCCTGGCACGCTTCAGGCGTTTTGAAGTCGTGGAAGTGAAGGACGCAGAGCAGGTCAAGGACACGCAGAAGCGCATAGAGACGGAAGGCAGGCGCCTGCTGGAGGCACTGGACAAAAGCGACCGCGTCATCGTGCTGGACGAGAGGGGAAGGGACTGCACCTCGCAGGAGCTTGCCGGCAGGCTGGACAGCTGGGACGCCCTGGGGCAGGGACGCATCACCTTTGTGATAGGCGGTCCCTTCGGTCTAAGCGAAGAGGTCCGCAAAAGGGCCTTCTTCCTTTTGCGGCTTTCAGCCATGACCATGCCGCATGAGCTTGCCCGCGTGGTGCTGACAGAACAGCTCTACCGTGCCGAGAGCATCAGGGCAAAGGTGCCCTACCACCATTAGCGGCAGGTTGAAAGGGGGCGCAAGGCAGCCTTTTTCAGCGGACTTCGTACACCCTGGCGAAGACGTTGTCGTAGACCAGGCGGAAATAGGGCGAGATGCGCGGGTCCTGCGGGTCTGCCAGAAGCAGCTGCGTCATGAGGGAGTTGTAGAGCCTGGCGTCCATGGCCAGCTTTTCGCCTGTGACGCGGTTGAAGAAGAAGTTGACGTTGCGCCTGGACTCCAGGAAGGACTGGCGCTCCTCCATGGTGGCGTCCGGATGGTCCTCGACCCATTCCTGGATGTAGTTGCGGCGG
>CAZWGJ010000033.1:0-2301 GCA_964633375.1 uncultured Desulfovibrio sp.
ACCGCAATAGTTTCGCGGACTAACGAAAGGAAAATTTTCTTTTTCTTCTAAAAATGCCCCCTCTCCAGCACCATCCTTTCATCAGGCATGCCCCTGCCCTGGCAAGCGATTGGAGAGCCTGCCCAGCTGCCAGCTGCACCGTCTGCCCTGCCGCCTTGCAGGCGGCACTGCAACTCCCTCCCCTGCCGCTTCAGCTTTTGCTCAAAAAAAGGGGACCTTCCCCTGCATTCCTCTTTCGGCAGCAGATGCCTGCCGTCAGGAAGAGACGCAAAGGAAGATCCCCTTGTCTTTTGTGCGGCCTGTCCCGGGCTCACGCCCAGGATCAGGTCTGTCAGCGATCCGCATTTTGGCATGCTGCCAAAGGACGCAAAAAAAAGCCCCCGCCAGAAGCTTGGTGGGGGCCTGCACTATGCCGGTTCAGCCTTAAAGCACGGCTGCCTTAATGCAGAAAGAGAGCCATTCTGAAGAAGGTTGAAGCATCATCGTGGCTCCTGGAAGTCTCAAACGCATACCTGCGCAGAAACTTGAGCTGCTTGCACCGCTCCACCGCATAGCCGGACTTCATGTTCTGGTCGCTGCAGAAGATGCAGGACCAGCCGGCCATGGACAGGGCATAGTCAAGCCTGCCCCACTCCACCCTGGCAGACCAGCCGCATTCCTCAGCGGCATCCTCCTTCACTGTGAAGTAGTTCCTGCGCTTCTCCGCCACCTCTTCAAAGAGGGGGTCTGCTGCCTTGACGCTCTTCTGCAGCTGCTCCTGGCAGTCCTTTTCCAAGGCAAAGTCCGCCAGGATGTCCCTGGCGTCCTGCGAGGCCTCGTCGGCGTCATAAACAATCACCACCCTGCCCTTTCTGTCGTTCAGGGTGTAGGGCTGCACCAGGCAGAAGAGATTGGTCGGGGGCACCTTCTCCTCGTCTTTGCAAAAACCGGAATCTGCTTCCGTGAAGACAAAGAAGTCATTGGCCAGCTGAAAAGCCCTGGCAAAGAACTTTCCCCCTGCCCTGGCCTCCTCCACCAGGCCGGCGCCCTCGGTCCCCTTCTGCAGGGAAAGCGCCGCCACGACCTCAACCCCGTTCTTCTGCAGGAAGGAAAGACGCTTGCAGTCATTGCTGCCGCAGTCAAGGAAGCAGGCCGTCTTCACCGGCACTTCCATCTTGCGCCCGTATTTCAGCACCTGCTCCGCCTGCCTTGCCTTGTCCATGGATTCAGCAAAGGTCTGGCAGGCAAGGAGCTTGTCGTCCACGGCATCCAGCAGCAGGGCATAGTCGCTCAAGGCATGCCCCTCTCTGTCCTGGTAAATCTTCAAATCATAATAGAGCGTGCCCTGGTGATTTGAGCATTGGCAGCGCTGCGCCATCACTTCCTCAGGGGACTTTGCGTCTTCCGCATTCACTGCGAAAGGCGATGCCAGGCTGCTGCTGTCTTCTGAAGGCTTGGTGCAGGCTGTCTGCTGCCCTGCTGCATCGGAAGCTTCAGCCCTGCTGCAGGCCTCTGCCTCTGACCCGGCTTCCGCCCCTGCCTTCAGCCCAGCCTCTGCGCAGGCAGGCTGCTCTGCCTCTGCCTTTTCTTCCGCAGCAGCTTCTTCAGATCCTGCGGCTTCAGGCTTCTGCGGCTCCTGCGTGCTCAAAGAGCCAGGCAGCAGCGGCTCCTGCTCCTGCGCCTTCGCCTGCTTCTTTTCCTGCTTCTGCGGCTTCTCTTCTTTTTTCGCAGACGAAGCCACGGCTGCAGGCTTTTCAGCCTTGCTGACGGCTGCCTTCTTTTTCTCCTGCCTGTCCTTCACGCTGTCGGGCAGGGGCAGCCCCATAACCTCGTAATAGGCTTCATTGGGGTGCATCCTGCCATTCTTTTTTGCTGAGACAGTGCGTCCCAGCACCTTTGTCCTGGCCTGTCCCGGCAGGGCGTACACCACGCTGAAGCCTTTTGTTGCTCCGGTCTTTGGATCGGATATGCGCCCATACGTCACATTTTCAGGAACATCGACTATAATATCCCGATAAAGCATACTCCCCTCCCCTGGCAGTCTTCCCGGCATGCAGCATCACTTTTCAAGGCTGGCTGCAGCCTCTTCCCCCCCACAAGGGGGACATCCCTTTCATCAGCCCTTCATCATGCCTTCAATAAGCCCTGGGCATCAAACCCGCCCTGAAGGGCAGGCAGCCTGCAGCACCTTTTGCAAGGCAAAAAAAAACGGCTGGCCTTGCAAAAGGTCAACCGTACTGCGTGTCATTTTTGTACTTTCCATAGCTTTGCACTGCCTTCCCCGCTCTTCTTCTTGGTGGTGGGCCCGGAGAGATTCGAACT
>CAZWGJ010000033.1:2401-9600 GCA_964633375.1 uncultured Desulfovibrio sp.
CCCGACACACAGGTTCGTAGCCTGTTGCTCTATCCAACTGAGCTACGAGCCCACTTGAAGAGAAAAGCGTATTGGAAAAATCATGATGGTGGGCCCGGAGAGATTCGAACTCCCGACACACAGGTTCGTAGCCTGTTGCTCTATCCAACTGAGCTACGAGCCCACTAACAGGTAATGCCTATATTCTCTTGCCTAAAAAGTGTCAATAACTAACGCACTCTTTTCGCAAGATTTATTCGGCAGCTGCTTCCATGGCGTTCACGGCATGAGCCAGGCGGGCAACCTTGCGGGAAGCCTGGCGCTTGTGCATGGCGCCCTTGCCGGCAGCCTTGGCCAGCACGGAAGTAGCCATGGTGAGGGCTTCGCTGGCGCCGGCCTTGTCATGGTTGGCAATAGCGAGGCGCACAGCCTTCACGGCGTTGCGTGCCTTGGTGCGTGCGGCATGGTTTCTGCCGGCGCGGACAAGACTCTGACGATGACGCTTGAGAGCGGATTTATGATTAGCCACGGTAATCCTCCAAGATTGAGCGGCAAGAAATTGAAAATTCTTACTTGCAAGACGTGGAACTTAGACGCATTTGCAGACTCTGTCAAGCAAAAAGTTCCACTGCGCAGGCAGACATGATCCGGCGGCATGGACCGCCGGATCATGTCTGGATAAGAAAGGCGCGCCCCCTTCAGGCAGGGGGCTGTGCAAAAAGCTTAGATCTGCAGGGCGGCAAAGTCCGCCAAAAGGGAGAAGCGGCTGACCATGGCCTTCAGCATGGCCAGGCGGTTCGCCTTCAGAGCTTCGTCCTCGCAGGCGACCATCACATGCTCAAAGAAGTTGTCCACTGCAGGACGCAGCTCCCCGATGCGGGCGAGCATGCCGCGGAAGTCGCCGTTCTGCCACAGGTGGTCCAGGGTCGGCAGCGCCTCTTCCAGGACCTTGTCCAGGGCCTTTTCGGCGTCTTCCTGCAGCAGGGACTTTCTCCAGACTGCAGGGATTTCCACGCCCTGCCCCTGCTGCTTGGCAACGATGTTGGCAACACGCTTGAAGGTCTGCACGCTGCCGGTGTAGTCGGCGCCGGCGCTGAAGTCCACCAGGGCTGCCAGGCGCATGTCCACGCCCTTGACGCTCTTGCAGCCGGCGCCAAGCGCTGCGTCAACCAGGGGCGTCGCCACGTTCGCAGCCTGGTAGTAGTTGCGCAGGCGGCCGGACAGGAAGTTCATCAGGTTGTCCAGGCACATGGTGGGGGCGACCTTCCAGTCCTTGTCGCCATAGCCGGCAAGGGCCTTGGCAAAGAGCTCGCGCAGATCAATCTCGAAGCCGAACTTCAGCAGGATGCGGATGATGCCGATGGCGCAGCGGCGCAGGCCCTGCGGGTCGGCGGCGCCGGTCGGCATCTGGTTGAGCCCGAAGCACCCGGCCAGGGTGTCGGCCTTGACGGCGATGGCCAGCAGGGCGCCCACGACGGACTCAGGCATCTTGTCTGAACCCTGGGGCAGGTACTGCTCCTTGATGCCGTCGGCCACGGCTTTGTCCTCGCCCCAGCGCTCGGCGTAGATGCCGCCCATGATGCCCTGCAGCGTGTCGAACTCGCCCACCATGCCGGACACAAGGTCGGCCTTGGCAAGAAGGCCTGCCCTGCGGGCCTGCTTTTCAAGCTCAGGAGCGCAGGATGCGGCAAGCCAGCCGCAGAGCGCCTCAAGGCGCCTGCTCTGCTCGCCCATGGTGCCAAGCCCGCGGATGAAGATGACGTGGTCCAGCTTCTCAAGCCACTCGTCAAAGGAGGCCTTGAGGTCCTCATGCCAGAAGAAGCGGGCGTCCTCCAGCCTTGCGCGCAGGACGCGCTCCCAGCCGTGCTTGACCAGCGGCAGCGAGGGGGGCGTCAAATTCAGCACGGTCACAAAGTGCGGCAGCAGCCTGCCGTTGGCGTCTTCCACGCCGAAGCTCTTCTGGTGCGTCTGCATGCTGGTGATGAGCACTTCCCTGGGGACTTCCAGGTACTTCTCGTCAAAGTCGCCCAGAATGCTCAAAGGATGCTCGACCAGACCGACAACTTCCTGCATCAGGGCGTCATTCCAGAGCACCCTGCCGCCTATCCTGGCTGCAGCCTCTTCCGCCTCGGCGACAATGGCTTCCTTTCGCTTTGCACCGTCGGGCTCGACGCCGCCCTTTTCACGGAGCAGGGAAAGCAGCTCAGAGGCCGTCTTCACCTCAAAGGGCCCCCTGCCGTGCTCGCGGTGGCCATAGGTCATTCTGCCGCTTGTCACAGGGCCCACTTCAAAGGGCACGACCTCTGTGTCCAGCAGGGCGACTATCCACTGCAGCGGGCGGCTGTAGGCAAAGTCAAAGCTCTGCCAGCGCATGCGCTTGGCAAAGGGGATCTGGGGGATGAGGGCGGCGGAAATCTTGGCCAGGATGCTGGCGGCGGGCTGTCCGCCCACAAGCTTCTTGACGGCAATGTACTCGCCCTTGGCGGTCTTCACCTGATAGGCGTCCTCCACCTTCAGGTTATGTCCGCGCACAAAGCCTTCCAGGGCCTTGGTGGGTGCGCCGTCCTTGTAGGCTGCGCGCACCGGAGGCCCCATGAACTCCTCTTCCTTTTCCTCCTGCTTTGCAGCCACATCCTCTATGAGGACGATGGCCCTGCGCGGCGTGGAATAGGTATGGATGGCGCCGTGCGCCAGGGACTGCTCATCGAGCTGGGCGCTGAAGCCGTCTGCCAGGAACTTTTCCTCTCCTGCCAGAAAACGGGAGGGCAGCTCCTCGCTGCCAATTTCCAGAACAAAAGTTGACATACTCCCCTCCTTACTTGTTCAGCATGGGATAGCCCATCTCTTTGCGCTGCTCTGTGTAGAGGCGGGCCACGGCGGAAGCCAGGGCGCGCACCCTGCCTATGTAGGCGGCCCTCTCGCTGATGGAGATGGCGCCGCGGGCGTCAAGCAGGTTGAAGGTGTGGGAGCACTTCATGCACTGGTCGTAGGCGGGCCAGGGCAGGCCCTTTTCAATCAGGGAGCGGCATTCCTGCTCATGGTCGTCAAAGTGCTTCAGCAGCATGGCCGCATTGGAGCAGTCAAAGTTGTAGCTGGACTGCTCCACCTCGTTCTGGTGGTAGATGTCGCCGTAGGTGACATGCTCGTTCCAGCGGATGTCATAGACGCTCTCCACGCCCTGCAGGTACATGGTCAGGCGCTCCAGGCCGTAGGTCAGCTCAACGCAGACAGGACGGCACTCAAGACCGCCCACCTGCTGGAAGTAGGTGAACTGGCTGACTTCCATGCCGTTGAGCCACACTTCCCAGCCAAGGCCGGCTGCGCCGAGCGTGGGGGATTCCCAGTCGTCCTCCACAAAGCGGAAGTCGTGCTTGGACGAGTCCAGGCCCAGGGCGGCAAGGCTGCCCAGGTAGAGGTCCTGGGCATTGGACGGGTTGGGCTTGAGAATGACCTGAAACTGGAAGTAGCGCTGCAGGCGGTTGGGGTTTTCGCCATAGCGGCCGTCGGTCGGCCTGCGACATGGTTCCACATAGGCCACCTTCCAGGGCTCGGGGCCCAGGACGCGCAGAAAGGTGTGCGGGTTAAAGGTGCCGGCGCCGCATTCAACGCCCAGGGGCTGCTCTATGACGCAGCCCTGCTTGGCCCAGTAGCCTTGAAGTGCCAGGATGACATCTTGAAAGTACATAGTCTCCTCAATTCCTTATTCCAGTTTGGGGCAGTGCCAGATGGAAGACGCCTTGCAGCCCTCTCCCTTGGCACCATCCCCTTGTTTTTCCAGGTTCAAAAGCCGGCAGGGATCAGATCCGGCAGTAGCGCCCCTTCTCCCAGGCAAGCCCTGCGTGGTAGCGCAGCATGCCGTCTACGCAGCATGCCACCTTGCGAAGCTCCGCCTGGGGAAAATCAACATCTGCCCACGCTCTGGGCGGGCTCTGCATGGCAGATTCAAGCGTGTCGAGGGCGGCTCCTGCAAAGCGGGCGCCGTTGAGGTTCCTCTTGGCTGCGCACGCAAAGCAGAACACCCCGCCCTCCTCTATAGAAAAAAAGGCGCCTCCCGTCCTCTTCTTACGGCAGGAAAGACAGGAGGAAAACACAGGCGTATAGCCCAAAAGATCAAGCACGCGCAGGCGGAACAGCAGCCCTGTGATGAGGGGCTTCTCCACAGGCTCGCCAAGAGCCTGGATTAGATCGTGCAGCAGGCTGAAGACGCCTGCCGCCGCCTCCTGCGGCACGCCTATGCTGTCAACCAGCTTCATGCAGTTGACGCAGAGGCCAAGCTCCTTCCTGCGGGTGCGCAAAAGCCCCGGGCCCTGCACAAGGGATGCCTCGCACAATTCAAGGTACTGGCCAGTGCGGCTGCTTTTGACGGAGCATTCCAGCTCGTTCAAAAGATCCAGGCAGCCGACAAAGCGCCTTCTGCTGTGCTGGCCGCCGAAGGCAAACACGGACTGCACGCCGTGGTGCCTGAAGAGCAGGCGCAGCCACATGTCCGCCTCGCGGAAGGTTCCCCTGGCAAGCACAATGCCTTTGTCAATCCACTCCAAATGATATTTCCAGCGGCCGGCAAAGCAGCCTGCCCTCAGGCTTCCTACTCGGCCGCCTTCGGGGGGAAGTCCATGGTGCGGACCTGGCCCTTGCGGCCGCGGTTGGTCTGCTCTATGCCGTCGTAGTAGACCTTGACGCCGCCGGCATTGCCAAGCTGGAGCTTCAGCGAGGTCTCAAAGGGCACGGTCATGCTCTCGCCGGGCTGCAGGGTGCGCTGCGCCGGGCGTCCGGAGTCGGCCCTCACCTGCGTCCAGCAGGCCTCTTCGGCAGTGACGGTCAGCGTATGCTTGCCGTCCTGGACCATGCCCTGCACGTTGGGCGGCAGGTTGGGATTGACAGGAGAGGTGGCGGAGGGCGCCTGCTGATCGGCCGGAGGCTGCGTCGCAAGCCCTGCCTGCCCTGCCAGTGTAGCATTGCCCTGCAGGGCTGCCCAGGGGGAGTTGGGCGGCACCACGGCCGGCAGGTACTCCTGCTCTGAGGGAGATTGTCCCTGCGCCTGGGGCTGGGCGGAGCTGCCGTCCGTTTTCACGGGCGCCTGCACGGCTCCCTGCACTGCCTGTGCAGCCCCCTGTGCAGGACCCTGCACGGAGCCGCGCACAGTGCCGTCAGCGGCGGCAGGGGCGGCAGCCTGGCCGCTGGAAGCAGACAGGTAGAGGCTGTTCTGCTCCGCCTTTCCGTCCTGGGCCGCAGCTGCCTTGTCCGCTGTGCCTGCCACGGTCACAGTCTGCTGGGGCAGCGGTTCAAGGGGCTCGGTCTCATAGGTCTGCATGGGGACGGCCTTGGGCGTCGCGCTGCCGTTGTCGCTGACAAGGTAGTCGATGACCTTGAAGTGCCAGACAGCCCAGACTGCGCAGACTGTTATCAAAAGCGATGCCAATATGCCCAGCAGGGGGCTTTTGTGCGGCAGGCGCGCCGTCTTCTCAGCCCGGTAGTAGGGGCGCTGCAGGAGCTCCGTCTTTTCAACCAGGGAAGAGAGCAGCTTTTCATAGCGGGACTGGGGGATTTTCATGGCCTGCGCATAGGCGCGCAGGAAGCCCCTGACATAGATGACCGGACGGTCCTTGGCAATCTGCCCGCTTTCCATGGCCTGCACCACAGGCTTGTTCAGCTTGAGCTTCTCTGCCACGTCGTCCAGGCTGAGCCCCTGGGCAAGGCGCTGTTCGGCAAGATCCCTGCCAAAATCCTCCAGCGACTGGTACTGCTCCTGGCCGGCTGCCTCCGTCTGGGCTGCGGCCGCAGCCTCCTGCCCGTCCCTGGAACTGTCCGAAGGCTCAGCCTTGGAGTTTTCCTCAGCTGCCGGGGCATCCGGCTGCCCGCCCAGAATTTTCTCAGGATTGCTGCCTGTCATTTCATTCAACTTAGCCATATTCTGCCTGTCCTGCCGCAGGACGCAAAGAGGGCGCCGCAGCGTGGATGTCCTGCAAAGAAAAAGGGCGCAGCCAAGACCGCCGGCTGAAGCGGCTTCGGCTGTGCCAAATGGAAGATGCTAGATGCGTATGTCGATGAGCGCCTTGTCGCGCAGGGACTTCAGATAGTCCTCAATGCGGTCCTGGGCCTTGGGGCCGCGCAGCTTGGCGTCGATCATAGGGGTGGCTTCCTCAAGCGTCATGATGCGCAGGGGGGAGTTGTCGCCGTTGGGGCGGAACAGGCGCACCTGGGCCTTGAGCTGGGCGTTGTAGTTGAAGAGATCGGTGACGTCGCCTGGCTGCATGTGGGAGAGGCGCTTCGTCCACTCGGGGTTGAGCGCATCCCAGCGCACGGGGCCGGTGTCGCCGCCATTGTTGCGTTCGGGCATGACGGAGTACTTCTGGGAAGCCTCAAGCCAGGTTATCTCGCCGCTCTTGATCTTGCGGGCAATCTGGGCTGCCGGAGCCTGGGGATGGTAGACGATGAGGGCCATGTGCAGCCCCTCGCGGTTGTACATGTTGGACTTGTTCTTCTCGTAGTACGCCTTGATTTCCTCAGGACGGATGACGACGCGGCGCCCGCCTTCCATGGCGATGATGCGCTGCCTGGTCATGCCCTTGCGGTAGTTGTCCCTGATCTCGCTGAGCTTGACGCCGTCCTTGGCAAGCTGCCTTTCAAACTGCTCCTTGGTCATCTTGCGGCTGGTGTACATAGCCGTAATTTCCTGGTCCACATCCTTGTCGGTGACCTTGATGTTGAGGCGCTTGGCTTCCTGCATCAGCAGCTGGTCGTTGATCATGGAGTCAAGGGTGCGGCGGAGGATGGTGTCCACCTTCTCCTTGTCCTTCGGGTTGTTGGGATTTAAGCCTGCACGGACGATGTCGGGACCGGCGGCACGCTGCAGGTCATACATGGTTATGGCCGTGCCGTTGACCACCGCAGCAATCTTCCCATACTGGGCAGCCTCAACACGGGCACAGCAGGCGAAAATGAGCAAAAGGACAAAAGCAATATACTTTTTCACAGTGTACTACCTTCTAAGGATGGGCTGGTCATCACCTTCCACAAAGGCAGGATGCTGGGGAAAGCACGCCTTGGCGCATCCTGCACAGTGGACTGACTTCAGCACATGTCTTTTATGGTGCGCAAAAAAAATGAAGCAACCAGACCAAGGCAATAGTGTATAGAAAATGTTTTTCTACCTATTTCTGCCTAAAAAGGCAATGAGGGAGCAGGGCGCAGCATGGATGGCCGCAGGAAAGGATGCAGCC
>CAZWGJ010000033.1:9700-15001 GCA_964633375.1 uncultured Desulfovibrio sp.
TTGCGTTGTTCTTAAAGCCGGCACCAAACGTACAGGCAGGACCCTTCACCGCCCCCTGCAAGGCTTGTTCTCTGCCTGCTGCTTGTCCTTTGACACATTGAAGGATCTGGCCTTGCGCAGGTTTCTGGGGGCGCCGCCCCGCCCTGCCATGGCTGTGGCATGGGACACCAGCACAACAGCCTCCCTGGCTGCCTCGCCGTTTTCGTTCTTTTCCAGGCGCAGCCCTTCAAGCAGGCTGCGCATCTTTGCCAGCACATCCCTGTAGGGCATGTTCTTGTCCACCGGCAGGATCAAGGTTGCCGGCGGGATCATCTGGGCGCCGGGGGTTGCCTGCATAAGCTGCAGGATCTTGATGGGGTCAACGGCGCCCTGCCCTTCCACCCAGGTGAGCTTTAAGCGGTTGACGGCAAGGTCTGCCTTCTCCACCTGCATGCTGCCAAGGAACTGCTTGAAGTCCAGGACGGCCAGGAAGGTCTGGAAGTCCTCGGGGAAGGCGCCGAAGCGGTCCCGTATGGCCAGGGCTATGCGCTCGCGCTCGCTGCCGCTGGCAGCAGCTGTCAGCGCCCTGTACTGGCGGAGGCGCTCCTGCCCGTCGGTAATGTAGGAGGTGGGGATGCGGGCGGCGACGCCGATGTTCACCTCGCAGGAAAGCTCCTTGTCGGGGCTTGTGCCCTTGAGGCGCTCAACAGCCTGCTCAAGCATTTCCAGGTAGAGGTCCAGGCCCACCCTGGTCATCTGCCCTGTCTGCGCCTCGCCTAAGATGTTGCCTGCGCCGCGCAGGCGCAGATCCTCCATGGCCACGCGGAAGCCCGCGCCAAGAAAGTCCATGTCCTGCAGGATGCGCAGCCGCTCTTCTGCTATGTCGGTCATATGGGAGGCGTCGGGCACGACAAAGTAGGCGAAGGCCTGCCTGTCGGAGCGCCCGACCCTGCCGCGCAGCTGGTAGAGCTGCCCCAGCCCGAACTTCTGCGCCTGATCCACGATGAGGGTGTTTGCCATGGGGAAGTCCAGGCCGGACTCCACGATGGAGGTGCACACAAGGACGTCCAGCTCGCCGTGCCAGAACTGGCGCATGGCGTTCTCCACCTCTTCCTCGTTCATCTGCCCGTGCGCTGTGGCGATGCGGGCTTCGGGCAGGAGGCGCTGCACATAGTCGCGCACCTGCGTGAGCCCCTGCACCCTGTTGTAGACCCAGAACACCTGGCCGTTTCTGTTGAGCTCCCGCTCCACGACCTCCTTCAAAAGCTTGTCGTCGCGCTCAATGACGGCAGTCTGCACGGGCAGGCGCTCCCTGGGCGGCGTCTCGATGAGGGAGAGGTCGCGGATGCCGGACATGGAGAGCTGCAGGGTCCTGGGGATGGGCGTTGCCGTGAGCGTCAGCACATCGACGTTTTTGCGCATCTCCTTCATGGCTTCCTTGTGGCGCACACCGAAGCGCTGCTCCTCATCCAGGATGAGCAGACCTAAGTTTGGAAGCTCAACATCCTGGGAGAGCAGCCTGTGCGTGCCGATGAGGATGTCTATCTCCCCTTTTGCAGCCCCGTCGATGATTTTGCGCTGCTTTGCCTGCGGCACGAAGCGCGACAAGAGCCCGATGCGGATGGGAAAGCCGTTCATGCGGGCACGGAAGGTCTGGTAGTGCTGCTCGGCAAGCACAGTCGTCGGGCAGAGCAATGCCACCTGCCTGCCGTTGGCAGCCGCCCTGAAGGCTGCGCGCATGGCGACCTCGGTCTTGCCAAAACCCACGTCGCCGCAGATCAGGCGGTCCATGGGCACAGGCTTGTCCATGTCGTGCAGGATGTCCTCTATGGCCTTTGCCTGGTCCGGCGTCTCCTCATAGGGGAAGCTGGCCTCAAATTCATGGTAGAGCTCGTCGCAGGGGGAGTAGCGGAAGCTCTTGGCAACCTTGCGGTAGGCGTACATCTCAATGAGGTCCGCCGCTATCTTCTCCACCGCCTTGCGGGCGCGGTCGCGGCAGCTGTTCCAGGCTGCAGTGCCCAGGCGGTCCAGGGAGGGAGCGCTGCTGCCCTCGGTGCTGCGGAAGCGCTGCACCAGGTCCAGCCTGTCCACAGGCACATAGAGCATGTCCTGCCCCTGGTACTCCATAAGCAGGAAGTCGTGGCTGACGCCGTCCGTCTCGACGGTCTTCAGCCCCTGGTAGCGCCCGATGCCGTAGTCCCTGTGCACCAGCAGCTCGCCGCCGCGCAGGTCCTCAAAGGTGTCCATGCCCTTGAAGGCCCTGGCTGAGACGCGCTGCGTCTTTTCAGCCTTGGGAAAGAGCACCTTTTCGCCAAGCACGCAGCTGTTGTCCCAGACCAGATCCGCCCCAAGCCTGAAGGGGGCGACCAGGGCGTAGAGCCCCGATCCTGAGAGATCGTAGCGCAGCTTTGGCGCAATGCCGTCCGCCTCAGCCAGCTTCAAAAAGCGCTGCCTGCCTTTTGCAGAGGGGAAGCAGAGGACAAGCTGCCCCTTTTCCCTGCTCCACTGCCTGACCAGGGCGCTCACATGCTGCCAGGGCCTGTCCATGGCGTCGGAGGACGGGAAAAGGTCCTGGAATGAGCGTATCGGGCGCTCGGGCAGGCTGATGCCGCTCTCCTCCACGCCGACGACCAGAGGCTCGGCATACACGGCCCTGGCTTCCTTCCTGTCCTCCCAGGGCAGATGGGATGAGGTGTCAAGGCACAGGTCAACGCTCTGCAGCACCGGCGCCTTGTCGCTGTAGAGGCGCTCCTTAAGCTCTGCCTGGCACTGCAGAAAGGCTTCCCTGGTGTCCTTCTCGCCCTCGCAGAAATAGACGGCGTCGTCGGGCAGCCAGTCGGGCAAGGTGGTGCAGCCCTCAAGGACGCTGCCGGGAAGAAGCGTGCCTCCGCCGGACTCAAGCGCCATCTGGCAGTCATAGGCTATATCCTCGCTGATGACGCCGTCATCCTGCAGCTTCTTGATATGGGCCCTCATGGCTTCAAGCCCCTTGGCGTGCTGCAGGTAGGGCCTTGCCGGCAGGATGGACGCCTCGGTCAAGTGCTCCAGGGAGCGCTGGCTGTCCACGTCAAAAAGGCGCATGTCTTCCAGCGTGTCGCCGAAAAACTCCAGGCGGACCGGGTATTTGAGGCCGGGGGCGAAGATGTCGACGATGTCGCCGCGCCTTGCCATCTCGCCGGCCCTGGCCACAAAGCTGGTCCTGGCATAGCCGAAGGCTGCCAGGGTCTCCAAGAGATCGTCCTGGTCGAGCTCCCTGCCCTGGGCAAGGTCAAGCACGGCGTGCGAGAAGAAGTCCTTTGCCGGCCAGCGCACAACCAGGCTTTCCAGGCTGGCCACAACCAGGTGCGGTCCAGGCTGGGAAAGGGCATAGAGCGCAGAGAGGCGCTGCGCCCAGTCCAAAAAATCGTCGCGCACCAAAAGCCCCTGCGGCAGGGGGACGACGGGCTGCTGCCAGAGCGGCAGGGAAAGGCTGACGTCTGCGCAGGAGAGCGAGGGGGTGTAGAGCTGCGCCAGCGCCAAAAGCTGGTTGAAGCTGCTCCGCTCCCTGGCGACCAGTACGGCCGTCCTGCCGTCGTGGACGGCCTGGGCGGCCAGCCTGGCCTGCGTGGCAAAGCCTGAACGGTTCAGCGTAAAGCTCCGCGCAGATGAAGCAGCCAATTTTTGCAGAATATCCAGAGCCTGCATGCAGCATCCCCCTGACAAGCCCCCTTGATGCCGGAACCTCGCAGAGCCGGCACAGGGCGCACAACAAAAAGGCCGGTTTCCCGGCCCCGTTAAATTCCTTTGCAAAAGGCTGCCCATTTTGCAAGGACTGGCAAGCCCGTCCTTCAGGACAGCCTTTTTGGCTGGCTTAAGCGCCGCAGCAGCCGCCCTCGCCGCCTCCGCAGCCGCCGGAGCAGCCGCCTGAGCAGCAGCTGGAGCCGGAGCTGGGCAGGGGATGCTCAGGGGTAAGGGTGAAGCCCATGTAGCTGATGTCCACGCTGATGTTGCCGGTCTGCGCAGCCAGAGGCTTGGCGATGCAGTAGGTGATGCCGTTGATTTCCTCGACCTCGTCGATGTCGGAGGCAGGATCAAGAGCCATGTTCAGGGCAGGACCGCAGCAGCCGCCGGGAGCCATGAAGATGCGCACGCTTTTGGGAGCGTCAGCGTTGGATTCAAAGAAGGCGTCCAGTTCTTTCTGGGCGTCAGGGCTGATTGTAATCATAGGTACTTCCTTGGAACTAGCCATCGCAAAAAGGATGGCGGGAGTAAAAAAAAGACGGAGTACAGTTAATGGAAAAAGACTAGTGACAGCCAGTGCAGCGGCCTGTGCAGCCGGATGCAGAGCACCCGCCGCCCATGTCAAGCTTAGGCAGGGGCAGGAGCGGCGTGCAGACAAAGCCTGTGCTGCCCTGCTCTATAGTCACATGCTGGACCATGCGCTTGAGATCCCTGTTCATGCAGAAGGTGAAGCCGCCGCATTCCTTGACCTCGTCCGTGTCTTCATGGATCTGATCCAGTGCGAGCGCCAGGCTTACGCCTCCCGCATGGTTCTTTTGAGGGTAGACACGGATGGGCGCCTCGGGCTTGCCCTTCAGAAAGGCGGCAACAGCCGCACGGGCATTTTCAGTCAGCGTGATCATACTCTTTCTGGTCCTTATGCATGTCTTGGAAAAAGGCAGTCTTGTGCAGACAGCCGCCCTGCCTTGAGGGCAGCCGGCATGGTCTGACAGTGTCTATCATATCAACCCACTGGTTTCAATTCCAGCAGAAAAACCATGCCGGCTGGCTGCCGGCAGGGGCCTATGCAGTGCAGGCAAAAGGCACTGCCCTCACGATGGTTCCCCCTTTGCAGAGGTCCACGCTGCGTGCAGCAAGCCTGCCGGCAAGTTACGAGCATCTTTTCATGTGGCAGCTCACGCAGTTTTTGTGTAAAAATACTATATTTTCAGATAGTTATGTATCATATGCGGTTAAAACAGACCCAATTTTAACTTGCCGGTAACTTGCCGGTAGCTTGCTGGCGCACGATACCCACTGGACTGAACCGTAATATAGCGAAAACAAAAGGTGCTGTTTTCAATGTGTTAAGCATATGCTGCTGTGGACTGCAAAGCCCATTTTTAACTTGCCGGTAACTTGCCGGCAACTTGCCAGGCTCCCAACAGCACCACTACGGCATCAGCTAAAGCCCCTGGTTTCAGCGGACTGCGCACCTGCTGCGGTCAACGGCAGAGCCCGATTTTAACTTGCCGGTAACTTGCCGGTAACTTGCTGGCGCACAATATCCACTGGACTGAACCGTAATATAGCGAAAACAAAAGGTGCTGTTTTCAATGTGTT
>CAZWGJ010000033.1:15101-15975 GCA_964633375.1 uncultured Desulfovibrio sp.
CTTGCCAGGCTCCCAACAGCACCACTACGGCATCAGCTAAAGCCCCTGGTTTCAGTGGGGCTGCATACCTGCCGGGCAGCACCAGACACGACCTCAGCAAAGCCCCATGCTTCCCCGCTGCCAGCCCACAGCATCCCCCCTGCAAAAACGCCGGATCCCGTCCTTTTCAAGTGCGGCCAAATTGGCTATTCTTGCCTTTTCTTCTTCATCAACCAGCCCCTGACAGTGGAGGAATGTCATGGAGTCAAAGCCTCTTCTTTCCCATCTGGATATCAACCGTGCACTGGAGCGTCTGGCGTGTGAAATCATCGAGCGCCACGGCGACTGCGAGACGCTTCAGCTTGTTGGCATCGAGAGACGCGGCGTTGATCTTGCCAGGCGCATACAGGCGCTTCTGGAGCAGAAGCTTGGAAGGTCCCTGCCCCTCAGTTCGCTTGACATCAATCTCTACCGCGACGACTGGACCAGTATGGACAACGTTCCGGCTGTCGGTCCGTCCCGTATGCTGTCAAAAGTGGACAAGGCATCCATCATCCTGGTGGACGACGTCCTCTACACAGGCAGGACCATACGCTCGGCCCTGGAAGCCATCATGGACTTCGGGCGCCCCGACCGCGTGGAGCTGCTGGTGCTGGTGGACAGGGGGCGCAGGGAGCTCCCCATCCAGCCGGACTATGTGGGGCGCGCCCTGTCCACGGCTGCCAATGAAAGGGTTGACGTCTTCCTGGCTGAGCGCGACGGCAAGGACGAGGTCGTCTTAAGCCACAACTAAGCCCGGACCTTTGCGTTCCGCACCGCAGCCCACAACAAATACAGGCACAAAAAAGAGACCGCCCCTTGCAGAGAGGAGCAGGTCTCTTTTTTGTGATCTGTC
>CAZWGJ010000034.1:0-15752 GCA_964633375.1 uncultured Desulfovibrio sp.
CTGCCTGCCATCAGCAAGGCCCTCGACGCCCTGGTTGAGGAGCTGCCGGCTCCGTCCAGGCCGGCGGCAAAGCATACGCTCATGGCAGGCGGCAAGAGGCTGCGCCCGCTGCTGGTCATCCTCTGCGCCCGCCTTTTCGGGGCAAAGGACAAGGACGGCGCAAGGAGCCTGCCACGGCTTGCCAGCACGCTGGAAATGCTCCACTGTGCGACCCTCATGCACGACGACGTCATTGACAACGCCGACACAAGGCGCGGCAAGCCGGCAGCCCACGTGGTCTACGACAACACGACGGCCATCCTGGCTGGCGACGCCATGCTCTCCACTGCCAATGCCTGCGTTGCCGAATACAACGACCCCAAGTTGTGCCAGGTCTTTGCCAAGGCGACGGCCGAGACGACGGCAGGCGAAATCCTGGAGCTCCATGCCCTGCGCAACACAGAGCTCACCCAGGATGAGTACACGGCCATCATCCGCGGCAAGACGGCGCGCCTCATCCGCGCAGCCTGCGAGATGGGCGCCCTGTTTGCCGGTGCATCGGACGAACAGGTCGAGGCTGCAAGCCGGTACGGCGAGTGCGTCGGCATGGCCTTCCAGATGGTTGACGACGCCCTGGACGTTGCCGATGCCGACGTCATAGGCAAGCCCTCCGGCGGCGACCTGCGCGAAGGCAAGCTGACGCCTCCGCTGCAGCTCTACAGAGAGACGCTTTCAGAGGCGCAGCGCGCCGTCTTCAACGACAAGTTTGCGCGCGGCGCCTTCACTGAAGAAGAGGTTGCCGCCATCTGCACGCAGGTCAAGGAGCTTGGCCTTGATGCAGCCGTCCGCCATATGGCGGACGACTATCTGGACCAGGCAAAAGAGGCCTTGTCCTCCCTGCCCAAGAGCAGCGAGCGCGACATCCTTGAAGAAATCCTGACCTATGTCAGGGACAGGAAGAAATAGCGTTTCCTTTCCCACTTTTTTTCTGCCAGACGACAGGCCCTGCCCGTGGCAGCACGGGCGGGTTCCCCACAGGAGTTCATATCCATGCTGTATCGCATAGAAATCGGTCCCAGGCCGGATCTCGACGACATTCAGGGAAAAGCCACAGCCAAGTCCCTCCACAGTGCCCTGGGCATAGAAGTTGGTGCTGTCTGGCAGCTGAAAATCTTTACCGTAGACGGCCTCGACGAAAGTGAAGTCCGCCGCCTGGTGGACGAAGGCATCTGGCACGACCCCATCCTGCAGGTTGCCTCCCTGAAGCAGCTGCCGCTGCGCACGCCTGAGCCTGACTGGTTTGTGGAAGTGGGCTTCCGCCCAGGCGTCACGGACAACGAAGCCAGGACGGCCAGGGACACTGCCGCCATCGTGCTCGGCCGCAGCCGCGAAGACATCCGCGTCTACACCGCAGTCCAGTACCAGTTTGTCAGCAGCGCCAAAAAGCTGGCTGAAAAAGACGTCCGCGGCCTCACAGAGGATCTGCTCTGCAACGGCCTCATCCAGCGCTACCGCATCAAGAGCAGGGCTGAATGGGACAAGGAGCCGGGCTTTGCCCCGCAGGCTGCCAAGGTCACAGGCGAGGCCAACAGCACAGTGGAGACTGTGGCGCTGTCCGGCATGGACGACGCCACCCTCATGGCAAAAAGCCGTGAAAACACCTGGGCCCTCAACCTCACCGAAATGAAGGCCATCCGCTCCTACTTCGTAGAGGAAAAGGAAGCCGGCCGCAGGGCTGCCCTCAATCTTCCTGCAGACCCGACCGACCTGGAAATGGAAGTCCTTGCCCAGACCTGGTCAGAGCACTGCAAGCACAAAATCTTTGCTTCCAAGGTCCGTTATGAAAACAACGAGACCGGCAGGAAGGAGGATCTCAACAACCTCTACAAGACCTGCATCCGCGACACGACTGCAGACCTGCGCAAAAAACTGGGCGAGGACGACTACTGCCGCTCCGTGTTCAGCGACAACGCCGGCGTCATCGCCTTCGACCAGAACTGGGATGTCTGCATCAAGGTCGAGACGCACAACAGCCCCTCAGCTCTTGACCCCTACGGCGGCGCACTGACCGGCATTGTCGGCGTCAACCGCGACCCCATGGGCACGGGCATGGGCGCCAACCTGCTCTGCAACACCGACGTGTTCTGCTTTGCCTCCCCCTTCCATGAAGGCGAAATGCCGCCCAGGCTGCTGCATCCGCGCAGGGTCTTTGAAGGCGTCAGGTGCGGCGTCGAGCACGGCGGCAACAAGTCCGGCATCCCGACCGTCAACGGCTCCGTTGTCTTTGACGAACGCTACCTTGGCAAGCCGCTGGTGTACTGCGGCACCGTGGGCATGCTCCCCAGGCGCCTGCCCAACGGCAAGCCCGGCTGGCAGAAGAAGGCCGAGGTCGACGACCTCATCGTCATGGTGGGCGGACGCATCGGCAAGGACGGCATCCACGGCGCCACCTTCTCCTCAGAGGAGCTGAACGAGAACTCCCCTGCCACAGCCGTGCAGATCGGCGACCCCATCACCCAGCGCAAGATGTACGACTTCATCATGCGCGCCAGGGACAAGGGGCTCTACCACGCCATCACCGACAACGGTGCCGGCGGCCTGTCCTCCTCTGTCGGCGAAATGGCCGAGGACACCGGCGGCTGCGTCCTGGACATCTCCCTTGCTCCGCTCAAGTACGACGGTCTGCGCCCCTGGGAAATCCTGGTTTCCGAAGCCCAGGAGCGCATGACGCTGGCTGTGCCCAAGGAGCACATTGACGAATTCCAGGCCATGGCGGCCGACATGGACGTAGAATCCACCATTCTTGGCCGCTACACGGACTCCGGCTTCTTTGAAGTGCGCTACGGCGACAGGATAGTCGGCTCCCTCCAGATGGACTTCATGCACGACGGCGTTCCCCAGTATGAGCTTGAGGCTGAATGGGACCGTCCCGAGTTCAAGGAGATCTCCCTTGACTCCTGCTCCATTGACCAGGGCGCCTTCCTGAAGAGGATGCTCGGACGCCTGAACATCTGCTCCAAGGAATACCTCATCAGGCAGTACGACCATGAAGTGAAGGGCGGCAGCGTCATCAAGCCCCTGTGCGGCGTGAAGCGCGATGGCCCTGCCGATGCCGGCGTCCTGCGCCCTGTGCTTGAAAGCGACATGGGGCTCGTTGTCTCCCACGGCATCTGCCCCCGCTACAGCGACTTCGACACCTACTGGATGATGGCAAACGCCATGGACGAGGCCATCCGCAACGCCGTGTGCGTCGGCGGCAACCCCGACTTCATGGCAGGCGTGGACAACTTCTGCTGGTGCGACCCCGTGCAGAGCGAGCGCACGCCCGACGGCAAGTACAAGATGGCCCAGCTGGTCAGGGCCTGCAAAGCCCTGCAGCACTTCTCCTATGCCTTCGGCGTGCCCTGCATCTCCGGCAAGGACAGCATGAAGAACGACTACATGAATGCGGGCATCAAGATTTCCATCCCGCCCACGGTCCTCTTCTCTGTCATCGGCGTCATCAACAACGTGGTGGCGACCCAGACCTCGGACTTCAAGAAAGCAGGCGACGTCATCTACCTGCTCGGCGCAACCAGCCGCGAGCTGGGCGGCAGCGAGGCAGCCGACGAGCTCGGCCTCTCGGGCGGGCGCGTGCCTACTGTTGATGCAGCATCGGCCCATGCCCGCTACGGATTCGTCCACGGCCTGCTGGGACAGCGCTGGGCCACGGCCTGCCACGACTGCTCGGACGGCGGCCTTGCCGTAGCCCTGGCTGAAATGAGCCTCGGCGGACGCCTTGGCTGCGACATCGACATCGACAAGGTTGCTGTCGCAGGACAGGCCATGAACGCCATGGAGACGCTCTACTCCCAGTCTGCCAGCCGCATCATTGTGACAGTCAAGCCAAATCTGGCTCCCCTTATGGACACCTTGGGCGAGTACAACCAGATTGCCAGCCGCCTTGGCACGGTTACAGACACAGGCTGCATGACGGTCCGCTCCGGCTCAAGCGTCCTGCTCAACGAGCCAGTGGACGAACTTGCTGCAGCCTTCAAGAAGACGCTTGCCTGGTAGCCCGTCAAGCTCAACACTTTGACACACAACAGAGGGGCGCCATGCCCCTCTGTTTTCTGATCTGTCCTAAAAGCTTGCAGCCTGCCCCACAGCATGTCCTGCGGAGGACCTTATGAAAGAGCCATACTGCTCCATTACGCCTGAAGGCTTTCCCATTATCTTTCTTGTAACCGTCTGCGCCCTGGCCTTTGCCATGCTCAGATGCCCGATCCTGACGGTTGTCAGCCTTGTTCTGGTCGCCTTCAGCCTCAACTTCTTCCGCGATCCTGAGCGTGTGGTCCCCACAACGGCCGGCATTGCCGTCTCCCCTGCCGACGGGCGCATCGTCAAAATAGAGCAGCGCCCTGATCCTGTCAGCGGCGAGACAAGAACCTGCGTGTGCATCTTCATGAACGTCTTCAACGTCCATGTAAACCGCACGCCGGTCGCAGGAACAATCACGGCCATCCGCTACCATGCCGGCAAGTTCTTCAACGCCTCCCTGGACAAGGCCTCCACCGACAACGAGCGCTGCGCCTACCAGATCCAGGACGCCGACGGCAAAACCTGGACCTTCGTCCAGATTGCCGGGCTCATCGCCAGGCGCATCGTCTGCCGCGTGGATGAGGGCGACAGCCTCGCCAGGGGCCAGCGCTTCGGCATGATCCGCTTCGGCAGCCGTGTTGACCTTTATTTGCCTGACGGCTATATTCCAGCGGTCGCATTAGGCGACGAAGTCCTTGCCGGGCAGACGGTCATCGCCTCTGCCAAGGCAGAATAAAGGACGCACCATTTCTACGGGGACGATGCACAAGAGGTCGGCTTATTGATCCTGCCTTTGCACCGGGCACCCCGCCAACAGGAGAATCAGTGGCATCTCAAGAGGAAAAGGACCTCGGCCAGAGGGCTGATGAGCGGCAGATGTCCGAGCCGGAGCCGGATGCGGTTCTGGAAGAGGCTTCTGAGGCGCAGCCGGAAGCTGCGGGAAAGCCGAAAAGGGGCATCCGCGGCAAGCTTGGCGCCTGCCTGAAGGACAAGCGCGCCATTTACATTGTGCCCAACGCCATTACCCTCATCAGCATGTTCTTCGGCTTCCTGTCCATTACCTGGTCAATACAGGGAGACTTCAGCACGGCCTGCATCGCCCTGCTGCTTTCTGCCCTGATGGACGGGCTGGACGGCAAAGTGGCCAGGCTGACCAACTCGGCAAGCGAATTCGGCGTGCAGCTTGACTCGCTGGCTGACCTTGTTGCCTTCGGCATTGCTCCGGCTGTCCTCATGTACCAGTGGCAGCTCAACGCCCTGGGACGCTTCGGCGCGACCATCGCCTTTGTGTACGCAGCCTGCGGCGCCCTGCGTCTGGCACGCTTCAACATCTCTGCCCATTCGGGAAGCAAGCGCTACTTCATGGGGCTGCCCATACCGGCCGGCTCCTGCACCCTGGTCTGCTTTGTCTTCTTCGCCATGAAGCTGCTTGGCTCCTGGCCGACGCTGACACTGGTCCTGGCAACGCTTATGACCTTCTTCGTCGGCCTGCTCATGGTCAGCAAGGTCCGTTACTTTTCCTTCAAGGAATACGACATCTTCATTGCGCATCCCTGCCGCACCCTTGTCGCCTTCCTTCTGCTCCTGAGCCTCCTGTACATCCAGCCGCAGATAGTGGGCTTCGTGTACTGCGCCCTGTATATCGCCATGGGCATCGTGTACACCTACGTCCTGCTTCCCAAACATACTACTATGCAGCTACTACGCAGCTCCTCCAGCGAGGGGTAGTGTGTAGAGGCAGCATGCCGCATAGATACGCGGTCAAACTTCTCTGACTTGAAGCCGCAGCGCGGCTGCTTATGCACACAACTGCATTTCAAGTCAGAGGAGTTTTTTTATGCCTTCCAATCGTCTCATTATCTTTGACACTACGCTGCGCGACGGCGAGCAGTCCCCCGGATGCACCATGAACTTCCAGGAGAAGCTGCGCATAGCCCATCAGCTGGAACTTCTGGGCGTGGATGTCATTGAAGCAGGCTTCCCTGCCTCCAGCCAGGGCGACTTTGACTCCGTGCAGGCCATTGCCCGCCAGGCAGGCCCGGACATCCAGATCTGCGGCCTGGCACGGTGCATGAAGAAAGACATCCAGCGCTGCTGGGATGCCATCAAGGATGCCAAGAACCCCCGCATCCACACCTTCATCTCCACCAGCGAGCTGCACATGAAGTACAAGCTCCGCAAGGAGCCTGAGCAGGTTGTCGCCATGGCAAAGGAATGCGTGGCCTTCGCAGCCTCCCTGACGCCCAACGTGGAGTTTTCCTGCGAGGACGCCTCCCGCTCCGACAAGGACTTCCTCTGCGAGATCTGCTCCGAAGTCATTGCCGCCGGCGCCACCACCATCAATCTGCCCGACACCGTGGGCTATGCAGAGCCCGCCGAGTACGCAGAGCTCATAGCCTACGTCATCAAGCACACCAAGGGTGCAGAAAACGTCGTCTTCTCCGTGCACTGCCATGACGACCTGGGTCTTGGCGTCGCCAACTCCCTGGCAGCCCTCCACGCAGGCGCCCGCCAGATTGAAGTGGCCCTGTGCGGCATAGGCGAAAGGGCCGGCAACGCAGCCCTTGAGGAAATTGCCATGAACGTGGCCGTGCGCAAGGACTACTTCCAGCTTGAGTGCGGCATTGTCACCGAGCAGCTCTACCCCTCCTGCCGCCTGCTCTCCATGATCATCGGCAAGCCCATTCCCAGCAACAAGGCCATCATCGGCGCCAACGCCTTTGCCCATGAGTCCGGCATCCATCAGGACGGCATGATCAAGAACAGGCAGACCTATGAAATCATGACGCCTGCCTCTGTGGGCCGCAAGGAGTCCGAGCTTGTCATAGGCAAACACTCCGGCCACAACGCCGTGCGCGTCAAATTCGAGTCCCTGGGCTTCAACCTGACCGACGAGCAGCTCCAGACGGTCTTTGAGGCCGTCAAGGAGCTGGCCGACCGCAAAAAGGTCATCTACGACGAAGATCTCATGGCCATGGTCCAGGAAAAGATCTACCGCCAGCCCGACGTCTACTGCCTGCACCACGTCGCGGTCACCTGCCAGGATACAGGCTCTGTTCCTCCCACCGCAGCCGTGCTCATGGACGTGCGCGGCGAGGAGCGGAGCATGGCCGGCTTTGGCGTCGGCCCTGTTGACGCCATCTTCAACGTCATCTGCGACATGGTGGGACGCTCCCCCGAGCTTGAGCAGTATGCCATCAACGCCGTAACAGGCGGCACAGACGCCCTGGGCGAAGTTACAGTACGCATCAAGGAAAACGGCTGCTCTGCCATAGGCAGGGGCGCTCATCCCGACGTGCTTGTGGCCTCGGCCAAGGCCTACGTCAATGCACTGAACAGGCTTGAGGAAATTGAGCGCACAGGCACCCGCCTGCACAGCCAGCACGAAGCCTAGTATTTTTGCCAGGGCACCCTGGGACTCCCAGGGTGCCTGTTGTTTTTCAGCCTTTTTTGGATTCCCCGGAGAATCGCATGGCACAGACATTAGCGCAGAAGATTCTGCAAAAGCATACGGATGAAGCCATCGTCAGCGACGGCCAGATCGTCAACTGCCGCCTCGACATGGTTCTTGCTAACGACATTACCGGCCCCCTCGCCATCAAGGCCTTCAAGGCCATGGGCGCCGCCAAGGTCTTCGACCGCGACAAGATTGCCCTGGTCATGGACCATTTCTGCCCTCCCAAGGACATAGCCTCTGCCAACCAGGTCATGATCAGCAGGGCCTTTGCCGAAGAGCAGAACATCACCCACTACTATGAGGGCGGCATAGCCGGCGTTGAGCACACCCTGCTGCCTGAGCAGGGCATCGTGGCCCCCGGCGACCTCATCATCGGCGCCGACTCCCACACCTGCACCTACGGCGGCATAGGCGCCTTTTCCACAGGCATGGGCTCCACCGACATCGCCTGCGGCATGGCCCTTGGCGAAAACTGGTTCAAGGTCCCCGGCACCATCCGCGTTGAAATCACCGGCACGCCCGGCAAATACCTTGCTGCCAAGGATCTCATCCTGCTGCTCATCGGCAAGATAGGCGTTGACGGCGCTTTGTACCGCGCCCTGGAATTCGGCGGCTCCGTCATCGACAACCTGGACGTGGAAGGACGCCTCACCATGGCGAACATGGCCATTGAGGCAGGCGGCAAGGCAGGGCTTTTTGCCTGCGACGACAAGACCATAGCCTACTGCCGCGCCCACAACCGCCCCGATGTCAACGAGAAGCTGGCTGCCGATCCCGGCTGCAAGTACGAACGCGTGGTCACCATCGACGTCACCGGCCAGGAGCCGGTCGTTGCCTGCCCGCACCTGCCAAGCAACGTCAAGAACGTCTCCGAGGTCGGCGACCTGCCCATCCAGCAGGTAGTCATCGGCTCCTGCACCAACGGCCGCTTCTCCGACATGGTGGAGGCCGCCAACATCCTGCGCGGACGCAAGGTCCACAAGAAGGTCCGCTGCATTGTGCTGCCCTCCACCCCCACAGTGTGGAAGCAGTGCCTGAAGGAAGGGCTGATGGAAGTCTTCATGGACGCCGGCTGCGTTGTCGGCCCCTGCACCTGCGGTCCCTGCCTTGGCGGCTACATGGGCATTTTGGGCGACGGCGAGCGGGCCGTGTCCACCACCAACCGCAACTTCCGCGGACGCATGGGCAGCCTTGAAAGCGAGCTCTACCTGGCTTCTCCTGCCACAGCGGCGGCAAGCGCCGTTGCCGGCCGCATCATCGGACCTGACGCACTCTAGGAGGAAGGATCATGATCTGCAAAGGCACAGTCCACAAGGTGGGCGATCACATCGACACGGACGCCATCATACCCGCTGTCTACCTCGTGACAGGCGATCCCAAGGTCCTGGGCGAAAAATGTCTTTCCGGTCTTGACCCTGACTGGGTCAAGAGGGTCAAGCCAGGCGACATCCTTGTGGCAGGGCGCAACTTCGGCTGCGGCTCCTCCCGCGAGCACGCCCCCATTGCCATCCTGGGCTGCGGCATTCCGGTCGTGGTGGGGCACTCCTTTGCCCGCATCTTCTACCGCAACGCCTTCAACACCGGCCTCATGCTCTTTGAGATAGGCGACGGCGTCAACGACATAGCCGACGGCGACGTGCTGGAAGTCAACACCGACACCGGCGTCCTGACCGACACAACCAACGGCAAAACGTTCACCTGTCCTCCCATTCCTGCCTCCATGGCTAAAATCGTCAATGCCGGCGGACTGGTCAACTATGTGAAGGAACGCATGCAGCACTAGCTGCATAAAGGAAGAACCTATGAGCAAAACCATCTGCCTTCTGCCAGGCGACGGCATAGGCACAGAGATTGTCGCCCAGGGCAAAAAAGCCCTTGATGCAGCCTGCGCCCGCACCAGCCAGAAGCTTGAATACACCAATGCCCTGATCGGCGGCGCTGCCTATGAAGCCACAGGCACCCCTCTGCCCCAGGAAACCATTGATCTGTGCAAAAAAGCAGACGCTGTCTTTTTGGGCGCCGTGGGCGGACCCAAGTGGGACAGCCTCTCCCCAGACAAGCGTCCTGAAAAGGGCATCCTGGGCATACGCAAGGCGCTCGGCCTCTTCGCCAACCTGCGCCCCGCCCTGCTGCTTCCCGAGCTTGCCGGCGCCTGCCTTCTGCGTGCAGACACGGCCAAGAAGGGCCTGGACCTTATCGTCGTGCGCGAGCTCACCGGCGACATCTACTTTGGCCAGCCAAGGGACATCGAGATGCGCGACGGACAGAGGGTCGGCTACAACACCATGCTCTACAGCGAAGAAGAAATCCGCCGCATTGCCGTCGTGGGCTTTGAGACAGCCATGAAGCGCCGCCGCAAGGTCTGCTCCATCGACAAGAGCAACGTGCTGGAAACCTCCAGGCTGTGGAGGGAAGTAGTCAACACTGTGGCTGCCGACTACCCCGAGGTCGCGCTTGAGCACATGTACGTAGACAATGCAGCCATGCAGCTTGTCCGCGATCCTTCCCAGTTTGACGTGCTTTTGACCGGCAACCTCTTCGGCGACATTCTTTCCGACGAGGCAGCCGCCATCACAGGCTCTCTGGGCATGCTGCCCTCAGCCTCCATGGGCTCCCAGTCCCCGGCCCTCTTTGAGCCCATCCACGGCTCTGCCCCGGACATCGCAGGACAGGACAAGGCCAATCCCCTGGCAACCATCCTCTCTGCCGCCATGCTGCTCCGCCTTGGCCTCAACATGCCCAAGGAAGCCGAGCTTATTGAAAAAGCCGTAAGCAAGGCCCTTTCCACCTACCGCACAGGCGACATCATGGAAGAAGGCAAGACCCTGGTCGGCTGCGAAAAGATGGGCGACATCGTCGCCGAGCTTATCGCCAAGGCTTAGGCTTTCCAGGAGCCCTATTTGCGGCTCAAACTTCACTCATAAAAAAGAACCGGCTCTTCACCAGGAACCGGTTCTTTTTTATACGCTTTTTTGAGGGCGCCCTTGAAGCATCGACGAGCTGTCGATGAAGCGCCGCTGAATTAAGGTGCAGACTTTCGTGCGCATATCGGAAGCGAAATCAGCACGAAGGTTTCTCTTCTGCCATGCAGACTGTTCAGCAGTTTGTGCAGCCCCTGTGCCTACTGCACTGCGCTGTCCAGCACGACGCTGGCGTCTGGGTCTGCCAGCAGCATGGCCTCATGCACTGCGGCAGCATCGGCAAATGTATCGTAGGGACCAAAGCGCTCCTGTCCCATTGCCGAGCGTGATTCGACGTAAAAGGCCTCGCCGGCCCTCAATGGATGCCCCTGGGCGTCGCTGACGACTTCCAGCGCCACGGTGGAGACACCCTTGCTCTGCAGACCCAGGCGGCTTGCTGCCGCCATGGACATGTCAATGATTCTGTTCTTGATGAAGGGCCCTCTGTCGGTGACGCAGACCATAACGCTCTTGCCGCTGTACTGGTCTGTCACGCGCACAATGGTGCCGAAGGGCAGCGTCCTGTGGGCGGCTGTAAACGTGTACATGTTGTAGGGAACGCCGCTGGCTGTAGCGCGCATGTTGAAGTCCCTGCCGTACCACGATGCCAGTCCCAGCATTGTCTCTGAGTTGTTCCTGGCCCTCTCAAGCCAAATCTGGCGGCTGTCCGGCGCCTTGGCCCTTTGGACCACAGACCTGCTTTTGTTCTTGGTTTTATGCCTGACAACTTTATGGCTTGATGCGTGCTTGGACGCCCGTTTTGACGCCTGTTTAGAAGCCTGTTTTGACTGGATGCTGATGGAAGCTTCACAAACAGGGCTGTAACACAATCCAAAGATGAAAAGAGAACAAACAAAAAGGATAGTTACAAAACGCAGTCTAGGGAATGCCATGATGCCCCCTTGGTTGAGGTTGACGCAGGCTCCTCCGGTGCCGGCTGACAGGTCATACAACAGGGCAACGCCTGCCTGCAGCCAAACCGTGCTGAGGAGAGCCGCTCCAAGCGGCGCAGTCTTTACTTGGTGCGTCCGGAGAACATGGCCTTGTTCTATATGGACGGAAGACCGCTGCTAAAAACAGCTAAATTTGTACCCCACTGGGGATAGTCTGTCAAACTGACAGCAACTTTTTGTTATTACTTTCTTTTTTTGGCTGAAAAGCCGTAAAAAACTGTGCCCTTCCGCCCCCTGGACAGCGCTGGAAGACAAGGTCGAAGGGGGCGCACAAGCCGCTTTTCAGCTAAACTAACTTCTTGCTTTTTCAAACTTTTACGGTATCTTGTGGTGACTGTTTGCCTGTGCTGGCTCCAACTGCCCTGAAGACAGGATGCAGCAGGCCTGAAGCCCCCCTTGCAGACCAGCACAGCACAGCCTGCAAGTGCAGTTCATTTTTGTCAGCGGCCAGGCCGACAAAGCCGCATAAAGACGCCAGGAGACGTATGTTTTCAAAACACCAGCTACGCAGCACATTCCCCGATGCATCGGGCGTTCATAAAAAGCTTCTTCTGCCCGCCGTGCTGTCCTGCGTGCTTCTGCTTGGCCTTGCCTCCTGCGCTCCCCAGGACATCAGTTCCAGCGGCGGAAAGGTCGATGCGGAGTACTACGGACCTCCCGGACCAGACACGGCTGCTGAAATGAACTACCCAACGCTCGGCTCCCTGAACTACCGCCGCGAAAAGCAGCGCTACAACATGAGCAACCCATCGTACTTTGAGGCGATGCAGGAATGGCGGATGCAGGAGTTCAAGAGAAGGATGAACAGGGACCGTGCAGCAAAGGAAGCTGAGCATCCTGCCTACAGAGAAGTTCCCAAACAGAAATCACCCTTTAGAGAATAACCCTATATGGACATCGCAACCCAGGCAGTCATAGGCGTGCTCTTTGCGCTGCTGCTGCCCAAACGCCCAGCCACCCGCTGGTGCATTCCCTTCTTCATGCTGGCCTGCGCAGCGCCCGACTTAGACATACTCTTCTGTGCCGACGCCATGAACTTTGTCCAGCTGCACAGGGGCATTTCCCACTCCATCTTTGCAGCGCCGCTCATAGCCTTTCTGTTTGCCCTTCTGGCATACCCGCTTTGGCGCAGGTCAACGCCTGACCATCTGTCGCTTCCAACAACCTGGCTGTATTTTCTGCCCTGCCTTTATCTCCATCTTCTGCTGGACTGCATGACCAGCCTGGGCGCCAGGATCCTTCTGCCCTTCTCAGACGTGCGGGTGCATGCCGATGCCCTGTACCTGGTGGACCCCTTCCTGACAGTCCCCATGCTGCTCCTTGCCGTCTGCGGATTCTTTGCCAGGAAAAGGCAGCTTCTGGCCTCCATTGGCCTGATCTATGCACTGCTCTACCCCTGCCTGTGCTTCTGCCTCAACCAGTACAACGCAGCAGTGCTGGAAGAAAAGCTCGCTGACGAGGGCAAAAACGTCTCAGAGATAACCATTCTTCCGGACTTTCTCAGTCCCTTCTACTGGCGCGCCGTCTACAGGGAAACCTACGACGACAAGTGCGTAGCCCTCTGCGAGCAGAGCCTGGGCGGCCTGGGCAGGCAGAGAGGAAAAGCTGCCGCATACACCGTCTTTCCCCCGGAGCTTGTCCTGCACCTTGCAGCCAATTCCGAGAGATGCTGCAGCTTCATAGATCTCCTGGAGAACCCCATCGCCCTGCCCATGTCCGAATCGGACCTGAAGGCGGCCAGGATCAGCCTCTCCTTCCTGCCCAAAAAGGATTTTGCCCATTCCGAGAAGGAATGCGTCATCAACTTTGCACCGGTCCAGCACGACAACCACCCGTCCTCCAACGTCAAGGACTACACCTGCGACGGCCTGAAGTTCCTCATTCTCACGGACCTGCGCTTCGGCTCAGGACTTGTCCTGGGCAGAGAACTCCTCAGGATCTTCACCTCATCGGGCAACCCCTACAAGATGATGCTGGTCCTGGACAAGGACGACAACATCATCTTGGAAAGGATGGCCTTCGGCAACCCGTTCAAGGGAACGGGCTGGAGCAAGCCCAAGCAGCCTGAGCCGCAGACCTTTGCCAAATGGCTTATGGGCACAAAATAACGCCCTCAACATCCTGACTTTTGCCAACTGCTTTAAGGAGGAACATTCTCCGCTCCGATCAGCGAGGATGCGACATGCCATGTATACCTGTTCTATTGATCCAGTCGCCCTGAATATCGGCAGTCTGTCCATACGCTGGTACGGCCTCATGTACGTCATCGGCTTTCTTCTGGGATGGTATCTCGGACGCAGGCGCTGCGCGCGCTTCGGCTGGCAGCCAAAGGATGTTGACGACCTGGTGACGATTTCCATGATCGGCTGCGTTTTGGGCGGCAGGATAGGCTACATTCTCTTCTATTCCCTGCCCATGTACCTGGACAACCCCATGGAAATCTTCCGCTTCTGGAACGGCGGCATGTCCTTCCACGGCGCAGCCATAGGCCTGGCGCTTGCCTTCCTCTATTTCGGGCACACCAGAAAGCGCGCCTTTGTGGACATTGCGGACTTCATCACCCCGCTCATTCCCCAGGGGCTGTTCTTCGGGCGCATCGGCAACTTCATCAACGGGGAGCTGTGGGGCAAGGTGACGGACCTGCCCTGGGGCGTCGTCTTCCCCTATGCCGGACCCTACCCGCGCCACCCTTCCCAGCTCTATGAAGCCTTCCTGGAAGGGCTTGTCATGTGGGCCGTGCTCTTCTGGTTCTCAGCCAAGCCCAGGGCAAAAGGGCAGATTGCCGGCGTCTTTGCCATGGGCTACGCCGTCTGCCGCTTCATGGTGGAATTTGTGCGCATGCCGGATGAGCAGCTGGGCTATCTTGCCTTCAACTGGCTCACCATGGGGCAGCTGCTCAGCCTGCCGCTCTTTGCCCTGGGTTTGTGGCTCTTTTTCGGCAGCCATCAGGACAGCGCTGCGGACGCCCCGTCGGCAAAGCAGCCATAAGGAAGACGTGCCGTCAATGAAGCCCAGGCAGGGCGCCGCAGCTGCATTGACAAGCACTTTCTTTTGTGACAAGGAAACGCAATTCTTACTTTTACAGCTGGCGCTGCGTGTCAGCTGTTCCTTTTTTTCCCAGTATAGTGAAAAGGAAATTTCCGGCTTCTCCTTCCCCTGGGGCAGGCAGTTCAAAGCCGGAACACCACGGCAAGGACATGCTCTGCACGGACTTCACCTATACTGGCAGCCAGCAATAAGGACGGAGGTTATATGTCCAAAGAAGACTCCATTGAAGTTGACGGCGTCGTCGAAGAAGCGTTGCCCAATGCCATGTTTGTGGTTGAACTCACCAACAACCATAAGGTTCTGGCCCATATTTCAGGCAAGATGCGCAAGTTCTACATCCGCATTCTGCCCGGCGACCGCGTCAAGGTGGAGCTTTCTCCCTATGACCTCACCAGAGGGCGCATCACCTACCGCATGAAGTAGGACAGCGCCCCCTGCTGATCATGAGCTGCCAGAGCCCTACAAGAGGGCAGCAGACAAAAGGCCTGCGGCTTTTGCCAGCAGCAGGACAATCATGGTCATAATGCCGCCTACGACGTCGTCCAACATGACGCCCCAGCCGTCGGGAAGCCAGCTTTCCGAGGCGTGAATGGGCCAGGGCTTCAGGATGTCAAAGAAGCGGAAGAGGACGAAGGCTGCCAGAAGCAGCGGGATGCTTCCGCCATGGAAAGGCAGTATGGCTATCCATGCCCCGACCAGCTCGTCAATGACCACCTCGCCGGGATCCTTCTTTCCAAGCAGGATCTCCGCCCTGGTGGACGCAAGGGCCCCGGTGACGGAAATGGCCAGCAGCACAAGCAGCCGGTATTTCAAGTCCAGGGGCTGAAAGAGCCAGGGCGCCACAAGCAGTGCCAGGAAGGTGCCGCAGGTGCCAGGCGCCCATTTTGAAAGACCGGCTATGCCTACGTGGCAGTACCCCAGAATAAGCCTGTCCAGTACGTCCATAATCACTTACTCCTTTGCCTTAAAGCACGGCCTTGACCAAATGCCCCAGGCGCTTCATGATTGATACCGCCTGGCGGATATGGTAAAAACATCGCCAGCAAAATCGAATCAGCTTGTACGCCGCAGTGGTGGAATCGGTAGACACAGGAGACTTAAAATCTCCCGGCCTCTGGCTGTGCCAGTTCAAGTCTGGCCTGCGGTACCACATATTTTGTACAAGAAGCCTCACTTTTGGTGGGGCTTTTTTCGTTTCTGGGCTTCGCTGGGGGAGCCGCCAGACGCCGCCCCTTTGCCCACAAAAAAAGGAGACTGCCAGCCTCCTCTTGATAT